>NZ_JABXKN010000037.1:0-99978 GCF_017115065.1 Nostoc sp. JL23
GGCTGCCGTCGGCAGCCCCTTCATCCCCCCTTTAAAATGATTATCATTACTGTTGGTGGAATAGTTTATTTTCTGGAAGTCCCTAAGAGACACCCTGGGCAATCATTTGCTCAACACCACTCTGAGCAATGGCCACCAAACGCGATGAGAGCAACCATCGTCGTCTAGGCGTACAACCACATTCTCCCCAACGGTATTGGCGTACAAAGCACCTCCAATTAATGCCAGATCATGTATGTAAAGACAGCCTGGGAAGAAGCACGATCGCACTGGTACCAGAGGACGAAGAACAATTGAAATCAGACGTTCTGTCATGTTTTAACCTCCTAACCAGAGGTCAGTTTTAACCCACCTCTGGCTGGATAGCTTAATCTTGTATTTCTCTTCAACTCTCTAACAAGGTTCGCAGCATCTAAGCCACATTCTTGACGATGAAAATTCTGAGAGCCATAAAGTCCAGATATATACCCCAAAGCATGGCGGTGCGTAAACTGCGGTGGTGCACAATTCATCTTCAAAAGACAATGGGCAATTATCTGACCAACACTTCCCTGAGCCACATGTTCTTCAACTACGAACAAATGACGTGATTTCTGTAAGTCATCAAGGAAATCTTTTGGGATTTTAGCCGCCTCTATTGGCAATTCAGTTAAAACCCAGATGTCTGGACGATCGCACTCACTCAATTGCTTCGCCGCCTCAAGGATACTTCCAGCTAAGGGACCAACGACTAAAATCGTGGCTCCTTTACCCCTCATCAATCGCCGCCATGAAGAATACTTCGGAAGCTCTAAATCCTTTGGCTTTTCACACCTACCGAGGCGTAAATAAGCAGGATGCTCAAAGTTAGTAAGCTGATTGATAATTTCTGGAACCTCTGCGGCAAAAGCCGGCACAAAGACATGCATATTGCTCAGACAGAGCATAGTTCCATAGTCTTCAAGTGCATGATGTGTTGCTCCCATAACTCCATAGCCATAACCACCTCCATTACCAACCAGCCGCACAGGGAGATCATGCATACAGACATCATTACGGATTTGCTCAAAAGGTCGGGCATAAACAAAGGGAGCAATACTATAAACCCAAGGTTGAAAACCTTCTTGAGCTAAACCCGCAGCCGCAGATACCATATTTTGTTCTGCTACACCTGCATTGATAAAACGTTCGCCCAAACTCTCTTGTAAAGGTTCTAGAGCTTTGTATCCCAAGTCACCACTGAGAAATACTAACTTAGGATTAGTCGCACACTTGACAAGGGTTTCACAAAAGATGTTTCTCATATCCCTACCTCTTTTAGCGCCTGTTGATACTGCACTGAAGTCATTGGTAGATAGTGCCACTCCATCTTGTTCTCCATAAAGGAAACACCATTCCCCTTTTTGGTATGAGCAATAATGACGTGAGGCTTGTTGGGAGTAGATGAAAAAGCTTCTACAATCGCATCTAGATTATGACCATTAATCTCAGTTACAGCACAACCAAAAGCACGAAACTTGTCTGCCAATGGCTCTAAATTAGCTACTTCTTGCGTAGTCCCAAAGCCTTGTAACCCATTACAGTCAATAATCATTATTAATTGATGCAGCTTTTGATGCACTGCAAAAATTAGAGCTTCCCAATTAGAACCTTCATTCCATTCACCATCTGACAGTAGACAAAAGATCCTCCCTGATTCACTCTTTAGCTTCTTTGCTAGAGCTAATCCATTGGATAAAGACAAGCCATGACCTAAACTTCCTGTAGCAAAAATAATTTCAGGTATCCAACCGGCAGGGGGATGTCCACTTAGCTTTGTGCCATCTTGATGAAACTTTTGTAGATCTTCATCACTCAAGTGCCCTAAAGACCATAATGTAACATAGAGTGCTCCAGCAGCATGACCTTTAGAGAGAACAAATGCATCACCTTCGTTCAAAACTTTGTGGTATAAAACCATTACTAAATCTAGTGATGACAAGTTACCGCCAATATGACCAACACTACTTTCAAAGTGCATCCTAAGTAACCGTACCTTAGCTTGCCTAATAATCTCTGTAAGAGGTTTATATCTAATCTCCAAGGAGTATAAACAGCGCTTGTTGGTGAGGCTGAGAAGATAAGACTATTTGCCAAAATAAAACAAATAGAAATTAATGGTAAAAGTATAATTATTTTAATCTTGCGACTAAGCCGTTGAGATGTTTGAATAACGGAATAAATAATGACTCCTACGCCGAGGGATGAACCATTGATTAGTCTAAAAAAATCATATGAGTGAATTGCATTTAAGTATCCAAAAAGAGTAACTAGACAAAATTCCATTACAATCGCTTCATTTGGAGCTAAATTTTTATTCAAAAACAATTTTTTTAAGAAATAAAATAGTGTTACAAAATTCCAACAAAAGATGATTGTAAAGAAAATCATTCTAGAGTCATGTACATCATCTACAAATGTAATAAATATTGATTTAAATAAGTTTAGTAAAAAGTTTGAAATTGTTAATTCATGTTTAGATTGTAACGTCATAATTTGATTCTGAATCCAAAAGTCATCCAGAAGACTATTAGAGAATAAAAATAATAAAAATAATAAGATCGGAAATAGGAACCCCAAACCAAAAAATAAAAGTCTTGAATTAGTAGTTTTTTTAGTATTCTTTTGAAAAATAATTTCGTAAATAAAAAAGAATACAAAGGGAGGTAATATAGCTTGAAATGATGTATATCTACATAATAAAGAGAATCCTAAGAATAGTCCCGATCCAAACACATTTTTATTATTTTTTTTACTAAAAAACATTAAAAATGACAATAAAAAAAATGTATAGCAGAAGTAATTTGACCAGGGAAATACAATATATCCATTTAAAAGAAAGATTAAAAGAGTTGAAAAAAATGCTGCATATTTCGGCAGAAATTTTAAAAAGAGTTGATATGACAAAAAAAGACTGAATGAATAAAATATACCAGTAGCTATACCTATAGATATCAACCTCTCTCCAAATAAAGTTAGAGAAAGACTCTGAATCCAAGTTGTCATAATTCCATAAGCAGGGAATGTTTCTTTATAAGGAATTAAACCTCTTTTTAGATCGAGAGCTTGTACATACATAAATCCCCAATGATGGCTATCATAATTAAGAATTGATTCAATCCAGCTAAATCCAAAACTTAAGCAGCAAATCAGCAATACTGAAAAATCAAAAATTCTGCCATTTCTAAAATTGATAAATTCAAATTTTTGTTTGTATTGGTTAGAAATTACGTCAGTAGTCGTCATGTTTATACACTCCCTAATTTTTCCAAACTACGCATTATTGCCAAGAAAGTTCAGTGACTGCTAAAACAGACTCTGTTTAACAGAATTAAACGTTCAATATCGAGTCAAACAACACACACAAGTATTGAAAAATTATCAATAAGCGAATCGATCGCACTCCAGGGATGAAGTATAGCTTCATCCCTCAATTCCGGCTAAATTTAAATTCTTACGAATGATTGTAAGGTTTTTAGTACTTCTTAACGCTTAAGTAGGTGAGCATAAATAATTAAAAACTTGTAGTAAGCTTTAAAGCGCTTAAGCGCTTTAAAGCTTACTACAAGCAATTTTTGTAATTTGATTTATTCTCGCCTATAGACTTAAATATAATGACAACATCTACAATTTAGCAAGCGAAGATTAATAGAAAATTATTATTAATAACTTCAGTAGATATCAATTTTAAGCGCTTTAAATTATTTCTAACTTTTGATAGATGTTAAAGTAAGGATTTTTTTAATGGGGGAGAGCATCTGTGTATCAGAGTTGCATCTAAGATTTAAGGGTAATTTGGGATTACCCCACGATCACATCTCTCTCACAACATTTAAGCGAGTAACTGAATTGCTGTGCTATTGGGACGGGTGAGGACACCCGTCCCATATTCACGGTGGGCAAGGATACTCACCCCACAAGATAGATAATTTTTTGGGAAGTTATTTAAAAGTTATATTTCTTTATATATATTGAATTATTCTCGCCGACTTACTTAGTAAGATGACGCAAGTTTCCCTCACAGACCTGATAGCTGGTGCACGCGCTGGCTTGTTGGTGAGCTTTCCCACCGATACTGTTCCTGCACTTGCAGCGATACCAGAAGAAGCAGCATTAATTTTTGCAGCGAAGCAACGCAGTCAAGACAAACCTTTGATTTTGATGGCAGCTAGTGCTGAAGATTTGTGGCCGTATGTCAAGGGTAGTGAGAATGAATATAAAGTTTGGCAAAAATTAGCAGATAAATATTGGCCAGGAGGACTGACATTAGTTTTGCCAGCGAGTGAACGCTTACCAAAAGTTATGAATCCCATCGATCCAACAACAATTGGGATTCGAGTACCAAACAGTGCGATCGCTCAAACTATTTTGGCGCAAACAGGCCCTCTTGCCACCACTAGCGCCAATTTTTCTGGTCAGCCACCTTTGCAAACAATGACAGAAATTGAGACTCAGTTTCCCCAGATTTTGACTTTAGCAACGACAGAATACCAGGGTGAAATACCAGGGATGGGTGTACCTTCCACCGTTGCGAAATGGACAGGGATAAATTGGCAAATTTTGCGACAAGGTGCGATCGAGTTAGAGATTTCGAGTGATAACCAAGTATAGGTAGCTATAATGTTGTTTTCGTGGTCTTAACAACAGAGAAATCTGAAACTTTAGTTTGCGCTGTTGTACTTAATTAGCAAATTAATAATTGCCAGATATGAATTGGAGCAACTGGATATATCTAGGAGCAGGAATAGCACTAGGTATAGTTTTCCGTCAGATATTTGGGCGATGGCTACGCCCAAAGCAGGCATCGCCAAATGTTTCATCTAGCTCATCCCCAGTAGCGCCATTAGCTCAACAGGATATGTCACTAATATCACAACAGCTACAGCAAACACAGCTGGCATACCTGATGGCAAGGGAAATGAGCCAGTTTAAAGCTGGTTTTTTGGCGCGGACTACCCATGAATTGCGATCGCCTTTTAATGGTTTGATTGGCTTACATCAGTTAATTTTGTCAGATTTGTGTGAAAATCCAGCTGAAGAGCGAGAATTTATTGCCCAAGCTCACGAGCGAACGCTGAAGTTGCTGAAGCTCATGGATGAAATTCTCAACGTTGCAAGAGCTGAACATGGCACCAATAAATTAGATATTCAGCCCAGACCCTTAGCCGAAATTTTAGATGAGGTTCATGGCTTAACTTATATGCTGGCGGCAAATCGCAATTTTCCCTTGCAATTATTACCCACCGAACCAGAAATTTATGTTTTGACAGATTACCTCTGGCTCCGCCAAGTATTGATAAGTTTAATAGACACTGCCATTACTCAGATGGAGGAAGGCAGCATTTGTATTTCCAGTAGCACTTTACCTACAAACAATTTTGTAAACATTTGGCTAGATTTACCAACCCATGCTGTACCCCAAAGCGAGCCGATTGATTTGCTCAAATTTGAAGATCGGTTGACTCAGATTGACCAAAAAAACGCTGTTCTTTCTCCAGGAATGAGGCTATTAATCAATCAGACTCTGGTGGAAGTTATGGGAGGAAAGTTAGAAATATTGCCTTTGACCATTGTGAAGGAACCACTTCAACAGCTTACCAGACTACAAATCTCTATCCCCCTAGTGATTCCTGAAGCTGAACTTCTGTAGCAGAAATGAAAGCATGGTTAGCTTGATTGTGTAGCACCATAGTAGTGGTGCTGTTGGTTTGAAAACCAATCTTTTCGTAGAAACCTTGGTGGTGAGTAGTCATTAGGTAAATACGCTCAACCCACTTCATGCGGGGATGTCTCAAAACAGTTTCTACTAAATTGCTTCCCAAGCCACTATGTTGATACTCTGGATGAATCACAACATCCCAAATTGTGGCGCGATAGATGCCATCAGATGTTGCTCTTGCAAAGCCAATAAGTCGATCGCGATCGCAAACAGAAATCACTGGCTCACTATTGGCAATAGCTATACCTAAATCCTCAATACTGCGTCCCTTTGCCCAGAAAGCGGAAACGTTTAACAGTTCTTGGAGTTGGTAAAGGTCAATTTCAGACTTGCGATCGCTAAATTTAATCTGAAGATCGTTCATGTATGGCATCCACTTTTGGCAGTATCTTTGAGCAGACATTTGGTGAAATTAAATATGCATGATCCAGAAATCTTGTAGAGACTTAGCACTGCTAAGTCTCTACATTCTTTTTCAACAGATGTCTAGTATGGTTAAGTCATATTTTGCTATAAATTGCTGTACGTGTAGAGAAAGAAAATTTAATGACAAACCCACTTCCATAGAGGATGAGTTGCTCCCTGTTGACGTATCCGATAAACTTGTTTTTCTAAACGTTGTTTTTCCTGCTGTGGTAGTCCGAGTAGAATATTCCGACTTTGCCAAACTAAAACAGCGGCAGTCATTCCAAAACAAAAAGCTAGACCGAAGGTAGACAGCGGATGGTAGAATAATCCAAATCTCACTGCTACCCAGGTAAAATATTGTTGCCACAGAGCAATTTCTCCACGTAGACCCCACAAGGAGACAGGCGCAATGGTCAGCCATAAACAGCCCACAAATAGCCACCTGCCATATACTGTTAGCTGATGTAGCCTTTGTACTTGTTGAGCAAACGATGGGTCAGATTTCTCCAAGTCTGGGACACTATTTAATCGTTCTTCCGGTTGATCCATAGGGGAATAAGAGTGCAAGGCGTGGGTGAGCAATTCAAAATGCTTTCACCCAATTGTGAAATATACACAAGTTTAACTATCCTGGGAACTGGGAGATGTATCAATCGAATCAGGGTTGTCTAACACCTGGGATTCCCCTTTACGCTCTCGCCACCAAGTTAGAAGAGTACTGGCGATGAAAATACTCGAATAAGCTCCCATTGTGAAGCCAATAATCAAAGCAAGGGAAAAGTATTTCAGTGTTTCCCCGCCAAATAGAAAGATTGCAGATAATGTCAGTAATACGGTTAAGGTAGTGTTGATCGATCTGGTCAATGTTTGGTTAACCGCATCATCTACAATTTCGGCAATCGGCTGTTCGGGATGGATTTTAAGGGTTTCCCGAATGCGATCGTAAATCACTACTGTGTCGTTGACTGAAAAACCTGTGATCGTAAGTAAGGCGACGATAAAAAGGCTATCTACTTCGATGCCTGCTACCAAACCCAAAAATGAAAAAGACCCTACTGTAATCAAGATATCGTGAAATAGGGCAACGATTGCAAACACAGCATAATCTAACTGGAAGCGGAAACTCATGTAGATAGTAATACCGATGAAGGAAACTATCAGAGCTAACATCCCAGATGTAAACAGTTCTTTTCCCAAGGTGGGGCCAACAGAGTCAATCTGGTTCTTTTGTGGGTCAAAAACGCCGATTTCTTCGCTCAAAGCGTTTTGTAATTTGGTACGCTGATCAACACCCAAATCTTTTGACCGAATTAGTACACCATTTTCTACACCATTTTCTGAGACAAGTTGGATACTGCTATCACCTAGTCCCTGTGCTTTTGCTACTTCCCGAACAGCGTTGATATCAATTGGTTTGTCGCAGTTACCGGGTTTGGTGCAATCTCGGACAAACTGCAACCGCGTACCACCGATAAAATCTAAACCGGGGCGTAAGGGGGAACGAATATTGGGTTGTTGCCAAGAAATCACCATTGAGATGATACCAGCGATGATGATAGCAGCAGAAATACTCCACCAAAGCGATCGCGATTTATTAATACTTAGTTTCATTGAGTCACCTCTGCCTTATTTGATGCTGGCAGGTTTGGACAGAAAAGTTCTGTCTTCCGCAAGGAGTGAATTGAAATTGCCAAAAATAGCAATGTCCGACTACAGGTAATTGCGGTAAACATACTCACAGCTACCCCCAAAGCTAAGGTTAGAGCAAAGCCTTTAACTAAACCAGACCCTAGCCAAAACAGGGCAGCGCAAGCAATCCATGTAGTGACGTTGCTATCTAAAATACTAGAAAATGCTCGGTAAAAACCAGATTCCACGGAACGATACAGAGATTTACCCGCCCGCAATTCTTCCCGCGTCCGTTCAAAAATTAGCACATTGGCATCAACTGCCATCCCAATACTGAGAATAAAACCAGCAATTCCTGGCAAAGTCAGGGTAACGCCCAACAAAGCAAAGGTTGCCCAAGTTAAGAGGGAGTAGATCACTAGTGATACATCCGCAATCAATCCTGGTAGTCGATAGTAAACCACCATGAATATTAATACTAAAGTCAAACCACCGACTCCAGCATAAATACTACTTTGAATGCTATCTTTACCCAAGGTTGCTCCGACTGTCCGTCTTTCTGCGATTTCTACTGGTACGGGTAATGCACCACCGCGTAACTGCACGCCTAAGTCATTGGCTTGCTGGGCGGTAAAACGTCCTGTAATCACGGCAGAACCACCAGTAATGCCAGTAGCGGCAAATTCTATACCCACGGTGGGAGCGCTGATCAGTTCATTGTCCAGAAAAACACCAATGCTACGCCCAGTACCGGCGAGGTTTTTCGTCAAATTGGCAAACAGTTCACCACCCTTTTGGTCGAAGCGAATGGCAACATTCCAGTTGTTACCTTGAGTGGGTTCACCATAGGCATCCTTGAGGTATTTGCCAATTAGCGGTGGATCGGTGCTTTCAAACAATTCTGCGATCGCTTGATTATTTTTTTGTAAGTCTTCTTGATTCTTGACAATTGCCGCTTTGTCGGTACTCTTTCTTAATTCTTCTTGCTTAAATTTCAATTCGGCTCTTGATGCTTGAAAAGCAAGCAGTTGAGTTTCTGTATTCGCCTTTTGGGTACGAAATTCTAACTGTGCTGTACCCCCTAGCACCCGTTCAGCTTGCTCTGGATCGTTGACTCCTGGTAGTTGCACCAGTATTTTATCTGCGCCGACTGTTTGGATTACTGGCTCAGAAACGCCTAAACCATTAATCCGGCCTTCGACAACTTTTTTCACACCTTCCAATTCTCGTTCGGTGATTTTGGGAATATCGGCTGATGGTTTCACCTGAATTGTGAGCTGTGAACCTCCGCGCAAGTCCAGCCCAAGGGGTATCGGAATTGTGGCAATCACCGTAATAGCGGCGATTATCAGGACTAAAATCAAAACTAATAGCGATCGCTGTCTTTGCATACCATAACTCGCAACTGACAAACGCTATAATAGCGCTCTTTTGAGGAGTTATGAGTTAGGAGTTGAGAGTTAGGAGTTAGTAGTTGAGAGTTAGAAGTTAGGAGTTGTAAATTCAATATTGAATTCTTAACTCCTCACTCCTAACTTTTAACTCCTAACTTTTAAACTCGTAACGCCACCATTTTTTCCACAGCTTCTACGATTTGCTCTGGTTGGATGATTGTTAGTCGTTCCAGATTGCCGTTGTAAGGTGTGGGAATATCTTGGGAAGAAAGGCGGAGTACTGGCGCATCCAATTCATCGAATAAGCGATCGTTTATTGAAGCGATGACTTCTGCTCCAATACCCGCAGTGCGCATCGATTCTTCCACAACAATGACTTTATGGGTTTTACGTATTGATGCACCAATGGTATCAAAATCTAATGGTTTGAGGGATATTAAATCGATAACTTCTGGATCGTATCCTTGTTTTTCAAGAGTTTTTACCGCTTGTAGCACATGATGCCGCATTCGGGAATAAGTGATAATTGTGACATCTTTCCCCTCACGCACAATTTCTGCTTTATCTAGTGGTAGTAAATATTCTTCTTCTGGTAAATCTTCTTTCAAGTTGTAAAGCAAAACGTGTTCAAAGAACAATACTGGATTATCATCGCGGATAGCGGATTTCAGCAGTCCTTTAGCGTTTCTTGGTGTGGAGCAGGCAACAATTTTCAACCCTGGCACAGCTTGGAAGTAAGTTTCTAGGCGCTGGGAATGTTCTGCGCCTAGCTGCCGTCCCACACCTCCAGGTCCGCGAATTACCATCGGAATTTTAAAGTTACCGCCAGAAGTATAGCGGAGCATCCCAGCGTTGTTGGATATTTGGTTGAAGGCGAGCAGTAAAAAGCCCATGTTCATGCCTTCAATGATCGGACGTAACCCAGTCATTGCGGCTCCCACAGCCATCCCAGTAAAGCTATTTTCAGCAATGGGGGTGTCTAGAATGCGGAGTTCGCCATATTTTTGGTACAGGTCTTTGGTAACTTTATAGGAACCGCCGTAGTGTCCAACATCTTCACCGAGAACGAATACGCTGGAATCACGCGCCATTTCTTCATCAATGGCTTCCCGTAAGGCGTTGAAGAATAGTGTTTCTGCCATTTAGACCTTTTAGTACGATTATGGTTTTAGAATTTTATCGTGCTGCTGTCGCAAATACAGTGAGCGATCGCACTAGTTAGAGATTGGGTTTTTTAAACGAACTGCCCCAAACATAGAGCGAGTAATTGCCATAACTATATCAAAGCTAGTTAATTTCGATTTTAGATGTTTTATGAGTGATCGCCTGACACTCTAGCAAATGCGGCTGATTTATCTATGTAAAAAAACCGCTAATTAGGTATAATAATTACCCAGTAGTTTCCGATTGAAAGATACTAAATTACTCCAATCACACTAGTACCGCAAGGCGGAATTCAAAATTCAAAATTAATACAGCGTAAGCGTTTCATTAGTTTGGAATGGGTGGTTTATTTACGCCGTACTCTACTAGAGTAAAAATTTGTTGTAGCAATAATTTAAATATGCCTACTGTAGAACAATTGAAAACGTTGTTTATCTTAAGTTTTTGGGCTACTAAAATGTATTTACCTGTGTTTTTAGTGCGAATCGATGAACGAACAAAAAATGTTGTAATTCTCGCCGGTGAAGAAAATGAAATTATAATTTACCTAGACGGGAAGTGGAGATATGTATGAGTAAACCAGATTTTATGACAATGCCCCGTGCCCAATTGCGTCAATATATCCTTGAGCATAGAGAAGATGATCAAGCCTTTGAAACTTATTTAGATAGATTCACCTCTGAAGACGCTATAATCTATCCTGCACCGCAGTCAATAGATGATTTAGAAAACTTCCCAGAGTTACATCAACAGAATTTAGAAAGACTACGAAAGCAAGCTTAAGCTCTCCAAATTTTATCAGCGATCGCCTCCTCCTTTGGCAAACGAGGCTTATCAAGATAGATCCCCGACTTCTGGCAAGAAGTCGGGGATCTGGGTTAGGCGCAGTCATAACCCACAAATTCACTAAAAATTAATTTTTAGCAAACAAACGATCCAAAAAATCAATTTTTACTGCCAGGTTAATTATCCCTCGATTTGTAGCAGCGTCCGTAATTTCAGCATTATTCAGAGCCATAATATGTGGTTCACCTCCAACTAAACCGATGATTGGTCCACCAGAAGAACCACCTGTAGTATCACAATCATGTAACAGTACTTCTTGCTGCTCCTGGACAATATTTATATAGAAACCTTGTCAAATTCAGAAAAACAGGCGCTTCATATAGGACTCATATCTGATTTCTGAACAAGATTTCAGATAAAACCCTGGTAAAACCGGCTTTTCAGTCTCAGTATGTTTTCAGAAATCAAATCGGAGTCCTATAACAAGGAAATATTCACAATAACCTTGGAGGTGAAAGTTGCCTAAACTGCCACGTATTACTGCAACAGAAGCTGAAAAACTCTTATTAGATGCAGGCTTTATTCAAATTAGAAGTAAAGAGAGTTATTCTGGATGTCAATCTTTGAATCTCAGCGTTATTATGGGGTGGTGTTCCTGGTAAGACTTTATTGCGTGAAAACGTTTCCTGATATGCCATATAGTGATTTCACTTTAGAGAAAGTCAAACAGAACTTTCAAATAAATACTATTGAAAGAACTGAGATTTTTGCTAATACAGCTGATATAGAATGCAGTGAGTTATTAAAAGAAATTCTTCAATATAATTCACCTATAGCTATTGCCAGTAATAGTGAAAAAGCTCGCTCTGAGATGATTATTTCTCCAATTTTACTAGATTTGAGACGACAATTAAATGACCAGATAAATTTATTCTCTGGTGTTGAATTCAATGTTGATCCGGCACAAGGTTTAAATGGAATTTGTGATTTTCTAATTACCCGTTCTCCAGAAAGACTAATTATCACTGCACCAGTTATTATTATTGTGGAAGCTAAAAAAGAAAACATTCCTGCTGGTTTAGGACAATGTGTAGCCGAAATGTTAGCAGCAAGAATATTTAACGAACGAGCAGGTAATGAAAATTTGATAATTTATGGAACTGTCACCACTGGAAGTATTTGGCAATTTTTAAAATTAGAAGGTCAATCTATCCAGATTGATTTAAGTGAATATTATCTTAAAGATGTCAATAAAATTTTAGGAATCTTAGCTAGTGGTGTCCGGTGAAAAAATTATCATTAAGTAGCGATCGCATCCCTAAAACACCCGCTCAAAAGGTTTTTTCCGATAACGCCGATAAATATCAAAATCACTGTCTAAAGTAGCTATGGCAGCAATATCTAAGCGTTCCAAAATGACAATCAAGGATAAATCTGCAAAATCCCCTGGTAAATCTCTGTACTGAGTATTCAACTCAGCAATGCGCGAAAAATCTTGTGGCAATATTTGCTCACACTCATAGAGTTGTTTCGCAACATCTAGAAGAAACTCGTTTTGTGTACGCCAATCAAAGTTGAGCAACCACACCACTTCTGCAATATAAATGGGCGTAGTCACCAGCCTAGAAGTACAGTTTTCAAAAAAACGACGCACCAGTTGGTGATACTGATCTCTAGCGCTGTAGTACGCAAACAAAAACCCGCTATCTGCGAGTATAAGCGGATAATAGGTCATGAATGCCGCTTGTTGAGATATTGAGCGATCGCTTTCTTACGGTTTGAGCGTTCCGATAAATCCCTTGGTGCATCTTGTAGCAGATGTTCAGGGTGTCCACCCCGCCTCTCTACCAAAGTTTTACCCGCTTGTAAGGTTAGCCAGCGTTCAGTAATCAAGCGTCTGATCAATTCACTTTTTTCCGTTTGCTCGTGAGCTAAAATATCGGCTAGCTGCCTTTCTGTTTCTTCATCCAGCCTGACACTAAGCATAACTTTTATCATCCTTGTAATACACGTATGACAGTTATAACGCCGATTAGTTAAATTTTGTTTGAATTTCGCACCAGCCAAACCCAAAATACAAAGAATCTCACGCCCAAACACCAAAACACAACTATGCGTCTTCGCGCCTCTGCGTGAGATTTCCCCCTAAATTAGTATCTAATATGCCTAGCCTACTTTAACCATCGCGCCGCATCTTTGGCATGATAAGTCAAAATCAAATCTGCACCAGCGCGTTTAAACCCAGTTAAAGTTTCCAAAACCACTCGCTCTTCATCAATCCAACCATTGAGAGCCGCAGCTTTCACCATCGCATACTCACCAGAAACATTGTAAGCTGCAACTGGTAAGTTACTCGCTTCCTTCACCCGCCAAATAATATCCATATATGCCAAGGCTGGCTTAACCATGAGCATATCAGCACCTTCAGCGATATCTAATTCAATCTCTTTAATCGCTTCGCGGGCGTTACCTGGGTCCATTTGGTAAGTTCTTCTGTCCCCAAATTGTGGTGTCGAGTCTGCTGCATCCCGAAATGGGCCATAATAACCCGAAGCATACTTAGCAGCATAAGATAAAATCGGCGTATCTTGAAATCCTGCTTCATCCAAACCCTGACGAATTGCCTGGACAAAACCATCCATCATCCCAGAAGGCGCGATGATATCGGCACCGGCTTTTGCTTGAGAAACCGCTGTTTTCTTCAACAATTCCAGAGTTGGGTCATTTAAAACTCGTCCTGTTAAATCACCAACTTGCAGATAACCACAATGACCGTGGCTAGTATACTCACATAAACAAGTATCAGCAATTACAATCAAATCTGGCACTGCTGCTTTTACCGCCGTCGCCGCTTTTTGGACAATTCCGCAATCATGCCAAGCACCAGTGGCATCGACATCTTTATCAGCCGGAATACCAAATAAAATAATAGAAGGAATTCCTAAGTCGTAAACTTCTTTTGCTTCTTCAACGATTTTATCTACCGAAAGTTGGTAGACTCCGGGCATCGATTTCACCTCATTAGCAATTCCCTCACCCGGCACAGCAAATAGTGGGTAGATTAAATCGCTTGTTGTTAAAACAGTTTCACGAACCATCCGGCGCAGTTGAGGATGAGTACGCAGACGACGGGGGCGATGTATAGGAAACATAAAATTTTATGAAGAGAAACAACGCAGATAGACACAAAACAAAGCGTCACAAAAGCAGGCTAAAATTTTCCTGCCGTCAGACAGACTAAAAACAGTGCTTAACTGTCCTTTGCCCTACTCTTAATCAAGTTGTGGGGCAATTTTGTATTCTACAGCTTGGTTGCACCTATCCGACGGACTGGAAAAAAAACAACATTATGAAGCAATTCAAAATTCAATAATGATAAAATTGTCTGTTAGCAAAATTTTGGGGAATTGAGGGTTGAAATTTAAACGCATAGGCCCTTCTCTACGAGACGCTACGCGTAGCTTGCTTCCACTAAGTGGTACGCCTTCCCGCAGGGTAGTGGCGCAGAGGTAAACGCAGAGGCACGCAGAGAATTCGCTACAAATTAATTAAATTTGTATTTGGTAGCAAATAACTGACAATTACCAATGCCCATAGCCATAATCTATGCTAAAAAACTCGGAAAATATAAGGATAACGGAAGGGTATATCAGGATTGCTGAAAACTCCAATGAGTGCCCAAATTGTTAATCCCCAGTGCAATAGATATCCCAGACCGGCTAGTGGCCCCAGCAATAATAGAGGTAATACTAACCAACCGAATAGAAAAAACAACGCTCCCAGAATTCCTCCGTAAAGCCAGACATTAAAGTGGAAATTGATCGATTCTTTGGCGTTTTCTTTAACAACAGGATCGTCAGATACAAACAGTATGGCGATAGGTATACCTACAGATATTAACGTCGTGCTGAAAAAAATCGCTCCATGAGACAAGGCAGATAGAAGCTTTCGCTTGTCTGTGTCGTACATTGCTTTCTCCTATTTAGTCAGATTGTTCGTTATACTACGACCCTATCATGAGCATCGTTGTCTTAAGATTAAAAGACTTGCCAGAGTCAAAAAAAATTAAGCTAGCTAACAAACAAATACATTTATGTCTACTGAACTTCAGTCTGAACTTATTCAAGCAGTTGAACTTCGCCGCAACTTTGCGATTATATCTCACCCCGATGCAGGTAAAACTACACTAACTGAAAAGCTACTCCTGTACGGGGGTGCAATTCACGAAGCTGGGGCAGTCAAAGCGCGACGGGCACAGCGAAAGGCTACTTCTGACTGGATGGCGATGGAACAACAACGGGGTATTTCTATTACTTCCACAGTGTTGCAATTTGAATACCGGAATTGTCAAATCAATCTATTAGACACTCCCGGACACCAAGACTTCAGTGAAGATACTTATCGCACTCTCGCCGCCGCCGATAATGCAGTAATGCTGATTGATGCGGCAAAAGGTTTGGAACCCCAAACCCGCAAATTGTTTGAAGTGTGTAAGTTGCGCGGTATCCCAATTTTTACTTTTATCAACAAGCTCGATCGCCCAGGAAGGGAACCTCTGGAACTGTTGGATGAAATTGAGCAAGAATTGGGATTGCAAACCTATGCGGTAAACTGGCCAATTGGTATGGGCGATCGCTTTAAAGGAGTTTTTGATCGACACAAGCAACAAATACACCTGTTTGAACGCAGCGCCCACGGTAGCCGAGAAGCCCGTGATACGATAGTCGAATTAGGCGATCCAAGAATAGAAGAGAAGCTAGAACAAAGCCTGTACTACCAACTGAAAAATGATTTAGAACTGCTAGAAGGAGTTGGGCCAGAACTAGATTTGCAGTTGGTACACGAAGGCAAAATGACACCTGTGTTCTTTGGTAGTGCCATGACCAACTTCGGGGTAGAGTTATTCCTGAAGTATTTCCTCGACTATGCCCTCAAACCCGGTTCTCATATCAGCAGTGTTGGCGAAGTTCCCCCTACATACCCAGAGTTTTCGGGGTTTGTCTTTAAACTGCAAGCGAATATGGACCCGAAGCACCGCGATCGCGTCGCATTTATCCGGGTTTGCACTGGTAAGTTTGAAAAAGATATGATGGTGAATCACGCTCGCATTGGTAAACTCATCCGTCTATCTCGCCCGCAAAAACTCTTTGCTCAAGAGCGAGAATCGATTGATGTGGCTTATCCTGGCGATGTGATTGGTTTGAATAATCCCGGTGTTTTTGCGATCGGGGATACAATTTACACGGGACAAAAGCTCGAATATGAGGGGATTCCGTATTTCTCGCCGGAACTGTTCGCATCTCTGAGGAATCCCAACCCCTCGAAGTCTAAACAATTCCAAAAAGGCGTTGCGGAATTGCGAGAAGAAGGTGCTGTGCAAATTATGTATTCAATTGATGAAGCCAAGCGCGATCCAATTTTGGCGGCGGTGGGTCAGTTGCAATTCGAAGTAGTACAGTTTCGCTTACAAAATGAGTATGGTGTAGAAACCATATTAGATTTATTGCCCTACAGTGTCGCCCGTTGGGTTGAGGGTGGTTGGGAAGCATTAGAAAAAGTGGGACGAATATTCAATACCACTACAGTTAAAGACAGTATGGGACGACCAGTGTTGCTATTCCGCAATGAATGGAATTGTCAACAGTTATTGGGCGACCATCCAGAGTTAAAATTAAGCGCGATCGCTCCAGTATTTTCTAGTCAACAACCAGTGGACGAATGAAGAAGAATACAGAATTCAGAATCCAGGACTCAACTGAATTCTGACGACTGACACCTTTATTCAACCTTTATCGTTCACTTGACAAACAAAACTTGAGCGCGGTTGATTTCCACGGCATCCGAGGTTCGCGCTTTCGCACAAACGTGGATCATTTAGAAGAGATTGGAGTGCCAGAATTTGTATGCCTTCACATGCCAAACCGTCTTTGGAGGCTGGTTTAGTTGCCCTCAAACAGGGAAATTACCAAACCGCGATCGCTCAACTAGAACCTATTGCTAGCAGCCAAAATAATGGTACTGCTAGCTTACAAGCCCAGGTTGGTTTAGTGATGGCTTATGCTCGCACTGGCGAAGTTCCCAAAGCGATCGCTATTTCCCAGAATCTCATTGAGAGTAACAATCCGCAAGTTCAAGAGTGGGCAACACGCGCTCTCGAACACCTGACAAAACGTAAAAAAACCGAGCAAGAATCAAAAAAAGTCGAAACTGGATTTGTTGCTTTTGAGAATTCAACCCCAGATTCAACACCAGATTCAACCCCAGTTACTCCCCCGGAAACTTCTACATTAGAGGAAAAGCCGAACGATCAAGTCATAGAAACCAAAAGCGACGACATCCCGCCGATGGTGCCACTAGCTAGACTCAAAGCTACATTAGCCACACCGCCACCACCACCACTGCCTGCGCCCCTACACGGTTTCATGGGTTCTGTTACCCGCACCCAAGCCAAATTATTCGGCGTTATTTATTGGCGACAAGCACAACGCGCTAGAGCATGGCAACCACTACGTAAACCAAAATTAATTCCCTTGCGGCTACTGTCAGTAGGAACATTCATCGCCCTGTTTTGGGTGATCCGAGAAATCCTCAAGTTAGCATTGGGATTCATCAACCAGACTTTAGTCAAACTACCTTATCTGGAGCCAATACAGCTTTTATACCACGATCCTACTCAACTGTTGCTGATCGCATTGGTGATTTTAATCGGAGTATCACCTTGGTTGCTGGATCTGCTATTGGCGAACTTGTATGGTCAGCGAGAATTTCCGAAAGATGTATTGAATACCCATAGCCGCGAAGCTGTTCGAGTGCTACAACGTTGTTGCCAACAGCGGCACTGGCCGTTACCCAAACTGCGGATTTTACCAACGGCTGCACCAATTATTCTGACTTATGGTAGTTTACCACGTAATGCCAGGATTGTTGTCAGTCAAGGGCTATTAGAGCAGCTGGCAGATGATGAAATCGCCATTATTTACGCCACGCAACTAGGGCATATTGCTCACTGGGATTTTGCTGTAATGTCTTTGTTGCTGCTGGTGACACTACCAACTCATAAGCTATATCAGCAAGTGTCGGAGTTGGGAGACAAAATATCAGCAAAAATTTGGCGCTGGCCAGTGACAATTCTGGCGAGTCTAATTTATGGAGTTTGGTGTTTGCTGACTGGAACTGGATTGTGGTTGTCGCGGTTGCGGCTTTATTATAGCGATCGCGTCGCCGCTGAAATTACTGGTAATCCCAATGCTCTGATTCGCGCTTTACTCAAAATCGCCATTGGCATTGCCGCTGATATCCAAAAACAAGAACACACCAGTTGGCAACTAGAAAGCTTAAATCTTTTAACACCAGTCAGCTACCAACAGAGTTTATCTTTGGGTACTATTACCAGTAATCTATCTTTTGAATCCTTTTTGAAGTGGGATACTGCCAATCCCTATCGCCGATGGTTTACGATTAATAATAGCCATCCTTTAATGGGCGATCGCATCGAACGCCTCTGCCAAATAGCCCGTCACTGGCATCTAGACACCGAACTACATTTTGCTAGCGTTCCATCAAAGGTTAAGCGTCAGTCTTTTCTATTACAAGTCGCTCCCTGGTTGGGAATTCCTTTAGGGGTTCTGTTTGCAGCTTTAGTTTGGCTAACCTGGCAACTAGCATTTACACTCAAGTTTTTAAATCTAAAGTGGATATATGAAGATTGGTCTTTTATTACAGGCTGCCTTCTGATTGGCTTTAGCATCGGTACTGTGATGCGGATTAATTCTTTTTTTCCCGATATAAAACCTGCTACCGTGCAAACTGACGACAGCTTACCTAACCTGTTAGCTGACCCTTCTGCCTTACCTATTGATAGCGTCAGCGTGTGTCTTGTGGGTAAATTATTAGGTCGTCAAGGTACTAGTAACACCCTAGCGCAAGATTTAATCTTGCAATCCAGCGCGGGTTTGATAAAATTACACCACATTTCTTGGCTAGGACAGTCAGTCAATCACCAGGATCTAATCGGTCGGCAAATTATCGTCACAGGTTGGTTCCGGCGAGGAGCAACACCTTGGATCGATATCCAAACCCTAGAAACTCAAAGTGGTAAAACCATTCATAGCCCTCATCCCATTTGGTCTACTTTTTTAGCTGTTGCAGCACAGGCTTGGGGCGCATACGTCTTTCTCACTGGTTAGTCATTAGTCATTAGTTTAGTCATTAGTCATTGGTCATTGGTCATTAGCAAAGGACAAAGGACAAAGGACAAATTGGAATCTAAACAAAAGTTGCAGGTTTTCTTAACAAGTGTTACATTTATTTACACAAACAATAGCAACCGACATAACTCAGCATCACCGCTTAGTTATGAATTTAGGTGCTTTTTCCCCTCTCTATACCTTTTTATCCTCCCAACACAGCAGCAAATTAACCAGCCAGTGGCTGGTTTTTGTTTCAAAATATGCTCACTTGAATAAAAAAATGTGTTTTATGTTACGATGCAGTAATACTAATGCCGAAAAGATATGCGCTAAACTAGCTACGTAGAAAATACCGTGGTAATGTAAGGAATGGTATTTGATTCTGCGAAAAAGGGCATAGAAGAAAGCGTGTACTTTAGCAGGCAATAGGCTATTAAATTTACAATTCTTAGAATTAAGGTGTTATTAGCTCACCATAGTGTGAGCCTTTGGATTAAACAAGCTTGATCCCGACGAAAAACTGTATTGTTGTATAGGTTGACAGTTTCGAGCAAAAAAATTGGTTTATGGCAGTCTTGGTCAATAGCATCTATTTAAAAGCCAAAGCTAAGTGATTGTTTTCTTGCCTTGCCATGTTCATTCAACTCTGGAGGTATAGTTCATGTCCGTTCGCCTATATATAGGTAATTTGCCTAAAGATGAAATAGATCGTCAAGATCTGCAAGCCGTTTTTGCAGCAGAAGGTGATGCTGTAACTACTAAATTAATTAAAGACCGCAAAACTGGCAAATGCCGTGGTTTCGGTTTTCTTACAGTCAACAATGACGAACAAGCTGACGAAATTATTGAAAAGTATAATGGTCAGATGTTCAAAGACACTCCCATTAAGCTAGAGAAGGCATTACCTCGGACAAAGGGTGAAGAGGGCGACGAGCAAGCTCCTAAACCAGTTACTCTTGCTAGTAATAGTACCCCAACTCCTAGCCCCACCAGAGAAGGTAGCCGTCGTGAGAAAAGCTCTAAGAAGCCTCGTCGTGGCGGCGGTGGCGGAGGTTCTCGCGAAAGCAGCACTACAACCACCGATTCAGACGCTATTCGTCCAGATCCCCGTTGGGCTTCGGAATTAGAAAAGCTGAAGCAGATGCTAGCTGCACAAACTACGAATTAATCCTCAAGGGAGAGAAATTAAAAATTAAAAATCAGAATTTTTTTTGATTTTTAATTTTTAATTGTTGATAATTATGTAGCTGCTTAGTTTAATGAACTTGCAGCTAATTTTGTAAGTACGTAGGCGCAGCCCGCCGTAGTATCTCATCGCCACTAGTCACACTAAAGCATACCTGAGAGTTAGCAGTTAGGAGCGTGCAAACCGCCCAACCTCCATAAAATCTATCTGGATTTTAATCAAATCAAACGACATATAAGTTTCACGAATTTATCATACTTGCGCAATAAAAAAGTATATATTGATGCAACTATAGTTTCTGTAGACTTATTGTTAAAGCTTGCTTATAAAAAAATAAAATTAAGTTTTTGTGATTGGGGTCAAATGAGTAGTAATACCGTGTTAGAGGGCGATCGCACTCACTACCCCTACCGCAATCCCCTACAAATTTATGCTCAAAGATGTATTGATAAAATTCACTTATTTTTAACTTGTAACAAATAGGAGGGGTGTGGGGATATATTTCTATTGAGTGCATAAATCAGAAAATGCATCGTACTAAACAATGTGGGATGAATAAATATATCCCTAGCATTGGATATTGCATTTAATTGGAGTATTACGTATGAATTCTCAACACTCGCAATTTAGTTCAGACAATAAAACAGATTTAGAAGCTCTAGGTTTAATCAAAAAGTTAGATAACGAGACCTCTCAAGTTATTAGCGGTGGAGACTTAGCCCTTGCACTCCTAGCCAACCCAAACCCAATACTCGCCAATCCCAATCCAAACGGATCGAAAAATTCACTTGACATATACAATGGGACTTCTTCTCCGCTCTATTTTGATTTAAGCTTTGGTAATACAATTTCGCAAGACCTTCAACTAAAACCCGGTAATTCAATAGTCTTTACAGACCAAGCAATAATAGCTGATGTTAGGTTTGATGGAGATTTGAACACAGCTGGTATTCAACTAAATAAAACTACTGTCAACGCTCCTGGAAATTATGCTTTTGTCTTAGGTTCCAATGGGATACTAAGTCTCATCTAATGCAACGCTTCTTAGTTGCAAATATTTTTTAAAATACTAGTCTGCCATGATTTGTTATATAAAAAAATCATGGCAGACAGCGTGAAAACAAAAAATTGCAGCAGTGCTTATAATAGCTTAATTGGTACATTGAGAATTGCCAAAAATATTGATTGATATAATGCTTATCCAGTAAGGGCTACAGCCTTAGCGTAAATTTCTGTTCGATACACATAAAAAAACCTGATCTTTATCAATGCGATCGCAGTAATTAGCTGGATTTGATAAATTAGAGTCAGTAATGGCAAGCTTGATAATGCCAAGAGAAGCGGAGGCGCAATCGCTCTAAAGATAATCTACACTCAAAGAGATACCGATCGTTTTCAGCTTCTGTTATGTCCTCAACTCTAGATTCTTTGCCACCTGCGCTCGCTAAAATTGTCCAGCGCTTTCAACGCGCTTCCGAACCGAAGCGACGCTACGAACAGCTAATCTGGTATGCTCAGAAGCTCAATGAGTTCCCAGAAGCTGATAAATTACCCGAAAATAAAGTTCCTGGTTGCGTGTCTCAAGTTTTTATCACCGCAGCCTTGGATGACGGTAAGGTTGTATTTCAGGGCGATTCCGATTCCCAGTTAACCAAAGGATTAGTAGGGCTTCTGGTTGAAGGATTGCAGGGACTCACGCCAACTGAGATTGTCCAACTTACTCCAGATTTTATTCAAGAAACAGGTTTAAATGTTAGCCTGACACCTTCCCGTGCTAATGGGTTTTACAACATTTTTAAAACCATGCAAAAAAAAGCATTGGAATGTAAGTTAGATTTGCCTAACTAAACTTGGTCATTAGTCATTAGTCATTGGTCATTTGCAAAGGACAAAGGACAAATGACAAATGACAAAGAAGGTACAACTACCAAAATTTAGTGTCATGTCAACCAATGTATTATCTACCTCTGCTGCTATTGGCTTTGGTGGAGTAGTTCAAGAATATCTCTGGAATTTTGAAAATCAGCAATTGCGGGTTGTTTATGAAACCCTCGGTAAAGGTTCACCGCTATTGCTACTACCATCTTTCAGCAGTGTTTCGACGCGTTTGGAAGTCGGCGAACTTGCCAAGTTACTAGCTCCCAATTTTCAAGTTGTAGCCTTAGACTGGCCTGGATTTGGTGAATCTTCTCGCCCTAGTTTGAATTATCGACCGGAAATATATCAGCAATTTCTGGAAGATTTTGTCAAAGCTGTTTTTAATACTCCTGTTACTGTGGTGGCGGCTGGTCATGCTGCTACATACGTTTTACAATTAGCTGTGAAGCAGGCTGCTTTCTCAAGGATTGTATTGTTAGCTCCTACTTGGCGTGGGCCTTTGCCGACAATGGGGGCAAGTCAACAGATAGCTGGCATTGTGAGAGAATTGGTGCGATCGCCTATACTTGGTCAAGCTCTCTACAAACTCAACACTACCCAATCTTTCTTAAGTTTTATGTACCGCCGTCATGTCTTTACTGATGCGGCTAAAATTACACCCAGTTTCATTGAGAAGAAGTGGCAGACAACTCAACAACCAGGAGCGCGATTTGCATCTGCTGCCTTTGTAACTGGTAATCTTGATGCTGTACGCGAACAATCTGCTTTTTTGGAACTTGTACAGTCTTTAACCGTACCGCTCATGGTAGTAATTGGAGAATCCAGCCCCCCTAAATCACGAGAAGAAATGAACGCGTTGGTAGCTTTACCAGGAGTGAAAAGCGTTGTTATTCCCGGTTCTTTGGGACTACATGAAGAACATCCAGCAGTTGTTTTAGAAGTAGTTCAAGATTTTTTGTTCTCTTCAGAAAATTAAATCTTCACTTATCCATCAAAGTATAATTTTCTTGTTTGTGATAATTATTATTGCATAGCACTTCTCGCTTGTATGCAATATACTCTGACCTCTCTCCTCTTAGGAGAGAGGCTTTAAATCTTACCCGGTATCAGTAATATTTAATTCTTCTCCATATCCTTGAGATTGTGGTTAGGACGCTACTAAAGCTAAGGGCGATGTAGTAAATGGTGTGAAATTAGCGATCGCTATATTGCACTGCTACACCTGCCCCTATTTCCGTTTAAGTACGGATCTCTGTTTAATCTCTCTTAGGTTAAAAAGTGAGCGGAAATAAAAGTTTTAGAAATGAGTAACAATCAAAAATTAAAATATTTATCTCTAGCGTATTGTGCGTATCTTGCGCTGACAATATATTGGCTTTTTCACTATACTGGCCCAGTTAAATTTTTGGGAGAAATGCAGATGAGTCTGTTTGGTAAGCAGTGGCAATCTGTAAGTATAATGATCCTTAATCTTCCAATTATATTGTTAGGGACTTATTTACGCAATCGAGTTCAAAGTCAAAATCCAGATAAAGAATTTTCTGCTAAGTGGAATGTAATTGATGATTTGACAAATAACCGACTTCTAAAAAATGCCCTCATGCCGATAATTATTATAATAATCGGGTTGATTATGCTAAATATTACATTAGCGCAATCATTCGGCAAAGATATCGGTACAATTAACATCGCTCAACTAAGTTCCGGTAAAATTGCTGAACACAGTTTTTATGCTAATATTTCAGGCTATCCAGATCCCAATGTGTTAGTAACACAAAAGGGCAATAAAATGCCCAGAGTCTATATTGCATTGAGAGAGAACTCTCAGTCTAACACCCCGGTTCATTTGATTATTTCATTAGACAAGGATGATATTGAAGAGTATGTTCACAAAGATCCAAAAAGTGAAACAGTAACGGTCAGTGGATTTGTGACTGAGGGTGGAGAAGGAGAAGTGAGAACGTGGTTAGAGAAGCAAGGAGTTGCCATTGCCGATAGTTACTGGACTATCATCCCTGGAGTTAATTTGAGTAACCGCAGTAATGGGACATATTCTCAGATATTTATAGCTATTGCCTTTATTATTTTTGCCGCTTTTATCTTTTATAGAAATTGCAAAGAACAAACAGCATAGCTGAATGTGGCATTGTCAAGCTCCTACCTGCGACTTTCGATAAGTCTGTAGAAGTTTCTGTTGCTACTCTAAGAGTACTCCAAAGGAGTAGTTTTGCTTGTATGCAATATTCCTATCAGGCTAATAAATTTGTGAATATTTATGACTTATTACAGATGCAGAAAAATAAAATGTTTTTAGATTAAATTATGTGATGATTTTCCTGAAAGCCAAAATAATAGCAAGCTCGCACAAAAATATAAAAAGATTTATGATATGTGATAATGATTATCCATAAGGTGAGATAAGGGGAATTTAGAGTATGGTGGCTGACGTAATCAACAATTCAGTTCCCGTTACTGTTCTTACAGGCTATTTGGGAGCAGGTAAAACGACTCTACTCAATCACATCCTCACCTACGAACACGGCAAAAAAGTTGCTGTGATTGTCAATGAATTTGGGGAAGTGGGTATTGATAATCAATTGATTATCGATGCTGATGAAGAAATTTTTGAAATGAATAATGGCTGTATCTGTTGTACAGTGCGCGGCGATTTAATTCGGATCATTGGCAATTTGATGAAGCGGCGCGATAAATTTGATCATTTAGTAATTGAAACAACTGGATTAGCCGATCCTGCACCAGTGATTCAGACATTTTTTGTTGATGAAGATTTACAAAGCCAACTGTCTCTAGATGCAGTGGTGACAGTTGTAGATGCGAAGCATATTTGGCAGCATTGGGATGCCGACGAAGCACAAGAACAGATTGCTTTTGCCGATGTAATTTTACTTAATAAAACAGATTTGGTAGCACCAGAAGAGTTAGATGAATTAGAAAAACGGATTCGGGCGATGAATGCGATCGCAAAAATCTACCGTACCCAAAATTCTGAACTAGGAATGGATGCTTTGTTGGGTGTAAAAGCCTTTGATTTAGATCGTGCATTAGAAATTGATCCAGATTTTTTAGGCGAAGATGCCCACGTACACGATGAAAGTGTTTTTTCTGTGGCTTTAGTAGAAGCAGGTGCAGTCGATGGAGAAAAATTAAACGCTTGGATTTCCGAGTTACTGCGTACCCAAGGCCCAGATATTTTTCGGATGAAAGGCATTTTAAATATTGCTGGAGAAGAGAATCGATTTGTATTCCAAGGAGTACACATGATATTCGATGGCAAACCCGATCGCCCCTGGAAAGCAAGTGAAACCCCCAAAAACGAACTAGTCTTCATCGGTCGTAACCTTGATGCAGTCCAACTCAAGCAAGATTTTCTCGCTTGTCTAGCTTAAAAAGCGGGTTAGGAGTTATGAGTGATGAGTTATGAGTTAAAAATTCCTAACTCCTAACTTCTAACTCCTAACTCCTAACTCCTAACTTCTATACATAACTATGAACTCCACAACCAAATCTAAGGAATTTGAACAACACTATTCGGGGACACTTTCAGATTATGTAACTGCGATCGCTTGGTCGCCACAAGGTCAAACTTTAGCAGCAACTTCCGCGGCGGGGGAAGTAGTTTTGTGGAATGATGGCGAACTCACAAGTTTACAAACTGGTAATGGTAAATCAGTAGACTGTCTAGCTTTTTCGCCAGATGGGAAATTTTTAGCCGTTGGTGGACAAGATGGACAGGTAAAAATTTGGCGTGACACTGAATTAATCGCCACCTTGGAAAATGCCCCCGCATGGGTTGACAAGCTAGCTTGGAATTACACCAGTAACCAACTGGCTTTTAGTTTGGGGCGTTACGTCCAAGTTTGGGATGCAGATACTCGTGAAATTGTCGTGACACTGAATTTTGACAATTCTTCAGTATTGGGTATAGATTGGCGCATTGACGGACAATACTTAGCCATTAGTGGTTATAAAGGAGTCAAAATTTGGCATAGTCAAAACTGGGATGAAGAACCATACAGCTTAGATATGACTACTGTCAGTTTAGCGATGGCTTGGTCGCCTGATGGCAAATTTCTGGCTTCTGGCAACATGGATCGTAGCGTCACCGTTTTGGAATGGAACAACCCCGATCCTTGGGTGATGCGCGGCTTTCCTGGAAAAATTCGCCAATTAGCATGGTCAGAAGCTACTACAAAAGTGGGTGCGCCAATACTGGCATCTTCTAGCGTTGAAGGTATTGTCGTGTGGGAGAAGTTAGAGGATGATACTTTAGGTTGGGAAGCGCGAGTATTAACAAATCATGTGGGCGTGATTAATGCGATCGCCTTTGCACCTAAAAGCTTCTTGCTTGCTTCTGCTGCTGCTGATGGCTGGTTATGTTTGTGGAACAAAGCTAAGGAAGTATCCCAAATTATCACAGGTGTCTCAGCAGGATTTTCTACCCTAGCTTGGCATCCCCAAGGCAAGTTATTGTCCGCAGGCGGTGAACAGGGCGAATTACTTGTATGGTCAAAGGTTTTGCGTGGTCAAGGATTCGGGCGTAGTTAAGCAATACCTGGTAATTAAAATTGAAGCTGGGCAATTTATTAGCTATGCTGTATCAGCAAAGCTATCTTTGTGTTAATTATGAACATTGTCAAACTGATTTTACTTGCCTGTCCCGCATTTATGGTATCCATGCTGCTGGTAGTTAATCCAGCAAACGCATCTAGCCTAAAATCTGTTTCTGCTACCCAAATTATGATGGTGGTATCTACACAACAAATTCCCGATCTGGCAACACCAACTTTGATTCAAACATCAAATCCGATAATTGATCAACTTGGTTGCAATTGTGCCAACTGTGTTCAGTCTAAATTTCAGTCGCTACAAGGCAAGCTGCCATCAGTCGGTTTTTAATAAAGTTAGGAGTTATGAATATTGTTGGGGCACAGCTATGCTGTGCCCTTATTAATTTTATCAGCTTTTTGTACGTAACTATTGCACTGATTGCAGCATAATTATTAATGATATTTGCTAAAAGTCACGCCTGAAAAACGAGGTAGGAAAGTTGTTAAGTGAATCCCTGGATACTGAGAAAGCTGCTGGTAAAGTAGTAAGGTTGGTGCAATCGCCATCTGCATCCAAGCTGTTAAGCTCTTGTTAAAAGAGCTAGTCCGGGGATTAGAAAACTTGCTAGAGTGAACAGAGTTAGCCTTAATGTCTAATCGCCAAAACCTATACATCTCATGGATTTTGCTAATATTGCATCCCAGCTAAACGCTGGAACGATTTTGCCAGAGGGGATTGTTATTCTCACCCTCTTGGGGGTTTTGATTGTTGATTTGATTTTGGGGCGTACATCCGCACGCTGGATTGGATATCTAGCGATCGCAGGTTTATTTGCTTCGATTGTCGCCCTCTATTTTCAATGGGACGCTCCTAATCCCATCGGTTTTACTGGTAGCTTTAATAGTGACGACCTGAGTATTGTCTTTCGCGGTATTATTGCCTTGTCTGCGATTGCCACTATACTGATGTCAATTCGCTACGTTGAGCAGAGCGGCACCGCTTTAGCCGAATTCATCGCTATTTTGCTGAGTGCTACATTAGGAGGGATGTTTTTATCCGGGGCTAGTGAGTTGGTGATGATTTTCATCTCCCTAGAAACCCTGAGTATCTCCTCTTACTTGTTGACAGGTTATACCAAGCGTGACCCCCGCTCCAACGAAGCGGCGCTGAAATACTTGTTAATTGGAGCTTCCAGTACGGCAATATTTTTGTACGGTGTATCCCTGCTGTATGGACTATCTGGAGGACAAACCGAACTAAGTGCGATCGCAAATGGCATTGCCACAGCGAAAGTGGGACAATCTTTAGGTTTAGTGATTGCCTTGGTTTTTGCGATCGCAGGTATTGGCTTCAAAATCTCCGCTGCACCCTTCCACCAGTGGACACCAGACGTTTACGAAGGCGCTCCCACCCCAGTCATCGCCTTTTTATCTGTCGGTTCCAAAGCAGCTGGGTTTGCCCTAGCTATCCGCTTGCTGACAACAGCCTTCCCCCTTGTTGCTGACGAGTGGAGGTTTGTCTTCACTGCTCTAGCCGTTCTCAGCATGATCTTGGGTAACGTAGTCGCCCTAGCTCAAACCAGCATGAAACGGATGCTAGCCTATTCATCCATTGCCCAAGCTGGGTTTGTGATGATTGGCTTGATTGCTGGTACACAAGCAGGATATGCCAGTATGATATTTTACCTACTGGTTTACCTGTTCATGAACCTGTGCGGTTTTACCTGCATTATCCTGTTCTCACTACGCACCGGAACCGACCAGATTGCCGAATACTCTGGTTTATATCAAAAAGACCCACTCCTAACACTGGCGTTGAGTATCTCCCTGCTTTCCTTGGGTGGTATTCCACCATTGGCTGGGTTTTTCGGCAAGATTTACTTATTCTGGGCTGGTTGGCAAGCAGGACTTTATTGGTTAGTTTTGCTGGGCTTAGTTACCAGCGTCGTCTCCATCTACTACTACATTCGCGTAGTTAAGATGATGGTAGTCAAAGAACCTCATGAAATGTCCGACGCGGTGAAAAATTATCCACAAGTGCGTTGGGATTTGCCTGGGCTAAGACCTTTGCAAGTCGGGTTGGTAGTAACATTAATTGCCACTACCCTAGCAGGGATTTTGTCAAATCCACTGTTTACATTGGCTAACAATTCCATCTCCAATACTCCATTTTTGCAAGCAACAATCAACAGTAATGTAAAAGCACAAAATCTCCTGCTTTTGCCAAAATTAGATTCGGTTAGTCAGTCTCAATCTTCAGTTGATTCTACTGCTAAGATTTAACCGAGTCTCAACTAAACTTTGTACTCAAAGACACGCCTGTTTGCAAATTAGCAGACAGGCGTTGTCATATCTTTTAACTGAAATTTGATGAGACTGATTGAATAGGTATCTTAATTACAAATTCTGCACCTTTTCCTGGAACAGAAAAACAATTAAGTTGCCCGTTATGTTTTTCAACTATAATCTGATAACTTATATATAGCCCTAGTCCAGTACCTTTGCCCACAGTTTTAGTGGTGAAAAACGGATCGAATAGCTTTGAGCGAACTTGTTCATTTATCCCCAAACCATTATCGGCAATACTAACCGCTATCCATTTTTCATCGATTAGCTCAGTTTTAATTTGAATTTGGGGATTATTATTTATCAGTTTTTGACTTTCAATTTTTTGTGTATTTACTTCTGAATACTGACTCTTGAGTGCCGATGCTTCCAATGCATCAATCGCATTAGCCAGAATATTCATAAACACTTGATTGAGTTGACCAGGATAGCAAGTGACATTCGGTAGTTGACTATATTTTTTGATGACTTTGATTTCTGGATACTCATGCCTAGCTTGCAGGCGATGCTCCAAAATCATTAAAGTACTATCAATTCCTTCATGAATATTGACTTGCTTAAGTTCTGCTTCATCCAGCCTGGAAAAATTACGTAGTGATTTAACAATTTCCTGAATGCGTTCTGTTCCCACTTTCATGGACTGGAAGAGTTTAGTTATATCTTGAATCAAAAAATCTAAATCTATTTCTTCTACTTGCTGTTGGATTTCTGGAAGAGTATTTGGAAAATTTTGTTGATAAACTTGTACTAATTTCAGTAAATCCTGAGTGTATTTATGAGCGTGGTGAAGGTTTCCATAAATAAAACTCACGGGGTTATTAATTTCATGGGCAATACCAGCGACCATCTGACCTAAACTAGACATTTTCTCAGCTTGGATAAGCTGAGTTTGGGTAAGTTGTAGTTCATTTAGTGTGTCTTGTAAAGCAGTTGTACGTTCCTCAACCCGAATTTCTAGCTCTTGATTCGCTTTCTTAAGCGCTTCCTCTGCTTGTTTTCGTCTCTGAACTTCTTTGGCTAACTCATCAATTTTTTCGTTCAACAAAACGAAATTACTACTGGCTAAAACTCTATTTTCCAAGCGTAAGAGAATTAAAGCTGAAGATTCAGGAGACCAAGGTTGAATAACTGCTCCTTGACTACGACATATTAAGGTTTGTCCATCATTCATTCGTAAAGTCAAAGAGCCAATTACCATTGCCCTACTACTTGAACAAGCTTGTAAATACTTTACAATATCGTTGCTAGACTCAGTTACGAGTTCAAAGAGCATTCTTCCCCGCAGTTCTTGACGGCGTAACCCCAGCATATCTGCTACTGGTTGATTCGTCGCTAACAACTCACCCTCTCCACTTACCATAAGTAAAGGTTCTGGTAAAACTCTGGCAAATTCAAGAAATTGTTCAGGAGTCATGGAGCTTTAACTTTCACGGTTTGACTCTACTTTACATATCTGCACTAAGCTTATATCCTGGAGTTATTTTGTTTGATGCTGAAGATTTACACAGATTCTAGTCCCCTAAAATATTCTCTACCTTCTGCATCTTCTGCCTCTTCTGTAAGTTTTAAGTAAACAATAACTTTACATCCAGAATAACCTTGTGCTATCGTTTCTTGCAATTCTACTTTCGCATATCCTAGATTATTGGCTGCGATCGTTCCAAAAACGTTTGAAGTCATCATGCACATGGCAGGGCGATTAAGTACTTTGTCGCCAAATGGGCAAACACGGTTGCCAAAGACAATTTTTTCATCATTCTGCTCAATGATATAAAAATCGCCCTGGATTCGTTTTTTTAAATCAATCAGGACATCAGCTACCTGCCTACGAGAAAGGTTAGAGATTTCCAGGGCAGATTTATAATCTTGGTTAATCTGCCTTCCCATCCTTTCACCAACAACGCTAATAAATCCCGAAGCTTCTTCTAAACCAACTACATCCTGCAAAGTACCAGATAATTCTCTGATTAGTGTACGTAAAAATATGTCGCGTTCTAAAGAAAGATTAAGCGTAGCTATTGAGTGCTTGGGTACATTGATCATAAATTTTGAGGATACAATTTTGTAAGTACAGTTATAGAGTTCCCCAAAATATCTCTAAAGTAACTACTTAATCTTTTTCTTCTGAGAATTTGATGTTTGTTTTCGATTCTAATGAAAAATAATGTCCATAATAAATTCTGAGCCTTATCATTGTGACAGTTCATGGTTATTGCATAGTCTCTTCTAGGGTACGTCCCCATTACCTGTCTAACCCTCCTTAAAAAGTGGGGAATTAGAGGAAGTCTTAAAAAGGTTAGCCAGCAAAATATTAAGTGTTTCCCAGCTAGCTTTAAGCCATTCAATATAGAGACACCACTAGTTGTGAGGCTCTCTGGATGAGTTAAGCATAGCTTTGGAGGTGCGGTACTTTTTGCTTTCGCTTGCTCCACAGCTTGTTTAGTTGCAGTAATTGGATCGTCTGAAACTTTTCGTCCAACTCCTGCATAAATTTCAACTTCATCTGAGCAAAACAACATCAAAGTGATTGAGTCCTGCTGAAAGTCTAAGACTGAAGAAATTTCTCCATCTGTTGTTCCACCAATCAACTCAATTCCCGAAAAAGTCCGATCGATTTGCTGCAAAATCAAAGAATGATCAAAGTCAATTGCAGCGAAGATAATCCCAGCTTTTGGTATATCTCCTGCAAGAGAAGTAGCACGTTGCTGAAGAACTTATTCAACTGCTGATAGAGAATTTGGATCGTTACTATGACCTACTACTGCCTTAAACATAAATTTATTTATTTATTATATTAACAAACGCAACTTACTATAATTATTAAATGGGAAGTTTAATGATAAATTCTGAACCTTGCCCTATTGATGAATTTACCTCTAGAGTTCCTCCATGTTTTTCGACAACAATTTGACGGGCAATTGATAATCCTAATCCTGTACCTTGACCCACAGACTTGGTGGTGAATAAATAGTCAAAGATTTTTTGTTGAACATCAGCCGACATTCCGACGCCATTATCTTTAATCCTAATCAAGATATAATTTTTATCTTCAGTGAGAGTGGTTTGAATCAAAATTTGATTAGGATTTGCTTCAATCTCAATATAGGTAAGTCCTACATTAGACTCCTCCAAAGCATCAATAGCATTAGCTAATAAATTCATAAATACCTGATTTAGTTGTCCGATAAAACATTCTAATTCTGGCAATATATGGTAATCTCTAATTACTTGAATATCAGGTCGAACTTCGGATGCTTTTAAACGGTGTTTAAGAATCATAATTGTACTGTCTATGCCATCATGAATATTGCAAGACACTTTGCGATCGCTATCTGCTCGAGAAAAGGTTCTCAAACTATTACTAATGTTGCGAATGCGCTGAACTCCCTCTTTCATTGAGGTAATTAAATTAGGTAGATCGGCAAGTATATACTTCAAATCTATCGTTGCAATTTCCTCTTGAATTTCTGCAACTGGATTAGGATAGTACTGCTGATAAAGGTCAATAATCTTAATCATGTCTTGGAAATATACTGAAGCGTGTCCAAGATTGCCATGAATGAAACCAACTGGATTATTAATTTCATGAGCAACTCCTGCTACTAATTGACCAAGGGCAGACATTTTTTCTGTCTGTACAAGCTGAAGTTGAGACTCTTGTAGGTCTTTTAATGCTCTCGATAATGCTGATGTCCTTTCTAAAACTCTTTTTTCTAAAGTTTTTGTGAGATTTCGTAATTGAAGATGGGTTTTAATTCTAGCTAATAATTCTTCTTCATGAAAAGGTTTTGTGATGTAATCGACTGCTCCTATGTTTAGACCCTTTACCTTACTAGGAGTATCCGAATTGGCTGTCATAAAAATTACGGGTATATCACAAGTAGCTGAATTTTCTTTCAATCTTTTACAAGTTTCAAACCCATCGATTCCTGGCATCATAACATCTAATAGAATTAAATCAGGAAGTTGGAATTCAACCTGTTTAATTGCTCTTTCTCCATCATTTTCTGTTATAACTTTAAAGCCGACATTAGTTAATATATCGAAGACAATTTCTAAATTAGTAGTAGTATCATCTACCACTAAAATTAAACTATCTTCTGGGATATAAAGCATTTTTATATCTGGTTGCTCATTCATATATTTAAATTAATTTTATTTATTGTTATTTATTCCCTATTTGCCCTGCGATCGCCGCTAAGTCACCTCTATTTTATTGGCAGACTGACTGCAAATTTATCGTCTGACAACCCTATAGTTCCCAAAAAGTCTGATAACAGCAACATTCTCACACTAAATTATCTACAGCTTTTTGCTGAGGTGATCGCTAATGGACATCAATCACCAATTTTAATTTTCACCAAAGTTTAAAATCCTTTTTTATGAAGGCGATTGCTCTGAAATTACTTACTATTACCCTTGTTTTTTAGAAAATTAGCGCTAAAAACAATAATTTATATTGTCCATTTTCATCCCATCTCAATAAGCATATTGATGGTTTATGAATGTTGATACATTGGGGTTAGTGCTGCGGGTGTTCGTCACTCTGCCGCCAGTGTGTCAGAGCGGTCAGGTGGCAAACAATTACTCAAGCGTGTCAAAAAAAATGAGTGACAAAGTTTCTCGCTTGACGCCTCAAAACTTTTCAAACATCCTGTTATTTCCGCGCAAAGACTATCCTCATCATGGAATAGGATTTTTTTGTTTAATTTGTATTAGAAAATATGACTTTTAATATATTTTTTTTACTAAATATCTGAATCTTGAACTGTAAAGTTTCCTTATCAACTTAAGTACATATCAAAACCTCAACTACAACCCTTCTCCGAACTTACGAAAAGGGAAGATAAAGCACAGCTTTACCGGGCTAAGGTAAAGCTGTACCTCACTAAATAATGATGATTTGTCAACATAAGTGTTTTTGAACTAACTATTTTTACCCGCTTTTAATCGGACACCAGTATATATGGTGTATTTTTGGCTGCGATAATAATAACGAGCACAAATACTACTTGATTTTTTGTTTAATAAAAGTCACAACCTGAGTTAGCTGTTTCTTCAAACCATCAATTTCTGCTTGCATTTTGACAATTTTCTCATTCAATGCATTAATTTCTGCCTCGGAGACTCCTCCAGTACTGGGGGTTACGACGCTAGGGGTTACGACGCTAGGGGTTACGACGCTAGGGGTTACGACGCTAGGGGTTGCGACACTAGGGGTTACTACCGTACTATTGGCGACACCAGAATTTAATAATGTGCCATTTTTTACAGAAGCTCCTGCTCCTACTGAAACTAGTTCTGGGCGTGGCTGTTTGGCCTTAGCCATAGCTAACTTAATCGCGCCAATTAATTGCTTCTGATCAAAAGGCTTGCCCAGAAATTCAAAATATTCAAATGGTTCTGTGATTTTCTCAGTCACCTCTTCCTTGCGACCAGACATAATCACTAAAGGAATTTTCCTTAATTCTGGGTGGGCTTGAACTTGCTGAAAAACTTCCCAGCCACTCATTTTGGGTAACAGGAAATCCAGCATAATCAGGCTGAGTTTTTCCTGAAGGATGAAATTCAGTCCTTCCACACCGTCTTTCGCTTCCAGTACCTCAAAATTGCCCGGAGGCAACATTTCTCGTACTTTTACCCTGACAACTGTAGTGTCATCGATAACTAAAATCTTGTTGCTTGCCACGACTGTTTGCTCTAACAGAAACTATAAGTGTAAATAGCGGCTTTGCCGATTGTCCTTGAGAATCCTCCCACTATATACAAAATTTCTAGCAATTGGGGGATAGTATATTTCGGTATAAATGACATTACTAGAGGTGTTTTGTAAAACTTTTGCTCGCGCTCTTTTAAATTTGTGTCATTGTGATATTTAATCAACAGACCACTACATCTATATCCGCATCTTGCTTGGATGTCTATGATTTCGTCAGAACAAGCCGAACTAAAGTCTGAAATTAAGGCAATGCCTAGCTGGTTACGTCGCCCGATTGGCAAGGCCAGTGAAATCTCTACGGTACAACGCATTATTAAGCAGCGCCAAATTCACACGATTTGCGAAGAGGGTCGCTGTCCCAACCGGGGGGAGTGCTATGCCCAAAAAACTGCGACTTTCTTACTAATGGGGCCTACGTGTACACGGTCTTGTGCTTTTTGTCAAGTAGATAAAGGTCATGCACCGATGCCTCTTGATTTAGAGGAACCCGAAAAGGTCGCCCAGGCGGTGCAGCTTTTGGGATTGCGTTATGTGGTGCTGACTTCTGTAGCTCGTGATGACTTGCCCGATCAGGGTGCAAGGCATTTTGTAAAGACGATCGCGACTATTCGCCAATTGAACCCAGAGACTCAAATAGAAGTGCTGACTCCAGATTTTTGGGGTGGTGCTGGTGTTGGAGAGTCAGGTCAACGCCAGCGGATAGGGATGATTGTCAAAGCTAAACCAGCTTGTTTCAACCACAATATCGAGACAGTGCAACGGTTAACTGGGCCAGTACGCCGGGGAGCCAAGTACGATCGCTCGCTCTTGGTGCTGGCTATGGTTAAAGAAATCGATCCGACAATTCCCACCAAATCAGGTTTGATGCTGGGACATGGAGAAACAGTTGATGAAGTGATTGAAGCAATGGCTGATTTAAGGGCTGTGGGGTGCGATCGCTTGACTATTGGGCAGTATATGCGTCCTTCTTTAGAACATTTGCCAGTCCAAAAATATTGGACTCCAGAGGAATTCGATCGGCTTGGCAGATTAGCATGGGAAATGGGATTCAACCATGTTCGTTCTGGGCCTCTGGTTCGCAGTTCCTATCATGCTGGAGAGGAAGGAGTAGGGAGTGGGGAGTAGGGAGACAAGGGAGAATATCTCCCCAATCCCCAATCCCCAGTCCCCAAGTTCACACAAATATTCTTAAAGAATTTGAGTATTTGGTACGCCAGTTTGGTATTTCTTAAAAAGTCCTGACATAAGGAGAATCGCATTATGACTTCTAAAAGCAAAGATTTACCAGTTGCCGACAGTGGAGCTAAACCTCCCTACGCCTATCGCACAGGCTGGGCACTGTTCTTGTTAGCTATCAATTTCCTGGTAGCAGCCTGGTATTTCCACATTATTGAGTAGTTAGAAGTGGATAGGTGCTGCTCAAATCGTTCCTTTGAATAAACCTTTGGGACGAATGAGCAGCACCAAAATCATGATTAACAGTGCTACACCTTGTTTGTATTGTGAACCCAGCCAAGGAGTGCTGACTTCTTGGACAATGCCAATGATAAAAGCTGCTGCGATCGCACCGTAGGGATTGCCAATTCCACCAAGTATTACTGAGGCAAATAATGGTAATATTAGGAACCATCCCATATTCGGGCGCACGGCTGTAATTAATCCATACATACTGCCGCCCAATGACGTAAGAGTGCCAGCAATTACCCAAGTCCAGAAAATTACTCGATCGACATTGATACCTGAAACTCTGGCTAAGTCCAGATCGTCGGCAACTGCTCGCATCGCCTTACCAATTTTGGTATTTTGCAGCAGGTAATGCAGCGCCAAAATTGCTAGCACCGCCAATCCTAATACCAATAATTGATTTTGCGGTATCTTTAAACCCAAAATATCTAAAGCCTGAGTAACAGGTAAATTATAATTTTGGTTCTTACCACCCCAGATAAAGATAATTCCATTGCGAAGAAATAAGGCAAGTCCAATAGAAATAATAATTAGCGTAGTCGAAGTAGCACGAATAGAGCGCATCTTTGACCACAGTAACTTTTCCGATAACAGCATTGCTGCTACTGTTCCCGCCGCCGCTAGGATCATCGACAGCCAAATATTGACTCCAATGGTGTTTATCAGCCAAGTCAGATATGCTCCTAAAGTGAGAAAGTCACCATGAGCAAAGTTCGATAGCCGTAAAATGCCATAAGTAAGAGTCAGTCCGACTGCGGCTAAAGCAATAATGCTCCCCACCGCAATCCCATTAACGATTAGTTGGGCGAATTGTGTATCCATAAGTCTTCAGTTGCGTTTAAAAACTTTAGGTTAGTGGTTCATACAATAATTTTTTTTGGACTAGCAGCTAAACTCGACATCATAAGTTATGGTTTATAACAACATAAGTTGTAGTTTATAAATAAAAAAGAATTGTCCGCTAATATACATAAAATCCTGTTGGGATTTTTATGCGAAGCTAAACTTGTTCAGCGGTCTAGTTGACCATGCAGCAGTATTCAAGCTTACCAGACCAGAACTCACTGATAGATGCAACGCCAAAACTTTTGATAACAATTGAGCAACTTCGCGCGCAGCTGTGGCTGGAGAGCAGCTTAAACCAGTTGCAAAGTCGCCTTAATGATTGCTTGCTTTCTGCTTGTAACACTGTCCCACAGCCAGAAATCGCACAAGCGGAAATTTTCCAAATCGTAGTTAACGAGATTAACAGTGCTGTTCATAGCAGTAATCTGGCACTTACAGAATGTGCCGTAGGCATCGCTATGTGTCAACCACAAGAAGCTGTTGCCACAGTTTGCTATGTTTCTCATTCTCCATCCCCAAATTCACCACCTTTGTTTCTAGAAGTGCTGACAGCAGAAAACAAGCTGCTGTTGAGATTGCAAGAAGTCATAAAACTTGAAGATTTGCAACAACTTGAGAATCAACAACTACCGAGCGCTTGGCGGTTAGCTGATGATTCTGGCAGTGTTATGGGCTGGCTAATTATCGCTACAACGCCCCTAAGCTCTCATTGTGAGTCGCTTGTAGAATCACAAGTTCAACTCAGATCGCAATTGATGGCAAGGTCTGCCAAATGCTGTACTACAGCCTTAATACAACTTAGACACATCCTGTCTTGGGCGCAACGATGTCAACAGTTAAGTAACTCTAATCAAGAATTGGAGCGCACTAATCAACTGAAAAATCAATTTCTGGCAAACACCAGCCACGAAATTCGCACACCGCTTAGTTCCATTATTGGGTTTACCCATCTGCTTTTAGCTCCAGGGTACGAACCAACTAAAGAACGTCAGCAAGAGTATTTAAATATTATTCAGTCTAGCGGTAAACACTTACTAGCTTTGATTAATGATATTTTGGATCTCTCCAAAATTGAAGCAAATCAGCTAGAAGTACAGTGGGAAACAGTAGATGTGCAACTGCTATGTAGCAATGTTTTAGCATTGGTGAAAGAGAAAGCCGCTAATAAGGGTTTGAGACTGTGCCTAGAACTTGAACCTGATATTACAACCCTAGTAGCTGACCCCTTACGACTCAAACAAATGTTGTTGAATTTACTCTTCAACGCCCTAAAGTTTACCAGTAAAGGAAGTGTTGGCTTACAGATTGCTTCCAAAGGTGTATTTGTGCATTTTACAGTTTGGGATACTGGCACTGGCATTTCCCAAGAAGACCAAGTTCAACTGTTTCAGCCATATTTCCAAATTGCCAAGGCCGTAGCAGATGGTATTGAAGGTACTGGTTTGGGTTTAGCAGTGACTCAGAAACTCGCCCAAATTCACGGTGGTTCGGTGAAAGTAGAATCGCAAATAGATCGTGGCTCCCGTTTTACTCTTGTACTTCCCCTTAAGCAAGAACTGGGAGTAGGAGGAGATAAGGAAGATGAGGAAGCAGGAGAAGCAGAATTTTCCTCATTTCCTCTGCCTTTGACACCTAGTTATTCTGTAGAAGTTTTGCTGGTAGAAAATGATTTACCCAATGCCAATTTGATACAAATTTATCTACGTAATTTGGGATATCAAGTGACTTGGGTTAAGAATGCTGCCGAGATGTGGGAAGCTCTAACACAGTTAGATCCAGCAGTAATTTTAATGGATGTTTGTCTGACAGATGGAAATGGTCTTAACTTGGTGCAACAACTGCGAGAAAATCAGCAATATCGGAAGATTCCGGTAATTGTTCAAACAGCAATGGCGATGAAAGGCGATCGCGAAACCTGTCTAGCGGCTGGAGTAAATGACTATATTTCTAAACCGATTGATTTACCACTTTTAGCTAGTCTGGTGGCCAAGTACAGTAAACCGCCAATATAGAGAGGCAGAGAGGCAGGGGGAGACGAGAAAGCAGGGGAGGCAGGGGAGGCGAAGAGAATAAATAACCCATTCCCAATGCCCAATGCTCCATAAGTAATGACTACAATATAAATGATTGGGTGCTATAGGGTTTTGGCAGGATTGGGAAATGATGCTGACAGAAAAATTTGAGCAATTAAGAGCCTTATTTAGAGAAATGGAGCAAGCGTTGATTGCCTACTCTGGTGGCGTTGATAGCACTTTGGTTGCCAAAATTGTTTATGATGTGTTGGGCGATCGCGCTTTGGCTGTCACGGCTCTTTCTCCTTCGCTGTTACCAGAAGAGTTGGAAGACGCAAAAATTCAAGCTGCAACGATTGGGATTCCTCATAAAATTGTCCAGACTCACGAGATGGAAAATCCCAATTACACTTCTAACCCTGTTAATCGCTGTTATTTCTGCAAAAGTGAGTTGCACGACACTCTCAAACCTTTAGCTTTAGAGTTGGGTTATCCTTACGTGGTGGATGGGGTGAATGCTGATGATTTGCATGATTATCGCCCAGGAATTCAAGCGGCGAAAGAAAGAGGGGCGCGATCGCCTTTAGCAGAAGTAGGTGTCACCAAAGTAGAAGTTCGCCAACTTTCGCAACAACTCGGTTTACCTTGGTGGGATAAACCGGCTCAACCTTGCCTCAGTTCTCGGTTTCCTTACGGTGAAGAGATTACTGTGGCTAAGTTGCAACGAGTCGGTAGAGGAGAAATTTATCTACGAAAGCTAGGTTGGCAGAATTTGCGCGTGCGATCGGAAGGGGATACAGCACGTATTGAATTACCACCAGAACAAATCAAAGATTTTGTATTAACTAACGATTTACAAACACTAGTTTCGGTATTTCAAGATTTTGGATTTATCTACGTAACCTTAGATTTAGAAGGTTATCGTAGCGGTAAGTTAAATCAGGTTTTAAATAGGGAAGCTTTGGACGTTAAAGTATAGGATTTTAGTTCTATAAATATAAAGTTTATTTACCTTCTAGAGAAACTAGAAAGCAACCGTTAATCCTCCAGATATTATTGGGCTGTTTTTCCATAAAATATAAAGCCCTCAAGGGAACTCCATCAGGAGCAAGTAGCAGCACTGGTTGAGTTATGTTTTCTTGGATGGTTGTTATCTTCTCAAAAAAGACAGAACGAGGACGGTATACTGCTGGGTAGCTTGTCTTTACCATCTGCATAAAATTTTCTGGCGTTCCTAATTGCGCCTGAATCGCCGGACTAGCAAAGGCAAAAGCCCCTTGGGCATCATCTTTTTTAAAGGCTGCCAATTGGTATTCAATTACAGAACGTATGTTGATGGCGTCAGTATAAGTAACTTCCATAAATTTAAAAATTGCGTAGGCGCAGCCCGTCGTAGATATCGCTCCAAGTGTCGGCAAAGCGATCGCTCAATTCTCACGCTGAGTGAGTTTGTATTCTATCTGCTGTAGTGCTGTTCGCCACACATCATATCCTTCTTGAGACAGGTGCAACCCATCTGTGGTTAATTCTGGGCGCAAATTGCCTTCCATATCGGTAAACCAGCTATAAATATTGAGATAATTAGCGCCTTCTTGTTTGGCAATCACGGTTAGCTGGATGTTGAGGTGACGAATACGGCTATTGGAAATTTTTGGTAGACGAGTAGGCAAAATTGATTGGACAATGATTTGAGCTTTGGGGTGAGTCTGGCGTAAACGCCGGACAATCCGGCGATAATTATGCAAAATTGTTTCATCACTAGCACCTTTTCGTAGGTCGTTAATCCCAGCCATGATGTAAATAACATCTGGCCGCGTTGCTGAAAATGCCCCCAATCTTTTTAAAACGCCAGTAGAAGTATCTCCAGATATGCCTTGATTCAGCCACAATTTACCAGCAGGCAGTTTTTCTCTCGGAAACCACATGCTCAAAGAATCACCAACTAAAATACTTAGATGATTGGCACCTTGACCTTGAGCGATCGCTCTAGCTTCTAAAGCTAGTAAACTTTTCCAGTCGTCGTAAGTTAGTTGACGTTTCTTGATCGACTCCCACAATGATTGCAAATTATCACTATCTACGCGTGTATAAATCTGACCTGTTTTCAGAGCTGCCAATCTTTGGTAGTAAAGTTGATTTCCAGATGTCAATAAGAGGCTAGTTGCTTGGGTGCTGGGATTGAGTGATGACTCTGTTGATACTGGTAATGCCTGACTGCTAAATTCTGGTACGCTAGGGACGTTTTTCTCACTTACTATTGGCCGCGAACTTTTTAGGGGTTGGAACGCTTGGCCGCTGAGTTCGGGTAAGGAGAGATCAACGCTGGGGATAATTTTTGTACTGACTATTGTCTGTGAACCTTGTTTTAAATCCCACAGGAATCTAGAACTTTCTGGCAGGACAATTGACAGATGTGGAAGAGCCGATGCTGGTATTGCTAATCCTGTTAACAAGCCTGCTGCCAACAGATAGGGGTCCCTCATCGCTTTCTCTCTCCTCTACTCACTGCTTTTCCTTATGACGGCATTAATTGCCTGTATTCAGGAAAATTTTACTTCGGTTAAGTTATTATTCTTATTTACGCTGTATAGTTCTGTAAAGCGTGTTCATGAGATTATATTTGACAATTTACGATCTCTTTAAAGTACGGTTTTCCCGGTGGTATACAAGTCTCGTTTATGTGAATACTTCTACTGAGGGCACTGTTTTCTTCAGCCGACTACTTTTCATAACTCAGTTGTCACAAATATTGCAAGTCTTTGCAAACTAGGCGATTAGTGAGTGATTTTTGAGGATCTCAGGACAGAGGTTTTTGCTTTTGGTATTGCTAATATGTGAAATAAACATCAGATTTTAGGTTTCTAAATTTCAGTTAATTGTCGCGATCGCGTGAGAGTTGGCTAGACCGAGAACGCTAGGGGAATACGTATACATTTTCGTTTTGTCATCTGAAATTAAGCAGTGCATTTGCACCAGTTATTAAAGATGTGATTAGTTCAAATTACAGCTTCGAGAACTAGCACAAGTGGAAGTGTGGTCACTAAAATAAATTTCCGACCATTATAGGGTCATTTGCAGCACAGTTACAATTTATGCGCGTCGTCACAAAACGACAACAGTTGACTTTCCTGCTATATCCAAATTAGCTCATATCTTTAATATGCCGATTGAGGACTTAGTGGAAATTTAGGAAAAAATAGGCAAAATTTTAACTGTTGATATTATTGATATCATACGATAACGTGTCCTCAATGAGCAAGTATCAGGTTTGCCATACTGAGAATTTGATAACTCACTAGACGTAATTTAAAATTTATGTTTACTCATTGAAGTATGAGTTGAAACACATTTAAATTAAGTTTTAACTCTAGAGAATAACCTCATTGAAAGTGCTAAGATTTAGGCTGAATCATTAGTGTTTCCTTTTCTTCTGTGGCAAGAGCTAGTACAGCGATTGGTGTCAGTCCCATTATTAAAGAGATTGTGCAAAAACAGGCACATTCCACACGTTTGACCCTGAAAGAAGTTATTCTCATGGGGATGTTAGCTATTGATAAACTCGATGATCGAGGTCGTCAAGAACTAGCAGATCAAGTTCATCAAATGCAGGTGAATGGAGAAATTTAATTGAGTAGTTATGAGTTAAGAGTTATGAGTTATAAATTTTAACTTCTCACTCCTGACTCTTTACTTAATTTGGTTATTGGCTAAATCGATAACGACTTCCCATTACATAATGCTCATTAATTTCAAAAGATATCCATCGGCGTTGCAGAGTTTCAGCAACAAAGCCGGTTGTATTAGAACCTGCAAATGGATCTAATACCATATCACCTTCATCAGTTAAGAATTTGATAAAGAACTCAGCGAACCCTTGAGGAAAACGTGCTGGATGGGGTCTAGTTTCTGCTGTTTTGCAGCGGCGTAAATAAGCACTATTAGATTCAGTATTAGCAATTTCTAGCAAATTTGGCGGGATTGCACCCTGGTTATCCTTTTGGAATTTATCAGAAATATCATGTCCGCTAGGACGTATTTTTGCTTTATAGCCATTTTTGAGTAACTGTTTCATACTTTGGCTATAGGGCTTTAAAACTTTTCTGTTATCTGCTTTAGGATGGGGTGTTTTAGACAACCACCAAACTGTATTTACTGAATCTTTCACACGAATCCGCCTGATTGTCACCCACTCCGCAGGGCTTGGCAGTCGAGCCGGATTATAGTGGTAAAATTCTTGAGCAAGAAAGAAACCTACTTCTTTGCATAATTTGACTAAAAGTTCGTATTGATAGATACTTCGCACGGGATTGCCAGGTAAGTAAGCGCCGCCTAAATCTAATACGAATGAGCCATTATCTGCCAGTACTCTTTTAAATTCATAAGCAAAAGGTAGGAACCACTCAATATATTTGTCAGCAGTTTCGTTACCGTATTCTTTTTTGCGAGTGAGTGCGAATGGAGGTGAGGTGATAATTAAATTAATACTATTATCATCAATAAATTTAATAAGTTTAAGGCTATCACCTAAATATGCGGCTCCGTTCTGCTGGGTATAAAAAGGATTCAAATTTATTTCTTTTGGTGGTGTTATTGGTTCTTCTTGCAAAATTTATAAAATTAACTTGTTTTGGTATTGTTCAAGGATTTAATTTTAACAGTTATTTTTTTAACGCAAAGGGACACAGAGGAAAGCGCCAAGTAACGCAGAGGGGCATATTAACTTTGGATGCCTTGATGGACGGTTTCCCGTGACATATATATATTTCGGGGTTCCATAATGCGTTCTTGTCACTTTCTCATCGTTAGGTGATGCATACGGCGGTAAACTACGCAATTTTCCCGCTTCTTCATAACACACTTGAGATTACGTCAATTTCAGAGCTTGAAGAATTACTGTATTCAACTGCTGGACTTGACTTGCTCCTAATTTACCTATCCTTCTGGTGATTAGTCTACGCTCTATGGTAGTTATTCGAGTCACCCTAACTTTAGAAGCAACCCGTAATCCAGTACTAGTAAAATCTGAATCTGAAGGTTTTAAAATGAACTCTTCTGGACTCAAACTACTTATATTTTGAGATGAAATAAAACATAAAGTGACATCATCGCCTATAGTGTCTATCCATAAAACTAAACCAGGGCGTAGCTTTGTTCCATTCAAGTCTGTAAATGGAAATGGAACCAAGACGATATCACTTTTTTGGAGAGACATTAGATAGGTTCTCCATCGTCAAGTGAGTATATATCTGGTTCATTTTCAAGAAAGTTAAAGGCTCCTCCAGTCTGGGCAAGTTGCATTAAGTCACTGGTTAAAGGCTCTGATAAATCAAAAAATAGTTTTTCTTCCAAAAGTGATCGCTCATCATTAGAGAGAGATAATATAACTTGCAACAGTGATTCAACAAGTTTAGTGTTCATTTCGTATTTCGGTTTATTTTACATACATTTTTTCTATTAACTCCTTTTCGTTTTTTTCTTTTGGGATATGTATAAGAGATAACGAGATACCAATTTCTTGTTCATCTTCTCGATCAAGTGATTCAAATTGCGTGAATTCATCCTCCATTAAGAAGTAACGTGCTTCTTCTTCATTAGAAAATGTGTATTTAGAACCATCACAATCTAATATTTCAGCGGATAAATCATCGTAAGTTCTTAACCTTGCCCAATTTAAGTTAGGAAAACTACATGACATCAGCCACCAATTTTCTTTGATAATAGATTTTTGTTTGAATTGCATTTTCTTTCCATTTATTTTTATAGCACCTTCAACTTCCATTACTGTAATTTTATTAACTAATTCTACAAAAAATCCCCCACCTTGCGGCAGGGGATTTTTATTACTTATCTACAAAACTAGGAGCCGAAATTAACCGAACTTACCAGCAGTAGAAGCAATCAAGAATGCTGCGTAAGTTACGACGTAGCCAACAGTGAAGTGAGCTAGACCAACTACACGAGCTTGAACGATGGACAGAGCCACGGGCTTGTCTTTCCAGCGAACCAAGTTAGCCAGAGGAGTGCGTTCGTGTGCCCAAACAAGGGTTTCAATCAACTCTTGCCAGTAACCTCTCCAGGAGATTAAGAACATGAAGCCAGTAGCCCAAACTAGGTGTCCAAATAAGAACATCCAAGCCCAGACAGACAGGTTATTCACGCCGTAGGGGTTGTAACCGTTAATCAACTGAGCAGAGTTAGCCCAGAGGTAATCGCGGAACCAGCCCATGAGATATGTAGAGTTCTCATTGAACTGAGCTACGTTGCCTTGCCAAATACCTAGATGTTTCCAATGCCAGTAGAAGGTCAACCAACCAATGGTGTTGAGCATCCAGAATGTAGCGAGGTAGAAGGAATCCCATGCTGAGATGTCGCAAGTACCGCCACGACCGGGGCCGTCGCAAGGGAAGGCATAGCCGAAGTCCTTTTTATCGGGCATCAGCTTAGAACCACGGGCATCCAAAGCACCTTTGACCAAAATCAAGGTGGTGGTGTGCAGACCTAAAGCGATCGCATGGTGTACCAAGAAGTCGCCAGGGCCAATTGTCAAGAACAGGGAGTTAGTACCAGCATTGATGGCATCTAACCAACCTGGAAGCCAAACGTTAGCGTAGTTAGGCCATGCTGTGTAAGCAATACTATCGGGGTTAGATAGCAATGTATCTAAACCGTACAATACCTTACCGTTAGCAGCTTGGACAAATTGAGCAAACACTGGCTCAATCAAGATTTGCTTTTCAGGAGTGCCGAAAGCAACTACCACGTCGTTGTGTACGTACAGACCAAGGGTGTGGAAGCCTAAGAAAAGGGATACCCAGCTAAGGTGGGAAATAATCGCTTCTTTGTGCTTCAACACGCGCTCAAGGACGTTGCCCTTATTTTGCTCTGGATCGTAATCACGAACCCAGAAGATTGCTCCGTGGGCAAATGCACCAAGCATCAGGAATCCAGCAATATACTGGTGATGCGTATACAACGCTGCCTGAGTTGTGTAGTCCTTCGCAATAAATGCGTAGGAAGGCATGGAGTACATGTGCTGCGCGACCAGGGAGGTTACAACACCTAGCGCTGCTAAGTGCCAACCCAATTGGAAGTGCAGGGAGTTGTTGTAGGTGTCGTAGATACCTTGGTGAGGTAAGTTGAACGGTCCTTCAACAGGAATGCCGAAGAAACTCTTGGCATTCAAGGCTTCCTTGAGACTGTGACCAATCCCAAAGTTTGTCCGGTACATATGACCAGCAACGATGAATAAAACTGCGATCGCTAGGTGGTGATGAGCTATGTCAGTCAGCCACAAAGCTTCTGTCTGGGGATGGAAACCACCCAAGAAACTCAGAATTGCAGTTCCTGCACCTTGCGATGTCCCGAAGATATGTCCAGGAGTGTCAGGGTTTTGAGAGTAAACACCCCAGTTGCCTGTAAAGAATGGTGTTAAACCTGCTGGGTGGGGTGGGGTATTCAGGAAGTTATCCCAACCTACGTGCTGACCGCGAGATTCGGGAACAGCAACGTGAATTAAGTGACCAGCCCACGCCAAGGAACTAACACCAAACAAACCTGCTAAGTGGTGGTTTAGGCGATGTTCAGCGCTCTTAAACCATGCCAAGCTAGGACGGTACTTGGGTTGCAAGTGCAGCCAACCAGCAAACAACATTACAGCAGCGAATAACAACAAGAAAACTGAACCGTTGTACAGTTCGCCGTTATTCCGCATACCGATGGTATACCACCAATGGTAAAGACCAGAGTAGGTAATGTTTACCGGATTACTAGCGCCCGCTTGGGTAAAAGCTTCGATCGCTGGTTTACCAAAGTGGGGGTCCCAAATCGCATGGGCGATGGGACGGATGTGAAGGGGATCTTTAATCCACTGTTCAAAGTTACCTTGCCAGGCTACGTGGAACAGGAGGCTGGATGCCCACAGGAAGATGATTGCCAAGTGACCGAAGTGAGTTGCGAAAATCTTTTGGTAAAGATTTTCTTCCGTCATGCCATCATGGGTTTCAAAATCGTTGCCTGTAGCGATCGCATACCATATCCGACGAGTCGTCGGGTCCTGTGCGAGATCCTGGCTAAATTTCGGAAATTTTGTCGCCATAGGTTTAATAAATCCTCTGACCTTTAGCCATCAAATACCAGCGTCTAGAGTCCTGAGTTCTGAGTACCAAGTTTTGAGTATTTTCTCAGCACTCAGCACTCAGCACTCCACAACTGATTGCTACCCTACTGAAAGGATGTGTGCATGGAAGAATGCCCAGGTTGTGGCAATTCCTCCCAAGAGGTAGTGAGCTACCCCTACAGCCCGACCCTGAATAATGCTCAGAGCGCGAGGCTGAATTGCTGGTGCTACCTTCAGTTTGTTATGCGCCCAAACAATGGACTCAATCAGTTCTTGCCAGTAGCCGCGACCACTGAACAGGAACATCAAGCTGAATGCCCAGACAAAGTGAGCGCCTAAGAAGAGTAGACCATAGGCAGATAGCGCGCTGCCATAGGAATTGATGACTTGTGTAGCTTGTGCCCACAAGAAGTCTCGTAACCAACCGTTGATGGTAATAGCACTTTGAGCAAAGTTACCACCAGTGATGTGAGTTACAGTCCCATCTGCATCTACGGTTCCCCAAACATCTGATTGCATCTTCCAGCTGAAGTGGAAAATTACAATAGACAGGGAGTTGTACATCCAGAAAAGTCCAAGGAATACGTGATCCCAACCAGAGACTTGACAGGTACCGCCACGACCAGGGCCGTCGCAAGGGAAGCGGAAGCCCAAGTTTGCTTTGTCTGGAATCAGACGAGAGCTACGGGCGTACAGCACACCTTTGAGCAGAATTAGGACGGTGACGTGAATGGTGAAAGCGTGAATGTGGTGAATTAGGAAGTCCGCTGTGCCCAAAACAATGGGTGCAGCTGCCACTTTACCGCCAACAGCCAAGACACCGCCGCCAAAGACATAGCTAACTGGTTCTAGGGCATTGGGTGCAGTTGTACCAGGAGCCAAAGCGTGGATATTTTGTATCCACTGGGCAAATACTGGCTGCAATTGAATCCCTGTATCAGAGAACAAGTCTTGAGGACGACCCAATGCACGCATTGTGTCGTTGTGGATGTAAAGTCCAAAGCTATGGAAACCGAGGAAAATACACACCCAGTTCAGGTGAGAAATAATCGCGTCACGATGACGAATCACCCGATCCAGCAAGTTATTTTGATTCACAACTGGATCGTAATCCCGCACCATGAAGATCGCAGCGTGAGCTGCTCCACCAACAATCAAGAAGCCGCCAATCCAAATATGGTGAGTGAATATGCACAACTGTGTAGCGTAATCAGTTGCCAAATATGGATAGGGGGGCATCGCGTACATGTGATGCGCGATGATGATGGTTAGCGAACCCAAGAAGGCTAGGTTAGTAGCCAACTGAGCGTGCCAAGATGTGGTCAGGTTTTCGTACAGACCTTTGTGACCTTCACCAGTGAAAGGGCCTTTGTGGTTTTCTAGGATCTCTTTAATGCTGTGACCAATACCCCAGTTGGTACGGTACTGATGACCAGCAACGATAAAGAGAACTGCGATCGCTAAGTGGTGATGAGAAATATCAGTCAACCACAAGCCGCCTGTTACCGGGTTCAGACCGCCCTTGAAGGTTAGGAAGTCAGCATACTGACCCCAGTTCAAGGTGAAGAAAGGTGCTAAACCAGCTGCAAAGCCAGGGTACAGTTCGGTCAACAAGTCTTTGTTCAAGATGAACTCGTGGGGCAGAGGTATGTCTTTGAGAGCAACACCTGCATCCAAAAGCTTGTTGGTCGGTGCGGACACGTGGATTAAGTGACCTGCCCATCCCAAGGAACCACAACCTAGCAGTACTTGCAAGTGATGATTCAGCATCGACTCCACATTCTGGAACCATTCCAGTTTGGGAGCGCGCTTGTGGTAGTGGAACCAGCCGGCAAATAAGAATAAGCCTGCTAATACCAATCCACCAATCGCTGTGCAGTAAAGCTGGAAGGAGTTTGTGATTCCCCAGCCACGCCATACTTGGAACAAACCGGAGGTGATTTGAATACCGTGGAAACCACCGCCAACATCACCGTTTAGAATGTCTTGTCCGACAATGGGCCAAACGACTTGAGCGCTAGGCTTAACGTTTAACGGGTCACTTAGCCAAGCTTCGTAGTTAGAAAACTTCGCGCCGTGGAAAATCATCCCACTCAACCAGATTGTCACTACTGCCAAGTGGCCGAAGTGGGCTGAGAATATCTTGCGGGAGATGTCTTCTAAATCGCTTGTATGTGTATCAAAATCATGGGCGAGTGCGTGCAGGTTCCAAATCCATGTGGTGGTTTTGGGACCTCTGGCTAAGGATCTGTCAAAGTGTCCAGGTTGCGCCCATCTCTCGAATGAGGTTGGAACTGGATCGTTATCGACGATTACTCTTGCCTTTTTTTCCTCTCGCTCCGGAGGACTTATTGTCATTCGACCTCCTCTCTTGATAAGGAATGAGGAATCATGTATACCACAAAATGAACCATTACCGCATACTCCAGAATTTTACTGAAGCCGCGATCAAGACCCGATGTGGAGAGTTGTTTCTCGTTGAATTATAGAGTCTTCACTTGTACATTGTTGGAGATATTTTAACAATAATTCAAACTTGCTCAAATATTGCTGAAATTCATGCCTTAACTGGCTTTTAACTTCAAACTTTTTGTCCAAAAGTCAATAGTTTATCTATTTAATTTACAAAGAATAACAATTCGTAAAATTTATGGTTTGGCTGTATGTAGCGAATGTCGCAGCTTTTACTCTTATTACTCATGAACATTTATGTCATATTTCAATTTTTGCAAGTAAAACCCTGTAAAGAATATGACTTATTTTAGAATTTTATGAGATATAAAGGAAAACTTATGGGATCTGAGGCAGATTTCACCTTTTGGGCTATAGTTCCAGATGGACAGTTTGAGCCAAAATAATCTGTCAATTGTCGAAGACTATCACTGGGTGCAACGCATGAACTCGTGGCAGAAAAGGGTGTTAGAGAAGCTCCTCCCTCAGAGGTTCCCGATTTTCAGGTGGGTAATGACATTGGTGCTGGTATTAAGCTTGACCAGTTGCGGCGAGAAAGCCGACAGCCAGGAAGTATCTACTGGCTATAGAGAAAACTCCCCACAGATTTCTCAAATTTCAAAGCAATTTTCGGAAGTTTCCCCTCCATCTGTTATTCAAGAACTGCGTCCAATTTTGGAAGTTTATCAGCCACAAGTGACAATTGTTACTCCAAAATTTGATGAAGTTCTTCAAGACAACAAAGTTACAGCTAGTTTTCAGGTTAAGGATCTACCAATATTTAAAGACCCACAATTACAACTGGGACCACATTTACACGTAATTCTGGATAATCAACCTTATATACCTGTTTACGACCTGAATCAGCCCTTGGTTTTGCCAGACTTGTCTCCAGGTAGTCATACCCTGCGCGTCTTTGCCTCTCGTCCTTGGCATGAAAGCTTTAAGAATGAAGGCGCTTATGCCCAAACAACATTTCACGTCTTCACTAAAACCGACGACAACACCCCAGATCCTAAATTACCCCTGCTAACTTACAGCCGTCCTCAAAGCAGCTACGGAGCAGAACCAATCTTACTGGACTTCTACCTAACTAATGCTCCTCTCCACCTCGTCGGCAAAGAAAACGCCAATGACGAGTTCAGTGATTGGCGCATCCGCTCCACTATTAATGGTGAAAGCTTTATTTTCGATCGCTGGCAGGCAGTTTACCTTAAAGGCTTCCGTCCAGGGAAAAACTGGGTAAAGCTAGAATTTCTTGATAATCAGGGAAATCCTGTCAAAAATGCTTTTAATACTACAGTTAGATTGATTGACTACCAGCCAAATGGTAAAGATACTCTGTCGAGAATTGTCAGAGGAGAACTCACAGCAGATGAGGTACGCGGTATTGTAGACCCGAATTATAAACTTGCACCTAAACCCACACCTTCTGTTGAAAAAACACCCCAAACCCAACCGAAGGTAGAAAAACAGCCTATTCCTGAAACTGAAGTTCCAGAAAAATCCAAAACACAGCCAGAAAAACCAAAATTAGAAGTTCCAATGGCTGCACCATCTCCTAGCGTATCCCCGACACTACCAGAAATTATTGAGTCCCCAGCATCAGAACCACAGCCGGAGGTAATACCAACTCCCGAATCAACACCGTTACCCGAAAAAGTAACGCCTCAGCCAAGAAAACCTAGATTTGGTGGATTTTTTAACCGTGGGGCTGGTAAAGTTCCCACCCCAGAAGCACCAGTTGCACCATCTCCTAGTTTGCCACCCACACTGCCAGAGATTATTGAGTCTCCTGTACCAGAAATTATTCCGCCAACACCAGAACCACAGCCAGAGGTAACGCCAACTCCTGAATCAACGCCGTTACCCGAAAAAGTAACACCTCAGCCAACAAAATCTAGATTTGGTGGATTTTTTAATCGTCTAACGGGTAAGACACCAACTCCACAAGTAACAATTGCACCATCTCCTAGTTCGTCACCTACACTACCAGAAATTATTGAGTCTCCTGTACCAAAAATAATTACGCCACCAGCAGAACCAGAGCCAGAGGTAATGCCAAATTCTGAATCTACGCCGTTATCTAAAACAACCGCTCCCGATCCAGAAAAACCAGAATTAACCAAAAATACTCAACTGTAACTCTTGCGCTAAAGCCTCAACAAATGCGATCGCTCCTACAGGATTTCCGATATTATCCAAACCAGGACTGTAACAAGCGATCGCTCCCTCTCCTGGTACTATTGCTACAAGTCCACCACCAATGCCTGATTTCATCGGTAAACCAATTCTGACTGCAAACTCGGCAGAAGCTTCATAAAGTCCACAAGTTGACATTACAGCGTTGACAATCCGGCGATTTTGTGCTGATAAACAGCTATTTTCACAAGCTAGGAGTTTTCCTAACAGGGCTAAATCTTCAACTCGCCCAGAAATACAGCATATTTGCTCATAAGTGTCAAGTGCTGTTTCAATATTTTCTAAATGACCGACTTGGGCGAGATAATTAGCGATCGCTTCATTAGCTGTTGAACGGGTTAATCGCACTGAAGCCAGCATTACCTCATCTAACCTTAGCTGGCAACCTGCTAATTGGTTCAGCCATTGACAAAATAAGAAAGTGCGATCGCTAGCGTCCTTTCCTGGTAACTTATCAGACAGGGTAATTGCCCCACTATTAATCATGGGGTTGCGGGGATGACCGCGATCGCTAATTAATTGTTCTAAAGAATTGAAGGGTGCATCTGATGGTTCCACCCCAACCCACCTAAAAATCTTTTCTGCTCCTAGATGTTCTAGCAGATAAAGTAGAGAAAATGTCTTAATCACGCTCATTAACGGGAAGACACAAGCGGTATCCCCAAAGCTGATATTTTTCCCCGATTCACAGCAGATGTGAACTGCAAACCAAGCAGAATCGGCTAAAGCTAATTGCGGAATTCGATCGGCAACTTGTCCTCGTTCAACTTGGGTTTTAGCTAGCTGCACCCAGGCTGATAACTTCGTAGTAGTTAGTTTTTCAAGTCCTTTCAAAGTGTAAACTTTTTAACAATTTCTTTTTTAAACGGCAACTAACAGTATAGTCTGATGTTAATCAAGGCTGACTTTGCCCCTAAGTGGTTACGCAAAATTAAATTATTTATGTCATTGCGAGCGGAATGAAATGTAGCGTTCGCGGTAGCGTCTCGTAGAGAAGCAATTCCAAACTGCAAGCGAATTTCTTCATTTTGCTTCGCTTCATTCATAATGACAAATGTATATAGCGTTTCCTAAGCAACTGAGGTACACCTAAATCTTTTATAACAAAATAAATAAGCAGCTTTAAAAACGTACCTCACCAGACCGGGAACCTCAGTATTTAATTTTACACTACCACTTATACACCTCAGCATTGTCTATAAACAAGAGAACTGTATTGGAGGTAGGTTTGTGAAATTATCTAAACTGTCCACAATTCTAGGTTTAACAGCAGCATTTGCAATTTCATCACAAGCTACGTTGCTGATTCAAGAAAACAAGGCTCTAGCGGTTACTGGTATATCTATCCTTACATCTCTTAAATCTATCCTTTATACAGGCGAATACTTATTCGCTGCCACTAATCAATACTTGATTTCACCTAATGGGGTATATAAAGCTATCCAGCAATCTGATGGAAACTTTGTTCTTTATGCTGACAGCACTCCTCTGTGGGCATCAAACATTCTTGACACATCAGTTTACTACACCGTTATGCAAACCGACTGCAATTTAGTCAGCTATAATTATAGTGAAACCCCTCTGTGGGCAAGTAATACAGGTGGGCTTGGTTCTAATTGTCGTCTCGAAGTTCAAAATAATGGAAACTTGGTAATTTATACAGGTTCTAATGTTCCTGTATGGGCAACAAATACCAACAGATAAGCTGCCTTGTTGATACCATTTCTTTATGAAGCTGCATAGAATATAACTCCAATGCCTGCGTCATATCCCCGATGCTTTGAGAGGAATTTAAGTGGGGTTTATTTCTGGTATACTTTAAGACTTTTCAAATATCTTTTTAACTCGACTTTATCCAAAATTAAGAACTTGGTTCTGCTTAATAAAGCAAAAACCCTAACTTATTAGCAAAAACTTTTTCTATGTCACTGATTCACGGTGAAATCGAATAAGTATAACTAATACCCCATATAGGTTTTAGCATTAGCGTTCGTGCAACGACTCCGCAAGAGTATCGCGTTGCTAGAAAATGGATAAAGTCGAGCTTAATTACGAATTACAAATTAGTATGATTCCCCGTGTCAGAGCGCCAGAATTACCGCAAAATTACTTTTGGCTCAATACCGATAAACCATTGTCTCTTAAACAACTTAAGGGTAGAGTCGTAATTTTAGATTTTTGGACATATTGCTGTATAAATTGTCTGCATATTCTGCCAAACCTGAAATATTTAGAACAAAAATATAAAGATAGTCTTACTATTATCGGTGTCCATTCTGCCAAATTTGATAACGAAAAGGAAACAGAAAATATTCGCCAAGCTATCCTGCGCTATGACATTGAACATCCAGTTATAGTTGACAGAGGTTTTCGGATTTGGGAAGAGTATGCTGTGCGTGCTTGGCCTACGTTAATAATTATCGATCCAGAAGGTTACGTGATTGGCCAGATTTCTGGTGAGGGAAACCGTAACACTTTAGACGAGTTGATTCAAAAGTTAATTCAGCAACACCAAGACAAAGGCACAATTAATTTCCAAGAAATAAGCTTAACTTTAGAAAAACAGCGCCAACCATTAATCACACCTCTAGCTTTTCCTGGTAAAGTTCTAGCTACTCCAATAGGTTTATTTATCGCTGACTCTGGACATCACCGCCTGGTTATGAGTAGCTTGAACGGAGAAATTTTACAGTTGATTGGGACTGGAAAATCTGGCTTAACCGATGGTGCTTTTCACGAAGCGCAATTTTTTGGGCCGCAAGGAATGGCTTCTGATGCCGAAAATCAGATTCTTTACGTTGCTGATACAGAAAATCATGCACTGCGGCGAGTTGATTTAAAGCGCCAAGTAGTCAAAACTATTGCGGGAACTGGTGAACAAAGTTGTAATATCCATCCTCATGGCGGTGCTGGGTTAGAAACCGCTCTGAATTCCCCTTGGGATTTAGTGATAGTGGGAAATACCTTATTTATTGCAATGGCTGGGCCGCATCAAATTTGGCAAATGGATTTAGAAACTGGCATCATCAAAACTTATGCTGGTAATGGTGCAGAAGCGTGTATTGATGGTTCACTTACTGAATCTGCTTTTGCTCAACCTAGTGGTATTACTAATAATGGGCCAGAATTATATATAGCTGACAGTGAAGTTAGTTCAATTCGTGGTGTGGGAATTGTCGAACCCTACCAAGTAAGAACTGTTTGCGGTAGTGGCGGTTTATTTGGTTTTGGCGATGTAGATGGACAAGGTGAAGATGTCCGTTTACAACACTGTTTAGGAGTGGAATACGCTCAGAATTTTTTGTGGGTAGCAGATACCTATAACCATAAAATTAAATTAGTTAGTCCTAGCGGGAATTGCCAAACAGTTTTGGGAGATGGTTCTGCTGGTTTACAAAATGGCCAGGGTAAAAACACTCAGTTTTTTGAACCTTCGGGATTGAGTGCTTTGAGTTCTTATTTATATATTGCTGATACTAATAACCATGCTATTCGTTGCGTAGATTGGGATAGCTTTGAGGTGACAACGCTGGAGTTTCCTGGTTTGTGTTCGCCAGATGTTTGTATTCCGCCAAATTTATAAAATGAGAATCTCACGCAAAGGCACAAAAAAAACAATGTTGTTGAGCGATTGCTTGTATGCAATTAGTCGTTTTTGATATTGATGGGACACTAACAAATACAAACAAAATTGATGAAAATTGTTTTGTACGTGCTTTTGAATTGGAATTTGGAATTTTTGGTATAAATACAAATTGGACTGAATACACATACACCACAGATTCTGGAATTACCCAGCAAATTTTCCAAGAAAAATTAGAACGTCTTCCTTCAGATGAAGAGTTAATCAGAATCAAAGCGCGTTTTGTTAGTCTACTTCAGAAAGCGTTTATTAATAACCAAGATTTATTCAGCGAAATTCCTGGTTCTGCAAATATATTAGCTAAATTACAGCTAGACTCTGATTGGTGTGTTGCGATCGCAACTGGTGGTTGGCGTGAGTCTGCTAAACTAAAACTTCAAAAAGTTAATATAGAAATAGAAGGCATTCCATTGGCTTCAGCTAATGATGCACTTTCGCGAAAAGAGATTATTAAAACAGCTATTATCAAAGCAGAGAATATTTATCAAGTTGAAAAATTCCAGAAAGTTGTTTTTGTCGGTGATGGTGCTTGGGATGTAAAAGCAGCCTATAAGTTAAATATTGCTTTTATTAGAATAGGTAATAATAAATTAATAAATATAGGCGCTACAAAAGTTATTCAAGACTTTACAAACTTAGACGAATTTATGACAATATTACAATACGCAGAAATTCCTAGATTTTCTATGAACACCATTCTCCATATTACCAAACGTCAACAATGGGAACAAGCAAAAAATCTTGGTACATATCGTGCTGATTCGTTAAACAGTGAAGGTTTTATACATTGTTCAAAATCAACGCAAATACTCAAGGTTGCAAAGAGATTTTTTGATAATCAAAAAGAATTAGTACTACTTTTGATTGATTCTGAAAAAGTCCAAGCTGAAATTCGCTATGAACCTGCTGAAATAGGGGAATTATTTCCTCACATTTATGGTGAGTTAAATATTGATGCTGTGTATCAGGTGATAGATTTTGAAGCTGGGAAAGATGGTTTATTTGAGTTGCCGCAAGAAGTTATAGATTTAGAATTATGAACCACAGAGGCGCGGAGGACGCGGAGGTGGAAAAATGCAGAGAATTTAAACCAGGACTTACACAAAATCATGAAAAAACGAACCGCATACTCCTACGGAGAAGCAAGCTACGCGCAGCGTCTCGTTATTGAAATTGATGTCACCTCTAAAACCCAAATTAGTGCCTACGAAGCGTTGAAAGTACCTGAAATTTGGCGATATGAAAGCAAAAACCTAGAAATTAGCTTGCTGCAAGGTGAGCAATATGTGAAGTATCTTATCAGCCCCACATTCCCTACTTTTTCTATTACAGAACTTATTCCTCGATTTGTAGAAATGGCGCGAACTATAGGAATGAGTTCAGCACTTAGCGCGTTTCAACAATCGGTAAGAGAACAAATACAAGACAGCTAAGGTAATGAAATTCGCGGGTACACGAACTCTCGTTCGCTAAGGTAAAATCAAGGTTTTGCCTCGGTAGACGCGATTTATAACGCCCTTTTAAAGTATTTCGCGCTTTACTTAAAGAACGGGAATTAATCTAGAGCAATTGTGACCGAATTTAATTTACAAATCCAAGAAAATAGCGAACGCTTATCAACTCCACTGGAGGATGCTTTACCTAGCTTGCTTCCCCTTAAGAGTACGATACACTGCATTAACACCAAGGGCGATCGCATCGACCGTTACCTTTCCCAAGAATTACCAGACTTATCCCGTTCCCGCATCCAACAGTTAATCGAACAGGGCAACGTCCAACTTAACGATCAAGTTTGTACATCCAAGAAGATCAATGTCAAGGTAGGCGATCGCATCACTCTGGAAATACCAGAAGTTCAACCTTTAGAACTGCAAGCAGAAGATATCCCTTTAGATATCCTTTACGAAGACGACCAGTTACTTATTCTCAACAAACCCGCAGGCTTGGTTGTCCATCCTGCACCCGGTCATCCAGATGGTACTTTAGTAAATGCTCTATTGGCTCACTGTCCCAATTTACCAGGAATTGGTGGAGTACAACGTCCAGGAATCGTCCATCGATTGGATAAGGATACTACAGGCGCGATCGCGATCGCTAAAACAGATATTGCCCACCATCATCTACAAGCACAACTCAAAGCAAAAACTGCACGACGAGAATACTTGGGCGTAGTTTACGGTGCGCCAAAAACTGAAAGTGGCACTATCGACTTGCCTATTGGTCGCCATCCCCAAGACCGCAAAAAAATGGCTGTTATGCCTGTTGAACAAGGCGGACGAGTCGCCGTCACTCACTGGAAAGTATTAGAACGCCTTGGTAACTTCACTTTAATTCACTTTCAATTAGAAACTGGACGCACCCATCAAATTCGTGTCCACAGCGCCAAAATGGGTCATCCCATTGTCGGCGACCCAGTTTATAGTTCTGGCCATTCCGTTGGGGTAAATTTGCCTGGTCAAGCATTACACGCTTGGCGACTCAAATTGCGGCATCCCATATCCGAGGAGTTGATTGAAGTGACAGCTACTCCTCCCGCCCACTTTACAAAACTTTTGGAGATGCTAAAAAGACGAACTACACTTTAAGCTCATCCACGTCTGAAACTACCCCAATTTTAAACACATCGACGAGCATTGAAAAAAACCATACCCAATGCCCAATGCCCAATGCCCAATGCCCAATGCCCAATACCAATTAACAACTAGCGTGCATTAGACATGGGATAGAGTCTGTTTCACTTAGTTCTATCTAAATAAAACTCCTACATAACCCAAGACTTATGCACGCTATAAAACGATCAAATGGATGTACTAGCCAGCCACCGACCAAAAATCGTTATTTAATTCCTGCCAGTTGCCGATAAGGTACAGACTTTTCGATATCGATGTTGTATGGCGAGATCCGTTGTGGAGCATTGCCAGTTGCATTGATATTTTGTGCCATACTCAGGAATAGAGATGGATCTCCAGCCTTTGCTTTTTGCTCTTGTGGGAGGAATCTGCGTACTTCGACCTGCCAAATGATTTGGGGGAAACCCAGTTTAGCACGGTGATAATCTTCGTATCGCGGAGATTTGATGTTGAATGGCAACTCACCCGCAGATTGGGATGGTAGTATCCGACGGCGCTGATAAGGCACTGTGGAGTATCCAAAATTGCTCAGGTACTCTTCAGTGTTGAGCACTTCATCAATAAAGCCTACAATACCCTTGGTAGCGACTACAATTGACCAGGCGATTTTTTCCCGCTCGTTGTATGGATCGCGTCCTAGAACCCGCTGAATTACTTGCTCAACAAAGCGATAATTATTGTTGAGGTCGTAGAAGCTTTTCTTAAAGGTATTGGAAAGCACCAATCCACGAATAAAGTCCCGTACTGTAATTTGTCCATTACGGAGTTGAGACTCTAAATATGTTTCGCGATCGGCAGCAAAAGCGTAAAAGAAAATTTGACGATATGCTGCTTCGATCAGATCGCCTAAATCTGACGGAGAAAGTATATTGTCGGTATTAAAAATCCTGGGCTGTTCATCACCCGGTACTTCGTATCCAGCTACACGCTGGTTTTGACTTGAAGGTTCATATTCTAACAGAGGAAGTGGCACTCTAAAGCCTCCATGTTCTTAATTAAAGTTAACAACTTTTAATCACATATTAAGGGAGTAGTTGTATCAGAACTTCAGATTCTGATAAAATTTCACGAAACTTAACTAAGGGGAATTTAAGTATTCGTAGGATAAATGATTAGGCTACTGTATTCAACCCATAGCTAATCAATAAATAAGGATTTGGGCTTTCAGCTTAATAGACTACGTAAATGATTAAAAAATTTTATTCACATATTTTAGATTAGGAGATTCAGTTTCACCTTTTTGAACTGAAGCAATAATTTTTAACATTTAGCAAAAGAAATTAATGGGGCATTGGGCATTGGGCATAAAAGGCAGAGGTGCAAAGGTACAGAGGGAAAATTTACTGCAACTTCCCCTGCTCCCCTGCTCGCTTGCCTCCCTCGGCGTCAGCGACCTATCCAAAATTCCAGAGGATCTATGGTTGATTTACAGTAGGGCCAGCTACGCAAAGTTGCTTCCATTCCTGCCTCCCAGTAGGGTGGTTCCAATCCCAGTCCTAAGCATAGATGAGATAGGATGCTAGCAAACTGCTCATTATGACCAAACTCTCCTAGATGGGCATGGGCGTATTCATGGACGACTACACCAAACCAATCTCTAGGTGCAACTCGACCAACATCTACCAAAATAGTGATTGGGTTTGTAAGAATGTTGCACAGCCCATCTATGCCGAAGGATTGAGCTATGGGGACTGCAAAAATTTGGATTTGGCGACGCTGTTGGGGATGAAAGCACTCATGACAAACCTGTAGATAGGAGTTGATCTGAGCGTTTACGGCGTTAATATTCTCGCCGATCCAAGTGCAAATGGGGATGCGATCGCGCAGGTTATCAAACACATCCACCATACCCGGTTCTAGGGCAAGTCCCTGTACCAGACGCAGATAATCTTGCCCACGAGTAAAAGCATCGCTCTGCTTGAGATAATTCACCACCCCAAAACTGAATAAAACTGTCTTTTTTCCAAAATATCCGGCCCAAGTTTTTCTGTTACTTCTTCTGGGCTGGCAACCTCAACAGAAGTTTCAATACGGCTTTCAGTACAAAACGATGCGGTGCTAAAGCCGCCAAACCGTTTGACTGTACTAGTTCGTAGTCGCATATTTGGGCTGGCGAACCAGAATCGCTCAATGGAACTCATTGTTTCGTATTCGGTTGTCAACACCAGTCCATCTTCATCATCCATGTGAAAAAGACCGACTACAGGCACAATTTCGGCGTAGCCTCTTTCGCGGAGTAATTTGCCTTGCCTTGGATTATCGCCATCAGGCACGATCGCAAATATGGTTTTCCCCTGATGATTCTCCTCGTCCTCTCGATCCCAAGCCATTGTCCCTAACCAACGCACGCGCGAACCACCGACTGAAAGGCTGGGGTCAATCTCATGATACTGGCACAGTTCAATGATTTCTGGATGATCGGCATCCAGAGTTTCTACCTGTATATCCGATTCTCCTGTCTCTGAGCGCTTGAACGCCAGATGATGAGTTGCACGTTGCGATCGCCACTTACCAGCACTTAGCTGAAAAAATTCCATTGCGTCTATCAATCTTCTGACTCCTACTTATTACTCCTGCGGATGATGTTTTACGAGTTCTTTGTTTTTAGAGTAGTTGGTATATAAATATTCTAAACATTACAGCGATTAGTGGTCAGCTTCAATAAACACCCTAGAAAAGGGGAAGAGTGAGGTGTTGTTATCTAATTGTAAAGTTTTATGAGTGTGATTTATTCTGGCTTGACAATGTGGACATTTTAATATCTGAGTGCTAAAATTAATAAAAAGCGATCGTCTTCCACTAACAACGAATAACCTTCGATTCAGTCAATCACAGGAGTGAATGATGGACTTTCCAGTCGAATTAACTTTAGAACAACAATTTCGCTTACAAAATTTGAAAGACCAGGTAAAAAATTTGAGTCAACAAGAGGCTCAAGAATTTTTACTAGAAGTTTTACGGCAGATGATGGTGAAAGATAATTTGGTCAAACATCTGTTAAAAGAAGCTTGATAGAGTAGAAAACAAAATTTTTTCCTTAAGACTTACGCAATGGAGAGTTCCATAAAAATGCGTAAGTCTTAATTTTTTGCCCAATTTCGGCTAAATTTTGATTTTTTGATCGGGAAAGCCAAATTATAGGTAAATATTACAGATTATTACTTTGTCTCTCATAGTAAAGACTAGGGTACTATTGATCCCCTATGTTTTTGTTTGGCTACTCGCAGTTAACCTGATCGAGAACACGCCAAAAATAATATCCGCCATTTGTGAATATTAAGGAGAACTCATGGTTCTTGATGCTTTTTCCAGAGCTGTAATTGCGGCTGATGCCAAAACCGCTCCTATCGGTGGTACTGACTTGGCAGCCTTGAAGTCTTTCATCGCTGAAGGCAACAAGCGCCTTGATGCAGTGAATGCGATCGCCAGCAACGCTAGCTGCGCGGTTTCTGATGCTATTGCTGGGATTGCTTGTGAAAACACAGGTTTGATTCAATCTGGTGGTAACTTGTACCCCACTCGCCGGATGGCTGCTTGTTTACGTGATGCTGAAATCGTTCTGCGCTATGTAACATACGCGCTGTTGGCTGGTGATTCTTCCGTATTGGATGATCGTGCTTTGAACGGTTTGAAAGAAACCTACACAGCTTTGGGCGTACCCACTGGGTCTTCTGTACGGGCTTTCCAGATATTGAAGGCTATTAGTGTCGCTCACATCACCAACACCAATACTGAAGCTAACGCTGGTAAAAAATTCCGTAAACAAGAAGTTGTTCAAGGCGACTGCTCTGCTCTAGCTGCTGAAGCTGCTAGTTACTTCGATCGCGTTATTTCTGCTTTGAGCTAATCACTCATAGCTAAAGGCTATTAGCCAAGCAAACTGAAATTAAAACTCGATCAAATCTAATCTGGAGTATAAAAAGCAATGAAATCAGTTATCACTACAGTTATTGGATCTGCTGATGCAGCAGGTCGTTTTCCAACCACCTCCGATCTAGAATCAGTTCAAGGTAGCATTCAGCGTGCTAATGCTCGTCTAGAAGCTGCTGAAAAGCTAGCTTCTGGCATCGATGCCGTAGCTAAGGAAGGTTATGATGCTGCGTTCAAGAAATATCCTTACCTAAGCCAAGAAGGTGAAGCTGGCGACACTCAAGTTAAGAAAGACAAGTGCCTGCGCGACATCAAGCACTACTTACGCTTGATCAACTACAGCTTAGTTGTGGGCGGTACTGGGCCTCTAGATGAGTGGGGTATTGCAGGTGCTCGCGAAGTTTATCGCTCTTTGAATCTGCCCACCGCTCCCTACGTTACCGCGTTGACTCATACTCGCGATCGCGCTTGCTCTCCTCGCGACTTGTCTCCTCAAGCGTTGGTTGAGTTCCGCAATCTCCTCGACTACGTAATCAACTCCCTTTCATAGTAATAGGGATTGACTAGACGTAAACGAGCGATCGTCATACTCTAAAACTCAGGGACTCTCAGTCTGTTGCTTTGCCTGTATCAGGTTGAGTGATTGACCAAGAGTCCCTCTGTTGTTAATAATTCGTAATGACGCTCCTGCGTCGCTAACGTAATTCGTAATTAATGATTGAACTTGGGGGATTTAAACAGGGAAATTTTCTTTTATGACAATAGATTCTCTATTTGCACAGTTAAAACACCCCAACCCCAATTTGCGGGAACGAGCCATGTGGGAACTGGCTGATGTCCGTGATGAGAATACCATTCCTCGGCTGATGGGTATTTTAGATGAAGAAGATGTCACCTATCGTCGAGCTGCGGTAAAAGCACTGGGTGCTATTGGTACAGATGCTGTACCGCTATTGGTAGAGTCATTAGTAAATAGTGATAATGCCACCATTCGGGGTAGTTGTGCTAAAGCTCTAGCACAGGTTGCTGCTAATCATCCTGATGTTCCCTTCCCCAATGAGGGCTTACAAGGATTGCAAACAGCGCTCAATGACCCAAATCCCGTTGTTTATATTGCATCCGTAATGGCACTGGGTGAGATTGGTTCTCCTGCCTTTGAGATTTTGACTGAAGCTTTGAAAAAAATAGATAATGTTGCGGTGGCTGTGGCGATCGTCAATGCACTCGGTTCGATGGGTGATATGCGCGGGGTGGAAGTGCTGACGGCATTGACAAATGATGAATCTGTTGATCCGTATGTTCGAGAGTCAGCGGTGAGCGCTTTGCCCCGATTAGATCAAGTGATGAAATATAACGGAGAGTAGCGATCGCTAATTATGCGCTCAAATTGGAAATGTCCATCGCCTTATTCCCAAGCTTCCTCCTCTAACTGCCTCTCAATTTGAGAAATCGCCAACTTAATCACTGCCTGAACCCCTGCTTCTTCTTCCTCAGTTAATGCGGCTTGCAGGGGTTCTAAAGCAGCACCGTCGCCAATCTTCATCAATGCCAAAGCCGCTGCTTTTCGAGTTTCACAATCGGGATGATGTAGTAATTCCACAAGGCTAGGAATTGCCGAACGATAGGTGAGGCTACCCAAAGCTGCTGCGGCTTCACACCGGACAATTTCAGATGGATCGTTGAGGGCATTAATTAAAATATTATATGCTCCTTCTTGAGTGCCTTCTTGAGCAATTTTAGCGATCGCACCCACCACCGCAGCCCGAACTTCAGCGGAGTCGGAGTTAATCTCTCGATATAAATGCTCCTTCGCTTCTGCCCCAATAAATCCCAACGCCCATACTGCATGACCTTTGGCACTTTCTGGATACTCTGTTGACGCTAAGATTTTCAGCAACGCTGGCACAGCTGCTTCACCTATTTTGGCAAGCCCCCCCACCGACGAGGTTTTGACCACCATATCTTCATCATTTAACAGGGCATTGACCAAAGTTGGAACTGCGATCGGGTCAGCAATGAGTGTCAAAGTTTTAGCGCTGGCTCTCCGCACAACTGGGTTGAGATGATTTGCCACAGCTTCCATCAATAAAGGGGTTGCTGGTTTGCCGATTTTACCCAAAGCCTCTGCAAAACTCAACCTAACCATGCCCCGTGAGTCCGCCATACTCTCAACCATCCGCTTTAGTAGCTCTTGGTCATCTGAGTTGAAGGTGTTTAAGGCTAATTGCTCACTCACCGCTTTAAATAAAGCATCGGTTTCTGCATGAGATAGATTTAACGAATCTTCCCCAGATTGAGTTTCGGAGTTGAGCATATAACTTCTAGTTGAATTATCAAGATGAATGACTAGTACCGCAAGGCGGAATTAAAAATTAAAAATGAATACAGCGTAAGCATTTCATTGATTTGGAATGGGTGGTTTATTTCCGCCGACCTGTACTAGGGACTTCCAGTTAAAAATAAATATCCCACCCCTGCGGGACGCTCCGGGTTCGCGTAAACGTCCCGCAGGGTACGTAGGGGCGCAAGACCTTGCGCCCCTACAAATCTAGAAATAATTTGGAATAATTTATTTTTTTGGAAGTCCACTAGTTGCTGACACTCAGGGCAGCTTGTTGATTACGGAGTTCCTGGAGGGCAGAATCAATTTTGGCAAGCTCAGGCTCCAGTTTTGCCATGACGCTTACTCTCATCAACTTAGCCCGTTTTGCTGTTTCCGTAGTTTCTTGAACTAGACGTTCCCGATATTGCTCAAGTTCTGCAATCACTTCTGCAACATCTTGAGCGGTGACGTTATTGGTTGTTGTGAATTCTGAGGTTTCATCCATAAGTTTTGTTTCCTAAATGCGTGTTTATATGAATGATGTCTGGTGAGTGTTTCCAAGAATGTTTGTATTTGCTTACTCGCTAAAGACTGGCACTTAGCTGTTACATAAAACGGAGCAATTTGCAAGAGGTAACTGAACTAATAGCTGACAAACGCATATATTATGATCTTCTCAGATCGCGTTACCACTGGTAAAGCTTTTTGACGCAAATCTTCAAAAGATAAACCCAACTACATTTCTGATAAGTCTTTTAAGCTTTTTAGATTGCAAGTGTGTAGTTATAGCATAGTTTAGCACTTTGCAAAAACTGCTCAACATGTTTCCTCCAGTGGTAAAGTATCTCCCCACAAGTATAAGCAGTCGCTATCTTAGTTAGGATTTAGAATATAAAGAAGTCATTGATTTGGGCATTCCTATGGCAAACCCTTACAATTACAGCGGAGGTCAAGTTAATAAAGTAGACAAAGATTCGTCTCAAAGCCAGGTATAAAGTCTGTTTTACTTCTGACTTCTGGATTCTGCTGTATGTCCTAACCAACGTAGCGGCTGCAATGGTAATAAAAACAGCAAAACTGCTTAAACATTCTGGAAGAAGATTGTGGAAACGACAAGAAATAACTCACTAGATATACGCCACATTAGTCCTACAGTAAGAGAGCTAATTAAGCAGTATGCTGCTGTAAATAACTGTACGCAGGCTGAAATGCTAGAGCGTATTGTTTTAGAGTGGAACACCCAACAAAGCGACAGCGAACGACCATCAGGAGATGAAGATGAATAGCTTTTTTGTACAGCTTTTTTGAGGGCAATGATGCTTTCTTTTGGTTTGTTTGGCTCTACCTCGGCCAAACATTTGTATTTTGTACTCGCCTCATCTTCCCAGTCCCCAATCACTAGTAGCCAGTCCCTAGTACGATAGTAAAAGTGACCTGCAAGCAATTATCCAAGAGCAATTTACAGATCAATGGATAAACGTTTTTTTAAAATGTTTGGGCTAACAGAAGAAGAAGCGATCGCAATTATCGATACACCATTAGAACAACTCGAAGACGCTTCTGATAAATATATTGCTGTTTCCCATTTAATTAACTTCCCCACTGAGCAATCGATCGCGGCTTTGGTGCGAGCGATTGAAAACAGTAACCCTGAGGAGTTAGACCACCGCATTGTTCGACGCAAAGCTGTAGAAAGTCTGGGGCGATTGCAGGCACAATCAGCTTTACCTGTAATTCGGCAATGTCTTAAAGATGATGATATTTATACTGTTGAAAATACTGTGTGGGCAATCGGGGAAATTGGCACTAAAGAGCCAGAAATTCTCGAAGAAATAGCACAACTGCTTGATAAAGCAGGTCAAATATATCGAGTCATTATTCATACTCTAGCTAACGCAGACTATCAACCGTCTCTAGAACGTGTACGAAAATTTACTTTATCTGAGGATGAACCTACTCGTAGTGCAGCGATCGCTACACTTTGTCGCTTCACGGGTGATTATTCCCAAATAACTGAAGTGATAGCGCTACTACAAAGTTCTAGTGTGAATGCACGGCGCGGTTGCATTCAAGATTTGATTGATTCTCGCTACTACAAAGCCATCCCAGAAATTGCCCGTTGTCCTGTATCTCTGGTGTTTCGGTTGCGAGGATTGCGGATGCTTTTGGATGTAGGTGTTCCCAGTGGTGAAATTAGCTTTACAGAAATTCAACCTTACTTAGAGCAAGTACTCTATGACCATCCCAACGATCTTGATTTAGTACATGAGTATGATGCCACCCCTGTTCTAGATTTTGTGATTAATGAGCTTTACGAAACTGATTTTGGACGTTGCTATTTGGCGACAAAAACCTTACTGGATATCTATTCACAAGAAGCACCAGCAGCACTCTTAGCAACTTATGGAGATAAAGCATATAACGATTATGGTGCTCATTATCATGTCATGAAACTTTTCGGCTGGCTGAAATATGCTCCCGCCTACGATTTATTAATAGAAAATCTACACAATCGCGAACCTCAGTTTCAGAAATCTCGTGCTGCATGTGCGATCGCTCTTGGTGAATTGGGTGATTCACGAGCGATTCCTGAAATCAAAATTTGCCTGAATACACCGATTTGGGATTTGAAATACGCTTGTTTATTAGCGCTAGACCGCTTAGGAGACTCCTCTGGTCGGGAAATTTGCACTAGCGATCGCGACTGGCTAATTAGGGCGAAAGCCACCACTAAGCAATAGCGCTGGCGACTGGAAGTCGCGGCTACACAAACATAGACGCTTTGCGGCTTCCCGCAGGGTAGTCCGCCTCCGCGGACTAAGGAAAAATTAAGGGTTTGTAAACCCACGGAGGTGGGTTTTGCCTGTGTAGACACGGTTTCTAACCGCCCTTTTATTTACTAGTGGTGACTGCTTCGTTTAAAACTAACTTTGGTTTTGGTGTTTCTTCTTCTTCTGGCAAACCGTAAATTGATCTGTATAACTTCACATACTGCTTGGCAGATTGATACCAACTAAAATCTTGACTCATGCCGCGTTTTTGTAGTTCTCCCCACTGCGGTTTGAAACGGAAGCCTTCCCAAGCCCGGATCATCGAGGTGAAAAGGTCTAGCGGTTCATAGCGATCAAAGCAATAACCAGTACCAGCAGCATTTTCAGGATCATGATGGGTTACGGTGTCAACTAATCCACCTGTACGGCGGACAATGGGCACAGAACCATAGCGCAAAGCCATCATTTGACTAATACCGCATGGTTCAAAACGGCTAGGCATCAAGAAAGCATCAGTACCGGCGTAGATCCGGCGAGACAGGGCATCGTTATACAGCAAGTAAGTTGCCATGCGTCCGGGAAAGCGCGATGCTAATTGCCACATCTGAGTTTCATAGTAGCGATCGCCTGTCCCTAACAGTACAAACTGTGCATCTGTATAAGATAGGAAGCGATCGAGGATTTGCAATATCAAATCAATGCCTTTTTGTTCCACTAGTCGTGTCACAATCCCAATTAAAAAGGCTTTGGAGTTAACTTCTAATCCTACTTCTTCTTGCAAAGCAATTTTGTTGGCTTTGCGTTGATCTAAAGTATCAGCAGTAAAGGTTTGAGCAATGTATTTGTCATTTTCTGGATTATAAACCTCAGTATCAATACCGTTGATAATCCCGGATAATTTACCGCTAATAAAAGACAGCAAACCTTCTAATGTTTCACCGTAAGTAGGAGTCTTGATTTGCTCGGCATAGGTGGGCGAAACTGTATTTACCTTGTTGGCAAATTGTACAGCCGCCGCCATGACGTTGTGTCCTTGCATATACCAGGGACACCAAGTAATTTTCTCTAAATACCAACGCCACGGTCCTTGATAAGCCAGGTTATGAATGGTGAACACTGTGGTGATATCAGGATCTTGGTGCATCCACACGGGAATCATCCCCGTATGCCAATCATGACAGTGGATAATGTCTGGTTTCCAGTAATTCCAGGCAAATTCGGCTGCACCATTGGAAAAAAAGGTGAACCGCCAGTCTTCATCATCTCCAGAATAAATCCGGCGGGGTAGGAATACAGGATGTCCAAATAAGTACAAGGGAACATCAGTACCAGGCAGAATGCTTTCATAAACAGCAAATTCCTGGAACATGGCAGATCCCCGCCAGATGGGTTCTTTGGGAATTTCCATTTTGTCTGGCAGGAAGCCATAGTAAGGCAAGAAGATTCGCACATCATGCCCCATTTCTCTCAGAAATTTGGGTAATGCCCCGACAACATCACCCATTCCTCCTACTTTGGCAATGGGTGCTGCTTCTGCTGCAACAAATAGAATCCGCATGGTAATTTTTGCTTCCCCGAGTCTATATTGTCAAATTAACGTTCTAAATCCCGACCAACGCGACTTGTCGCGTCTGGCACATCTTGAGTGCAACGGCGATCAATTCTTATCTAATCACATTGGCTTGCCCAATTGCTTAGGAACCGCGCTGAATCACCGCAAAAATTTCTTCGAGAATTTCTTGCGCTCCCTGTTGTCGCAACAGTTCTGCTAGTTCTTGGCCTAGCGCTTCGGCGTTGTTGGCAAGTCCGGTGACGGTATCTTTGACGAACTTTTGACCATCTACACTGGCGACTATCCCGGTTAAGGTCAAATTATCACCAGATATTTCTGTATTTACACCGATAGGTACTTGACATCCACCCTCTAAAGAGCGGAGAAAAGATCGTTCGGCGAGACAGCGATCGCGTGTTTCGGTATGTTCAATTGCTTTGAGTAGAGATAGCACTTCACTATCATCAGCACGGCATTCTATCCCTAAAGCACCTTGTCCAACGGCGTGGAGGGAGATTTCTTTGGGTAAGATTTGATGAACGCGATCGCCCATTCCCAATCTCTCTAACCCTGCTGCTGCCAAAATCAAAGCATCGTATTCGCCTGCATCCAGTTTTGCCAACCGTGTAATTAAGTTTCCCCGCACATCCTTAAAGGTAAAGTGAGGAAAATGATGGCGTAACTGTGCTAAACGCCGTAGAGAAGATGTACCAATTACCGCACCTTCTGGCAACGTATCGATTTGTTTATCTTTGTGCTTTTCATGCACCACTAATGCATCTGCTGGGTTTTCTCGTTCAGTAATTACTGCTAACGTTAACCCTTCTGGTAAGTGAGTCGGCAGATCCTTGAGAGAATGAACCGCAAAGTCAATCTCTTGATTGAGCATTCCGAGTTCAAGTTCTTTAGTAAAAAGTCCTTTATCGCCAATCTTAGCTAATGCTACATCCAAGATTTTATCGCCTTGGGTAGACATGGTGTGGACTTCAAAAGTGATATTAGGATAGCTTTTCTGTAGTTGCTCTTGTACCCAGTAGGTCTGAACCAGAGCAAGTTGGCTTTTACGTGAGCCGATCCGAATAGTGCGTGGGGGACTAGAAACAACTGAAGTCATAAAACAATATAATATCGCACGCGATAAATTCACTCTCATCTAGACTACCGTAGTCAGGGACTCATGCGAATTTTGGGTTTTGGATTTGGGATTTTGAATTACAATTCTTTACCAAAAGCTTGTTTGAGGAATTTTTTTAAATAATAGAATTTTTATGCACTGAGGATGTTGCGATCGCTCACAATGGCGATCGCAACATCCTCAAGTTTCAGCTAGTACCCACCAAATTTTGGCAAATAACCAAATGTAGTCAGCAAACTAAACAAGACAATCAGTGCCAGTGTCGAAGCTAATAGCAATAACACCACATCTCTGTCAGAACTGCGTAAGAAGGTTTGTAAATTAAAAGGCTCAACCTGCTTTCTTGTCATGGGAAGCGGTAATTTATCGCGATAATCTTCGCCATAACGAGCCATTCTGGCAAAAGGTAATTCCCCTAGAGAGTGTCCTTGTAAAATCCGTCGCCGTTGATAGGGAACTGTATTGTAACCAAAGTTACTCATATACTCCTCACTATCTACCAAATCGTCGATAAACCTGTGCAGTCCTTTACTTGCTAGCACAATTGACCAGGCTAGCTTTTCGCGTTCATTGTAAACCTCGCGACCCAATAAGCGCTGTACGCATATCTGCACAAAGCGGTAATTGTTGTTGCTTTCGTAATTGAGTCGCCGGAATGCATCAGATATTGCTAACCCTCGAATGAAATCTCTGACTGTAATTTGACCAGTTCTCAGTTGGGATTCTAGACAGGTTTGACGGTTGCTATCTAGCATCTGTTGTTCGTGGAAAATCTGGCGATAGGCTGCCTTAATCAAGGCATCCATTTCTAGTGATGATTGCAGATATTCGGCTGTATAAATTCTAGGTTGCTCGTCGCCAAGAATCTCATATCCAGATACACGGTGATTTCGAGATGAAGGGGAATAGCTTAACAAAGGAATAGACATATTAGAACTATAAATTTGAAGGGATTGGGCATTATGTATGAGGCAAAACAGTTCCGAGTCCTGAAGATTCCCAACTCAGCATTCTTGAAGGGAATTTATTGTTGCTTTTGTCTCCCTTATCCCCAGTTTCTAGCCCTTTGAGTTGTTTAATTGCCACAAAACAGACTAGTAGTCTGTCAAATTTAAGTTACGCCGTGTGGAACTTTCTCTCAAACCTAACCCCCAACCCCTTCCCTACAAGGGAAGGGGAGTAAGAATCAAAGCCTCTCTCCCTGTGGGGGAGAAGAATGGAAGTGGGGTTTCAAGAATAAGTTGCACATCGCGTTAAGTTCGTAGTAAGGACTTCAGTCCTTATTTTCTAAGCACTAAAGTGCTTACTACAAACCTTCAAGATTAACTTAGACATTGTACTAGTAGGCTGTAGTGGAACTTTACAATACCTTTAACAAGTTGCTCAAGCAACTTGTTTGATTAATTGAGATGGTAGCTGGATTTACGCATTGATGGGAGCGCAACTAAAAAGATGCCTAAAGTTCAATTCAATTGCCCGATAACGAGGGCAACTGCTAAAAAATAGACAACAATACAACTCAAACTTCGCTACCAAACGGATAAACTTGCGATCGCTGATTTCACTTTGCTGAAACTACGATTCAAGACCAGTAATTTGCTCACTTCCCATAATATAGGAATTTCCTAAAACCTGTCTATATACAATTCTGATGATGGCTTTAAATTTTTCTACCGACTAACTAAATAACCTTCCAGTTGAGTGAGTCTTTTTAAACAGGCGGCTAAAAATAGACTTCTTTGGGAAGGTTTTAAAGGTTCTTGCCTTTTCTTGGTGTATGATGCGATCGCATATCGCGCTCAACTTAGTCAATATATCTAGAAAATTCAGCCCCAAAAGGGAAGTTGAAAATTTACAGGAATGCTAAGAATAATTTGTTATCTTCATTAGTTATCCAAGCTTAGTTATTATACATTATGAATCGTTCCGCCTGTCTCATCTTCAATCCTGTTGCGGGTCAGGGCGACCCAGATACAGAGCTAGCAGAAATTCGGGCAATATTAGAGCCAGATATTGATCTAGATATTCATTTTACAACTGAAGAAATCGATGCTGACCAACTGGCATATCAAGCTGTAGAGCGAGGAGTAGATGCAATCATTGCTTCCGGAGGGGATGGTACTCTCTCAATAGCGGCGGCAGCTATTGTGGGAACTGATATCCCATTTGGGATCATTTCCAGAGGAACAGCAAACGCTTTTGCCACAGCTTTAGGAATTCCTGACACGATCGCAGGTGCGTGTCAGACAATTTTGCAGGGAGCAACTACTCATGTAGACGTAGCTTATTGCAACGATCGCCCAATGGTACTTTTGGCAGGTATTGGCTTTGAAGCTGACACTGTAGAATTGGCAGACCGAGACGCCAAAAATCGCTTTGGGATGATGGCCTACGTTTTGGCAGGAATCCAGCAATTAAGAAGCTTACATAACTTTGATGTTGAAATTGAAACTGAAGACAGGATAATTAAAACTAGTGCCTGTGCAGTAACGGTAGCCAATGCCGCGCCTCCAACTTCAGTTTTGGCCCAAGGCCCAGCAGGTCTGATTTATGATGATGGGTTACTAGATTTAACGATTGTAGCTCCAGCTAACAAGGCAGGAGCGATCGCAGCCACGTTTCATCTATTTCAAACGGCTTCGACAGGTAACGCCGTTGACCGAGATGATATTGGTTTCCTGCGAGCCAAACAATTTAAAATTACCACTGAGCCACCACAAAAAGTTGTTCTAGATGGTGAAATAGTCGGCACAACACCTGTAGAAATTAAGTGTGTACCAGCAGGCTTAAGAATTTTTGTGCCATTAGTAGAAGAAGTTGAGCCTACCGAAAAACTAGAGGGGCTACCTAATCTGACTATTAAGATGAAAGACACAGTAGAAGAATGAGGGTATGGGGCATTGGGCATGGGGCATTGGGCATGGGGCATTGGGGATTAGGAATAATTTTTGCTCCTCTGCCCCCCTGCTCCCCTTCAATTGAAAACTCAGGAGTAGGTTGCATTGAAACTTGTATCTGATCCAGCGATCGCTAAGAAAATTCGGAAAATGAATCAGCGGGTGCGGTGGCAAGATCCGTTAATTGTGGAACGGGATATCGACCAAACCCGGCTGGTGTTGGAAGATGGTCAAACAGACAATTCTGAGTTCTCATTTTTAGTCATAGGTGATAGTGGTTCCGGTAGACACAGAGGACACAATCCTCAGCGACAAGTAGCGGAACTTATGCTGCCCCATCACAACGAATCCCGTTTTATGCTGCATACGGGGGATGTGATCTATTTAGTGGGATCGAGTGAATATTACCAGCAAAATTTCATCCAGCCTTACCGAGAGTTTCTCTTGGGCGCAGAGCATCGCAAACGGATTGCTTATGACCAGATGGTTTTTAAGCTGCCCATTTTACCTGTGCCGGGAAATCATGATTACTATAACTTGCCAATTTTATTGAGCTTGGCATCTCTAACAACATTACCCATTCGTCACCTGTTGCGATCGCGGTTAGACCTAGATGTGGGCTTACATGGCTCAGGATGCGGTGACGCTTACGCAAAGGCATTTCTCGACTATCTTCAGGCGTTTCAGCTTCCAGGAGAGTTAGCCAGTCACTTAGATCGGCACTACACAGCCAAGACAGATACAGGTCGTTGTCTTTCATATCAACCTGGGCAATTTACCCGCCTTCCCAATCGCTATTACACTTTTCGTTATGGCGGTATTGATTTCTTTGCTTTGGATTCTAATACATTTAACGATCCACCACCGCTACCGAAAACAAAAAAAGGTGATGCCGATCGCAAACTCTTAGAAAAACGCCGTGAAGATTTCGAGCAAGAAAAGCAGGAAATTATTGAAACTTCAGCCAAACTTCGCCCAGAAAATCCGAATGAAGCCGATCAATTAGACGACTTCCATGCCAAGCTGTCACAAATTGAAGAAATTATTGTTGATATCGATAAGCAACTAGCCACTAATAAAACAACGCTGACTGACATTGAACAACTGGATTGGCTCAAGCAAAGATTAATTGAATCTTGGAATAATCCTGAAGTTCGGGGAAGAATAATTTATTTCCATCATCCTCCTTATGTAACTGAGGCGACGAAGTGGCAACAAGCACAAACTCTAATCGTTCGCGATCGCTTGCGTGGCGTGTTGGATGCGGTAGCTAAAGAAATCCGTTCCTTAAATCAGGGTCGTCCTTTGGTCGATTTGGTATTAAACGGTCACGCCCACTGCTTGGAACACCTGGAAACAATGGATACGGGACACGCTGATTCTCATATCCACTGGATTGTTTGTGGCGGTAGCGGGTTTAGTTTGCGACGCCAGCGGATTGAGGGAGCAGATTTGATGGAGGAGAATAGGTTAGTAGCGCGATCGCATCTATTCATTGGTCGCAACGGTCAAGGTTTTCAGAAGCGACGACCTTATTCAGGTTTGCGTATTGACGTTAAAGGCGATGGACAGCCTAAGTTTATTGTTCGTCCTTTGGTTGCCGAATGGCATCAGCGGCAATGGCATAATCGTGAACTTGAACCACTGATTATCTAGTAATACTGCTGTATTAAACCCGTAGAACCCCAAAGAGACAAAGCTACGCTTTGTCTAGCCTTTAGAGTTTGCTTACGGTGTACACAGGAGTGTTTCGGCTAACAATGCGATTGTTTTGACTGACAATGCGATTGTTTTAAGTGACAATACGATTGTTTTGACTGACAATGCCATTGTTTCGACTCGCAATGCGATTGTTTTAACTGACAATGCCATTGTTTCGGCTGACAATGCGATTGTTTCGACTCACAATGCCATTGTTTCGACTCACAATGCCATTGTTTCGACTCACAATAAATGTAGAGACGTTATATGTGATATGATGTCCAGCTAATTAGTTATAATTCAACACGCTTAGGTTAGCGCCAAAAACCTTAAACTGTGTAGCTTGCTTCCCCAAGGGTAAACCAACACTTCCAGGGCTTTGCTAAGTTGAGCTTTGCTTAACCCAAGCGTATTGAGTTCTAATTCCCAAATCCTATGCAGAAAGCCCAAAAAACCTGCCCCTCTGTGGTCTTAATGGTGAGTCTTTAACCGGACACAATATAAAAAATTAGAGACGCAATAATTGCGTCTCTAAAAACTACCTATTTAGCCTTTTTACGTGTAATTGCACCCGGAAAAAGGATAGTTGTTAATTAAATTACTCCTGGGCCTCTACCGCGGCTGTCACCCTTATCTGTCAACTTGCCTTCCTCATCCTGATTAATTTCTCCAAGTTCTTCAATACGTTCTTCCGTATCTTCTGCCGCTTGCTGGCGTGCATCACCTGGTTCTTCGTAGTACATTTCTGGTTCAACTGCATAGTTGTTTAACAAACCTTCTTTGTCTACGGTATAGCCATCAGTGGTGCGTATGCTTTCTGGATCGGTTTGATCGTCAGTAGGTGCATCTGCTTCCCGTTCTTCTGTGGGGCGGGTTTTGTAACGATCTCCTTCTCTTTCCATTCTAGCGGCGGTTTCAGCAGGGATAATGCCGCGATCATAAGTATCGACTTCCGCGCGATCGGATGAATCTGTATCTCTCTTAACTGCTTCATTAGCCATAATTTATGTCCTCGTTAAAGAATCTATTAAATAACTTCAAAAACTAGATTAGGCTGTTTTTTATCTCTGAGCTACTATCTTGAGAAGTGACTTAAAATTAAAATAATGTTATATTCTCTATCTTTTGATGTATCCAAAAGACTAAAATGGAATCCGGTTAAATACTGTTGATTTACATTTATTGGTAGAACAAGGGTTTTGGTTGAAGTCAACTTAAAATTAAAAGGGCAACTAGAAACCGCAACGATACAAGGCTTTACCCAGTCTGTAGAGGCGGACGTGAGTGTGTGTAGCTGTGAATTCTATGAGACTGTTGGCGAATTGCGATCGCTACTTTCAAAGCATTGAGATGTCGTAGCGCCTCACTCCGTAAATTGTGGTTTACATGAATTCGCCAACAGAGTCATTCTATTTGCCCGTGTAAATCTTAATTTAATGCTTAGTAAATTTACTCGCCCACGAATTGGCTTTTCAGTGATTGAATTTCATCGGCTAATTCTTGCCGAGTTGAAGCCTTCAGTAAATAACGGAAAACAAACCAACTGGTGTAACTAATTCCAACTAACTCAAAAAGTGGTGATAGTAATGGAATATCATTGATTGCAGCTAGTACCGTCAGTACTACTCTAACTGTAACAATGGCCGCCAAAATTAAAGCAACAGTTATTAGAGGCTGCTTGTAGTCCTGAAAAAAGCCACTTAAGTATTGGGGGAGTTGCTCTAAAAATTGAGAAATTTGTCTGCTAATTTGCTGCCATTGAGATTCAGGTTCAGGTGCTGGCGGTAACTTTGGTAAGTTGGCGGTATCAGTACCTTCAAGTGCTAGCGTACCTTGTGATAAGGAAGCATTGATAGATTCACGTTGCTGTTGTTCGGTTTCCATAGTTTTTATGTTTGGTAACTACAAGACTTTGTATAACTGAACTGAGCATCAACAAATATAGTTATTAAGGTCGTCAGTTGTCAATTATTAGTGGTCAGTTAAACTTGTTACTGACCACTGAGATTTAGCAGAAGCATTTAAATCTCTTTATGCTTACCTGCTCACTTGGATTTATTAATTGCCTTAGTTAGTTACTTTGGCAACAGTTGCTTTTACAACTACACTATTGACACCTTTAATTTCCTTAGCTAATTTTTCAATTTTAGCCAACTCCTGCTGATTGGTGACAGTTCCAGCCACAGTAACAACACCACCGTCTGCGGCATTAACTGTTAGTTGACTCTTGGGGATATTAGCCTCTAATTTGGAGCGAACTTCACTTTCTAAGTCAGCTTTAGCTCTTTTTGTATCGCCACCAGTGGTATTGTTGCGCTGTTCGCGGGCGCGAATATCTTCATTTAGTTGTCTTCTACGAACTTCACTTTGCGCGTCTTTTTGAGAAGCTTCTGTTGTTTTTGCAGTTGGTGTTTGGGGAGCCTCATTAGGATTATTGGGTGCAGATTCACTTGTTTTAGAAGCGTTATCACAAGCAGCAACACCAAACACTAAAAGGCAACTAATTACGAAGGGGGTTAGCTTTTTCATTGGTTTAATTCTGAATCAGAAAGTGAAATCTATTGATATTTACGGCAAAAGTGAGGAGCAAGTTTTTTTAGTCAGGAGCAAAGTTTTCAAATTATTGCTCCTGCAATTTTGTGCGAGTGAAAACTACTTTAGGTTAAAGTACTTCATCACGACGATCAACAATAACTACAGCAGGATCGTTTCTATGAGGTTCTGTTGAGTAATTGGGGCGAATGGGATCGACTACAGCTGCGTCATTATGCGTTACTCGGTCGGAACCTGGGCGATATTCACTAATTTCAGTTGCATCATAGATTGCAAATTCTTCAATACCTCGACGTTTGAGAATAGCTTCAGCTTGGTGGATTTCAGCTTCCGTACCATCGAGAATTACTAAGTAGTCACCTCTTTGGAAGCGATCGCTATATACTCGCGCCTTGTCTTCAGGAATTCCCAAGCCAACGAGTGCGCCAACAATACTCCCCGCTGCTGCACCGATCGCACCACCAGCTAATGTTGTCGCCAAAGCTGTTGCAACTGCGCCACCTGCAATCACGGGCCCAATTCCTGGAATTGCTAAACTCCCAAGTCCAACTAATAAGCCAGTCAAGCCGCCTAAAAGACCACCTGTAGCTGCTCCAGTTTTTGCGCCATCATCTGCTTTATTACCACTACCAACATTTTTGTCTACATCTACACCACCGATCCCCTGACCGTTCGTATCTTTGGCAATGATGGAGACTTGATTCAAGGAAAAACCTGCATCTCGCAATTCTGTAATTGCTACTTCAGCATCTCGACGATGAGAAAATACCCCGATCGCACGTTTTGCAACACCACTATGACCAGCAGTAGAAGTTGGAGTCACATAACCAGTGGTTGCATTTGTCGCATCTGGGTGGTCGTAAATGCCAAACTCTTCCACACCCTGATGATTTAAAATTGCTTCTGCTCTAAGTATTTCTGCCTCTGTACCATCGAGAATGACTAAATAGTGTCCTCGTTTAACACGTTCGTCGTAAACTTTAGCTCGTTCTTCAGGAATTCCTAAACCAATTAATGCACCAAGCAAACTACCAGCTACTGCACCAATACCGGCGCCAGCAAGAGTTGTAGCTAGGGTAGTTGCTGCGGCTCCAGCCAACATAATGGGTCCGATTCCAGGAATTGCTAAAGTGCCAAGACCGACTAATAAACCAGCCAATCCGCCCAAAGCACCGCCTGTAGCTGCTCCGACTTTAGCACCTTCGTCAGACTGATCGCCGACGCGATCGCTCACATCCGCACCAGCAATATCCTCTTTGTCTCCATCTTGGGTAATGACAGAAACTCTGTTCATGTCAAAGCCAACTTTTTTTAATTCATGTAGGGCATGTTCAACATCTCGACGATGAGAAAATACACCTACAGCACGTTTATGTAGACCTACTACCATTATTTTTTCTCCTCAGCAAAAATTAATTATTCACTAATTCATAGCTCGTAATGACCTTTATTAATACATTTTTCTGTTTTATTTTCATCAATCGCTTGGAAGAATTTTTACCTCTATCATTAGACATAGGTGGTTTTATCTAAAGTTAGTAACAAAATCTCAACAAAAAAGATATTTTATTTTTATAAAATTTATATATTAATTATTCTATTTTTGAATTATCTCAACAATAGTTGATAGCGAAAAATATTGTTTTCTACCGCTTGATACTGTAACTTACCCTTTGTTAACCTGCTATATCAGTAGATACAATTTTATGAAATTTCTTTTTTTTGAATAAACTTTTATTGAGAAAATTTCACTAAATCATAAAACATATATTTTTATATTTAGAAAAAATAAGAAAAATATTAATTTTTTTAAATACGACTTTTGGCAAATCAACCTATTACCCAAGAAAGTGACAGCTTATATAGATGATAATTAAGCTGAGAAATAAGCCATTTTTTTATAAATGGGTATTGAATTGAGTAAAAGCGAGAAAATCTTATGTTTCAAGATGTTTTAACTATTTTGGGATGGAATCGGCTACCTTTTGGGTTAGCGCCGATAACTTTAGCTCAGGAAGTACTAACTCCAGAAGAAGCATCAGTTGTTTTTTCTGGGCCTAAATTGTTGGTAGCACTGCTAGCTGGGGTTTTGATGGTCTTTGCGTTTCAATTGTTATTGACAAACCTTTCAGTTGCTGTCGGAATTTCATCTTGGGAAATTGACTTAGATTCTGATGACGAGTCTGAAGGTTTAGGTAAGACAATTCGTAAAGGTCAAGCTAAGGTTGGTGCTTGGGCGTTAATAACCGTTAGCATTGCATTATTTATTGCTTGTTTTTTAGCAGTAAAACTTAGCCTAATCGAAAGCGCATTTTTAGGAGCAATTATTGGTGTAGTCATTTGGTCTACCTATTTTTCACTAGTAATTTGGTTGGGTTCATCCGCAGTAGGTTCTTTAATTGGTTCTATATCTAATACTGTTACTTCTGGTTTTCAAACTCTGATGGGCACGGCAACTGCTGGCATCGGCGCGAATACTGCGAAAAGACAGTTAGTTTCTACTGCTGAAGATATTACAGCCGCAGTCCGGCGGGAATTAACTTCAGGTTTTGATTCGGAAGGGATTAGAAATACGCTCCAAAGTTCTTTAGGTTCTCTGCAATTGCCAAAGCTGGATATCAAAGAAATTCGGAGTCAATTTGACCAGCTTCTTAAAGATACAGATTTGCAATCCGTTGCTAATAGCGACCTATTGCAAAACGTTAATCGCCAAACATTTGTTGATTTAATCAGCAGCAGCGGCGATTTATCTAAAGAAGATATCAATAACATTACTGATCAATTTGAAGGTGCATGGCAACAAGCTTTAAATCGCAAAAATCCCACAGAACAAGTAATTAATTTACTCAAGTCCGCCACTCCTGAAGAACTTAATTCTGAGAAATTAGGTGAACGGCTTCAAGAACTGGTTACAATCGGAGGCGGTAATGGCAGTGGTGTAATCAAACAAGCTATTAGGTATGGCTTAAGTGCAGCTGCGCCAGCAGTTCTGGAACGGGTAAACCTTTCTAATATCGATGTGAACAAAATTACAACTCAGTTGCAAAAACTGAAAGAAAAAGTTCAAGATGTCGATGTCGATCAAGTCACAGAACAATTTCAAAAGTTTAGAGAACAGGCAACTGAGCAAGTATCTGCAAAATTACCCATATCACTGGAAAATGCAATTAAGGCAGATGTAGAAGATTACATATTGCATTCGTTTCCTTGGCACTTTAACCGAATTACCCTAGTAGATGAATTTAAAGAAGTCATCTATGACATAAATGCAGATCCGACAACTGTCAGACGAGAGTTGGAAGAAATTAATCAAGAATATTTCAGCAACTTGTTGAAGCAGCGCGGTGATATTAGCGAAGCTAGGGTAAAAGAAATTTCCGAACAAATGGAAAGCGATCGCCTGGAAGTTTTAGAAACTGTCAAACAGGCTCAAACTCGCGAAAAAGGGCAAGATTTCCGCAGCCGCATTGAAGATTATCTGCGTTCGACGGGTAAAGAGGAACTCAATCCTGAAGGTATTGAACGAGACTTTGGCAAGTTGCTGGACGATCCACAAGCTGGTTTTGAAGATTTAAGTAACCGCTTCGGGCAATTTGACCGCGATACTTTTGTACAATTGCTGCAACAGCGTCAAGATATCAGCGAAGAGGAAGCTAATAATATTGTTAGTCAACTCGAACGCAACCGCGACAATCTCTTGAATCGTGCTAGGGAATTGCAAGAGCAAGCAAAAGCGAAAGCCGATGAACTGCGCCAAAGAGTTGAAGAATATCTGCGGAATACTAACAAAGACGAACTCAATCCCGAAGCGATCAAACGTGAGTTTAGAGTTTTACTAGACGATCCGCAAGCCGGAATTAGCCTTTTACAATCGCGCCTATCGCAATTTGACCGCGATACCTTGGTACAATTGCTTAGTCAGCGTCAAGATTTGAGCGAAGAACAGGTAAACGAAACTCTCGATCAACTTGAAGCAGTCCGAGATAATATTTTACAAGTACCGCAGCAAGCGAAAGAACAGTACGAGAAAACTACAAAAGCGATCGCTGAATATCTCCGCAATACCAACTTGGAAGAACTTAATCCAGAAGGTATCAGAGCCGATTTGGAAAAATTACTCGACGATCCTCAAGCTGGAGCCTTAGCACTGCGCGATCGCTTATCTAATGTTGATCGAGAAACTTTAGTTAAACTCGTGAGTCAACGCGGCGACTTGAGCCAAGAGCAAGTTAATCAAATCATTGATCGCGCTCAAGATGCCATTGGTGATATCCTGAGAGCGCCACGACGTTTAGCGAAGCGCACCACTCAACAGGCTTTAGATTTTGAAGCAAATCTCGAAGAATATCTGCGTAATACCAATAAAGAAGAACTCAACCCCGAAGGAATCAAACGCGATTTACAATTGCTGCTGTCTTCTCCCCGCGCTGGAATTGGCAATTTAAGCGATCGCGCCTCGAAATTTGACCGTTCGACAATTGTGGCGCTACTATCTCAACGTGAGGATATCTCAGAAGAAGAAGCTAACCGAATTGTGGATCAAATTGATTCTGTTCGTAGCTCCATTGTCGAACAATTCCAGCAGATTCAGCAGAGAGTGCAATCAGTGCTAGATGGAGTTTTTGCCAAGGTTCGCAACTATCTCAACTCCCTGAATCGTTCCGAACTCAACTATGAAGGGATTAAGCAAGACTTTGCAAAAGTGTTTGACGATCCCCAAGCCGGATTTGAAGCATTGCGCGATCGCCTCAGTGAATTCGATCGTGACACCTTAGTAGCTGTATTGAGTTCTCGTGAAGATATTTCCGAGGCGGACGCTAACCGCATTATTAACCAAATCGAAGCGGCGCGGGATGGCGTATTGCAACGAGCCGAACGCATTCAGAAAGAAACTCAAAAACGCCTGAAAGCGATTCAAGAGCAAGCTAAAAAGCAAGCCGAAGAAACCAAGAAAACCGTTGCAAATGCTGCGTGGTGGATATTTGGCACAGCGATTACTTCCCTTTGCGCCAGTGCGATCGCAGGTGCGATCGCTGTGACTGGGATAACTCTACCAGGGTAAAATATCTCTGTCATCAGAAATTTTGAGAAATATAAAGTGGCATTCAGTCTTTATAAATGAATGCCACTTTTTTGATTTATAAAAAAAGTACCGTGATATTACAGCTATTTTCAGGTAAATAGACCACGCGGTAGGGGCGCAAGCAAGCCACACTACTCTTGGAGACGCTACCGCGTAGCTTGCTTCCCCGTAGGGGTACGATGCATTCGCAATGACATTGTGTAATTAATTTTGTTTATCTACTTATCCTCACTCGTGTTGGTGGCACTGATGTTCTCACTGGAGGATCGGGTAACGATGTTTTCGATTTCAACTTTGTTTCAGAGAGTCAACCTAGTTTGTTACAGGATGCGATCGCTGATTTTGTTGGAAATGGTGTCCTTGCAGGGGATCAAATCGATATCGATGCCAACTCCACTACAGAGGGCAGCCAAGCTTTCACTTTCATCGGGAGCCGTGCATTCTCTGCAATCGGTCAAATCCGTTATTCAGGAGGTATTTTCCAAGGTAGTACTGATGGGGATCTGTCGGCTGAGTTTGAAATTCGGCTTACAAGAGCGCCACAACTAGTGGAAAGCGACATTATCCTTTAATTTAATATTATCTGCCTTGAAAATAAGGCAAAATGCAGAATTTTAATAATTGAATAGTCGCAAATAAAGATAAGTTTAGCTTGCCTTTCTGATAGTTTATAGTTATTAAATTGCGCCGCGTCTACATCAGAAAATCAGATAATACAATCGCAATATTGCGATAATGCCACTTAATTCCAAAGATATCAGAGAATTTGAGAAGGCATATTGTAACGCAAGGGATGTCGCGCTCGCACTGGTTAACAAGGCTTTTAAGTTATTGGTAATTACTCCCTTATACATAACTAGATAAATCACCAAATAAATCACCAAATAAATCTCAAAAACCAAAACTAACCCTATCTGAACAAAGGTTTCAGATTTTGCTTTAGCGAGAGGAATAAAAAAGGGCTAATTACTCTTTCTTATAGATAGGAAAAACTAGGCTTGAAAGTAATAGTATAGTCTTGTGATTGTGGCTAAAATCGAAACGTTCTAAAAACTATGCGCTTCTGTAGGAGGAAATCAGCTTGTTTCATACCATCCTACTACTGCAACCAGTAAAGATTAAGGACATCACATTACTCTTGGCATAATTTTGATGCCAGCATCATCAATACATCTGGTGCTTGTCAAATCTTCAAACTTAACAGCAAAGACCTGTTCCAATCAGTTGTGGTTCAGTTCTCTCTTCCCACTCGTTATTTCTTTGCCTTGTTTTCTCGGCGTTGCTGAATGACAGTGTGAAATTTAAAAATTCAATCTTTGAAACTGTTTCCTTTACACCTTTGGGGGAAACCAAATTCATACTCTTAATCAGCAACACTGTTTTCTGATGGGAAAGTGACGAGGTTATTTTTTACCCTCTAAGTCAGGAGAAACTTACTAATGGCAATTATCAACGGTACCATTTTTAATGACAACAATACCATCAACGGTTTCCCACTAATCTTTCGCCCTGCCCTAAATGGGGGTGCTGGCAGCGATATCCTTAACGGCAATGCCGGCGACGATATCTTAAATGGAGGTGCTGGTAGCGATATCCTTAACGGCAATGCCGGCGACGATAGTCTAAATGGGGGTGCTGGCAGCGATATCCTTAACGGTAATGCTGGCAGCGATACCCTTACTGGCGGTGCTGGCAGTGATATCCTTAACGGTAATGCTGGCAGCGATCTCCTTACTGGCGGTGCTGGCAACGATACCCTAAATGGCGGTGCTGGCAGCGATATCCTCACTGGCGGTGCTGGCACTGATTCTCTCATTGGCGGTGCTGGCAACGATATTTTCGATTTCAATTCAGTTTCAGATAGTCCTACTGGTTTGTCACGAGATGTTATCGCTGACTTCGTTGCAAACGGTATCTTTACAGGCGATCAAATCGATCTATCTAGCATTGATGCTAACTCCAGTGTAGCGGGCAACCAAGCCTTTATTTTCATCGGTGCTGGCGCATTCTCAGCAGCTCGTCAGGTTCGTTATTCAGGAGGTATTCTTCAAGCTAACATTGATGGGGATCTGTCGGCTGAGTTGGAGATTGGACTGACAGGAGCACCACCACTAATAGCAAGCGATATCATCCTCTGATCTAATACACCTCTTGCAAAAGCGCTGAACACCCTACTTCTAAGAGCAAGCGCTTAGGAGTGGGGTTCTTATTTATGATTTATGCAAGAAGTCTAATATTGAAGAATAATTTAGGTGCAAAGCCAAACATACTCCAACTGTGAGAAAATATACTCGGCTTTAAACTGTCAAGATTGGTATTGCCATAATCAAGCACAGTTAAATATTAACAAAGTTGCTCCTATTAGCTGCACCTAACAGAAGCACATCTAAAAAATAGAAAATTACCAATGCTTGCCAAGGTTTGATCGTGCCGCGTATGCATGGGAAAATCAGTTGATACAATCGCAACAGTTGTGATGATGCCACAATAGCCAAATGGTAACGCTAGGGGTGCAGCGATGTCTACGACGGGCTACGCCTACGCACTATCTAACAAGGGAATGCACTAAGTTAAAATACAGCCCCGATCCTGGAAGGCTCCGCCTCCAGTGGTTTTACCAGAGGCAGCAGCCCTCTCGAAATACATTTCCAGTCTTAAGCCTGGGAACGAATTCAAGTTACACAAATCTTTAGGCTTTTCTTCGTGCTATGCGTCTAACAAAGCTTTTAACTTCTTGGCAATTATTTGTTATATATAACTACAGAAACCACTAAACAAATACCAATATGCAAAACCAACTCTATCTGTACAAAGGCTTCCGATTTTATTCTGGTCAGAGGATAAAAGAAAGTTAATTATTTTTTACAAATAGAAAAAAGTCTGCTGGAGGGTAATGCCATAGTATTGTTATTATGAATACAGTACCAACGTCCTTAAATCTATATAATTACGTAGGAAAAATCTACTTATTCTTTAGTATTTTGCAACTGAAACAACCGAAAACATAAGGTACAAGGACATCAGATGATTTTGATTACAGTTTTGATGTAAACATCATCAAATACATCTAGTACTTCTTAAATATTTTCAAATATTCTCAAATATTCAAACTTAATAGTAAAGACCTGTTTCAATCAGGTTTGTTCAAGAATAATATTCCCACTCTTGATATTTTTACCTTGCTTTTTCGGCATTGCGGAATGAAAGTATGAAATTCCCAAATTCCATGTTTGAAAATGTTTATTTTATGCCTTTGAAGGAAATCAAATTTATACTCTTAATCAGCAATGGCGTTTTATAATGGGGAAGTAAAGACGTAATTTTTTCCCTCTAAAGTTTTAGGAGAAATTCATCAATGGCAACTTCAATATCAATTTCTTTCGGGAGCGGCAGTGTTACTGCCAATTCTAGTAGTCAGAGCGGTAGCATTAGTAGCAATAATAGTCAGAGCGATATTGTTAACACTAGTGGTGGCAACAGTACCCTTATAGGTGGTAGTGGCAACAGTATCCTTAACGCTGGTAGTGGCAATGATAGCCTCTTTGGTAATGCTGGCAACGATACTCTTAACGGTGGTAGTGGCAACGATAGGCTCAATGGCGGTACTGGCAAAGATATTCTTTTTGGCGGTACTGGGACTGATAATCTCATCGGTGGTGATGGGGATGATGTTCTGATTGGCGGTAGTGGGAATGATATCCTCACTGGAGGATCAGGTAATGATATTTTCAAGTACAACTCAATTTCTGATAGTCCACTTTCGTCACGCGACTTAATCACTGACTTTCGTGGAAACGGTAATTTGCCAGGCGATCGAATTGATCTATCTAATATCGATGCCAACTCCACTATTGGGGGCAATCAAGGTTTCACTTTCATTGGGAGTGCCCAATTCTCCGCACCCGGCCAAATCCGTTATTCAGGAGGTATTCTCGAAGGTAGCATTGATGGGGATCGGTCGGCTGAGTTTCAAATTCGGCTTATAGGAGCACCACAAGTAGTGTCAAGTGACTTTATTCTTTAATTTAATATTCCTGCCTTGAAAATAAGGCAGCAGGCAGATCGCTTTTAGCGTCTACCCTTCTCCCAAAGGGAGAGGCTAGCGCCAAGGGAGAAGGCAGAAAGCACTAGAGAATGAAAACATCTCTTTCCCAGTCCTCAGTCCCTAGTCACTATTTTCAAGGCAGATATAATTTTGAAGAACTCTAGTGCAAAGTTAGAGTGTCTCCACTTTTGCGCCGGAATCAATATCAATATACTAAGCTATAAATGTGGAAAGTCAGAGCCTCAGCTTGGGGCAATGGCTTTTTTTCATATCTCAATTCTTCTTGCTATACTTAGTACTTCCCGGCACTCTAGATGCCTAACACAGAAGAATCATTCCTATTTTATACAAACGTTTAGATGAAGATTTATGCTAATTAGGGCTGACCAAAAGACACGGTGAAACATAGAGAATTACTCATGTTCGATCGCACCGCCCAGGCATGAGAAAATCATCAGGTAATACAATCGCAACTGTTGCGATAATGGCACGGAAGGAAAAAAGATGTCGGAGAATTTGAGAAGCCAAATTGTGACGCAAGGAGTGCAGCGATCGCCTAATCGAGCTATGCTGCGTGCAGTTGGTTTTAAAGATGAAGATTTCAATAAAGCCATTGTGGGCATTGCCAATGGCTACAGCACGATCACTCCCTGTAATATGGGGATAAATCAACTGGCGCAAAGGGCCGAGGTGGGCATTAAAACTGCTGGGGCGATGCCGCAAGTATTCGGTACGATTACCATTAGCGATGGGATTTCAATGGGAACTGAAGGGATGAAATATTCCCTAGTGTCGCGGGAAGTGATTGCTGATTCCATTGAAACCGCCTGTACTGGACAAAGTATGGATGGTGTGCTGGCCATCGGCGGTTGTGATAAAAATATGCCAGGGGCAATGATTGCAATGGCTCGGATGAATATCCCGGCTATCTTTGTTTACGGTGGCACAATTAAACCCGGTCATTACAACGGACGCGATTTGACTGTTGTCAGTTCTTTTGAAGCTGTTGGTCAATACAGCGCTGGAAAAATTGACGAAAAGGAATTATTAGAGGTTGAAGGTCGGGCTTGTCCGGGTGCTGGTTCGTGTGGGGGAATGTTCACAGCTAACACCATGTCTTCAGCATTTGAAGCGCTGGGGATGAGTTTACCATATTCTTCGACAATGGCGGCGGAAGATGCCGAAAAAGCCGACAGCACGGAGAAATCAGCATTCGTCTTAGTCGAAGCCATTCGTAAACAAATCTTGCCCCGTCAAATTATCACCCGCAAATCTATAGAGAATGCCATCTCTGTGATTATGGCAGTCGGTGGTTCGACCAATGCAGTGTTGCACTTTTTAGCGATCGCCCGCGCCGCTGAGGTAGATTTAACTATAGATGACTTTGAAACTATCCGCGCTCGCGTTCCCGTTTTGTGTGATTTGAAACCAAGTGGTAAATATGTTGCTACAGATTTACACAAAGCTGGCGGCATTCCGCAAGTAATGAAGATGTTACTTGTGCATGATTTATTACACGGTGATAGCCTAACCATCAGCGGTCAAACCATTGCAGAGATATTAGCAGACATACCAGAAGAACCATCTGCCAATCAAGATGTGATTCGTCCTTGGAATAACCCAATGTATCCTCAAGGACATTTAGCCATCCTCAGAGGTAATTTGGCAACAGAAGGGGCTGTCGCCAAAATTACCGGCGTGAAAAAACCAGTAATTACTGGGCCTGCACGGGTGTTTGAATCAGAAGAAGCCTCTTTAGATGCAATTTTGGCTGGTAAGATTCAAGCTGGTGATATTCTCATAATCCGCTACGAAGGACCTAAAGGCGGCCCTGGAATGCGAGAAATGTTGGCTCCCACCTCAGCAATTATCGGTGCAGGTTTGGGTGATGCGGTGGGATTAATTACCGACGGACGTTTTTCTGGCGGTACTTACGGCATGGTGGTTGGTCATGTTGCACCAGAAGCCGCAGTTGGTGGGGCGATCGCGCTTGTAGAAGAAGGCGATAGTATTACTATTGATGCACCGGCTCGTTTATTGCAGTTGAATATATCTGAAGAAGAATTGGCCCGTCGTCGTGCTAACTGGCAACCTCCGGCTCCACGTTACACTAAAGGCGTGTTGGCGAAATATGCCAAATTGGTATCTTCTAGCAGTATTGGTGCTGTGACAGATTTGGACTTGTTTTAGTTAACCTAACAACTGTGGCGCAAGTTTGCCTACCTTTAACAAGGGGCTTCAGCCCCTTGTCTGGTTATTTGAGATGGTCGCTGGATTTATGCCGTCCTGTAATAGTTTGATCTAGCGATCGCTTCTAAAGAAGTTGCAAAGACAAACTCGTAACTTACTTTGCGATCGCAAGCGTGGTAAAACAAATTGCTGTATCGAAACAACTTGTCAGATGAAATACTATTGATTGCCTCTAAGTTTTGCAGCTTGACTTAATAGCGATCGCACTTACCCATTCTGACATTTAAAAATAGCGCTCGCACTCAGTTTTTTATTTATAACAACTCGATAAATTCATCAAAAAAGCCAAAATTCACAACATATCTGGATTTTCCCCCATTTCTCTCAATCTAGCCGCTAAACGAGCCACCTGTGCAGCAGCCGCTTCTTCTCGTACAGCGGCTGCTTCTGCTTGTGCAACTGCGGCTTGTGCTTGTGCAACAGCAGCCTCGTCTGGTAACAAAACCAAATTGCCAGCTACATCATAAAACCGCAACCATACCGCCGTTTCTCTGTCTATTGTTCCTTCATTCGTTCCCAACCATAAACCTAACTTTTGACACCACAACCAACCACGCTCATTTGGTGTCAAAGATTGATATTGCTGATTATGATCTAAATGCCACCCTTGCAAAGAAGTCGGGTCAAAGGGGTCATAGACAAAATAATCTGAAGTATGAAAAGTTTGTTCGTAAAGGTCTTTTTTAACAGTCTTATCTATTTTGGCTGTAGATGGTGACATTAATTCTACAATCACATCAGGATAACGACCGTTTTCTTCCCACACTACTCAACCTTGACGAGAATTAGTCCCGTCCACATTCAGGACAGCAAAGAAATCGGGGCCACGGAAATCCTGGTAAGGTACTTGGGCGCTGCTGTAATAAATAAACATATTGCCACCAGTAAAAAAATCATTTCGGTCAGCCCAAGCTTGCTGCAATGACCGAATCAACACATTCATAGCAATACGGTGGCGATTTGATTCCAAGGGTTCTCCGTCATCAAAAATTAAATCTGTAGGCGGTGTAGGGTGTTCCCAGTCTAGAATGGCTCTTGGGTTGTTTTCGATAGTCATGAGCGATCGCCCTTCTCAGAAAGCCTTAGATTTCTATCATAAATTATTCTTCACCCAATCTCTAAAATTACGCATAGCTTGACTTCTACCAATTGTTAAACACTGCTGAACATATTCATTAACTAATTCAACTATTGGGATATTAGGAAAATTAGGACTAGATTCAGACTTTATATACTTCCCTTCTTTTAGCAAGGAAATTTCTAACCCTTGTTGTGTATGCCGCCAAAGTTCAGGGACTCCCAAAATTTCATAATTATCAAATCGAGTCCGAGAAGTAATATCAATTTCGATTGCTAAATCTGGTGGTGGGTCTATATTTAAATCAATGCGATTTTTCCCAATTACAGCAGCTTGATTTTGAATATAAAAGCTGGTATCTGGTTCTACTGCTTGCCGCATTTGCTCATTTTTAAGTGTTGTGGAACCAAAAGGCTCAAAATCAATTTGGAGTATTTCTAACAAGATTTTGACTAAATCACCAATAAGTTCTTTATCTTTTTCGTGTTCTGGTAGGGGAACCATAATTTCTAACCAACCATGACTATAAGAAATACGTGCAGCACGCCTTTCTCCCATTTCTTCTAAAATATTTTCTAACTGCTGCCAACTAATATCTTTGAGCAACATCTGTTGGCCAGGTTTAACAATAATTTGTTGCAGTTTTAAAAGCATATCACCTCAGAGAGTTGATGTATTAATTTATGTAGTCGATAGAACTTACAAATCAACTTTATTAAAGTATATCGCCTCTGAGTATGAGTGTATAAATTAGCTAAAATAAATCATCAATATAAACTTTGCCTATTTCAATGTTATAAGTAATTTTTACTTGTTACTTGTTAAAGGAATACGGATAGTAAACTCTGTTCCATATCCTGGAGTAGAATCAACTTCAATAGTTCCTCGATGTTTATCTACGACAATTTGATAAGCGATCGCCATTCCTAATCCGATTCCTTTACCCACAGGTTTAGTAGTGAACATATAGTCAAATACTCGTTGCTTTACCTCTTCTGACATCCCAATACCATTATCGGAAATCTGAATAATCACTTGTTTTTCATCAGTGAGTTCAGTCTGAATGCGAATTTGTCCTTCATTCTTTACTAATGACTCTTCTATAGCATCAATTGCATTCACTAGAACATTCATAAACACCTGATTGACTTGCCCTGCATAGCATTCTACTAAAGGTAAATCACCATATTTCTTAACGATCTGAATTTCTGGTTGATTAGGCGTGGCTGTCAGGCGATGATTCAGAATCATCAGAGTGTTGTCTAATCCTTCATTAATGTCTACAAATTTCATGTCTGCCTCATCAAGGCGTGAGAAATTACGCAACGATAGTACAATCTGACGAATGCGCTCGGTTCCCACTTGCATTGATGCCATTAATTTGGGTAAATCTTCTGCCAGAAACTCAATATCAAGGTCTTGGGCGCGATCGCTAATTTCTGGGGTAGGATTTGGGTAGGTTTGTTGATAAAGCTTGAGCAAATCAAGGATGTCTTGGCTGTAAATGCTGGCATGGTTGAGATTGGCATGGATAAAATTAGCAGGATTATTGATTTCATGTGCCACTCCAGCCACTAGTTGTCCCAGGCTAGACATTTTTTCGGTCTGGATAAGTTGAGCTTGGGTATTTTGCAATTCTTTCAAGGTTTTGCTGAGTTCCTGCGCCTGCTGGCTGGAAACAAAGGCACGATCGCGAATCTGTTCATATAGCTGCACCTGTCGCCATGCACTAATTAACCCAATCAATAGCAATCCTCCCAAAACTGTAGCCAATAGGTTCAACGCCTGTAATGGCGATTCAATATTTTCTTTTGGCACAATTAACGCTACTGACCAATTTGCTTCTCTGAGGGGAGTGTAAGCAATATAACTCCACTTACCATCCAGTTGAAGTAATTCAATATTTGTGCGTTTAGCTACCATTTTTTGAGTAATTTCAGCTAACCGAAGATTGGGTGAGTTAAGGAAACTCTGGGCAGCTTTTTCGGGTGTACCAATTAGTTCTGTATTGGGATGAGCGATGGGAACTCCTTGAGAATTTAGCGCAAAGGCATAGCTGCTCTTACCTTGATGTAAATTGCTGATGACTTCAACTACCCGGTTAATTGGAATTCCTCCCATTAAAACACCTGCTGGCTTTGTACCTGTGTTGGCAGGAATCGGCGAACTAATCTGAATCTGTAACTGTTTGGTTGTGCGTCCAATAATTGGATCGGCTGCTACTGTTTCACCCGCTATACTTCGCTGAAAAAATTCTCGGTCTTTAACATTAAGATGATCTTGGTGGTTCCATCACAGGCCAATCTAGCGATCGCACGACAACAGAATTTGCCAAAGTCTTAATTTCTGTCTTACGAATGGCTAACCAGTTATCAATATCATCCTCACCTTGCCGTGTTTTTAACAGTGCTTGCTCCTTGATACTATCGAGCAGCAATCCCTTAACAATCTTGTAACTAGTAACAGCTGTGGCACTAATGCTAATGGATAGAATCACCACAATTAATAATAATAGTAAGTTTCGCGATCGCCATTTAAATGAGTAGTATTTTTTGTTGATCTGGGCATTCCATCGGGGATTAATTTTCAACCATACTTTCCGCAATTTAAGCATCATCGTTACTTGACTCCAAACTAAAATTTAAAAAGCAAAAATGAAAAGTGCTGAGTAAAATGGAAATTACTCAGCACGGGCTAAACGCCCCGCTACCGCTAACAGCACTCAGCATTAATTATTGTTGTTGAGTAGAGATTTGAATGACAAACTCTGTACCCTTTCCAAGTTCGGAAGTACAAGAGAGCGAACCGCCATGTGCTTCTACAACAATTTGACGAGCGATCGCTAATCCTAATCCAGTGCCTTTTCCTACAGGTTTGGTGGTGAACAAATGGTCAAATACTTTTTGTTTAACCTCCGGTGACATTCCCACCCCGTTATCAGCAATCTTAATCAAAACATCCTGACCTGAGTCTGCTACACGAGTTTGAATGGTGATGCAATTGGGGTTGGCAAGAATCGCTTCCAAACTCCGTTCTGTATTGTATTGTTCAAGTGCATCAATGGCATTTGCTAACAAGTTCATAAATACCTGATTAAGTTGTCCAGCAAAGCATTCCACTAGGGGGAGTTTGCCATAATTCTTCACCACCTCAATTGCCGGACGATTTTCGTTAGCTTTTAAACGGTGTCTCAGAATCAGAATACTGCTGTCAATGCCTTCGTGAATATCAAAGGGAACTTTATAATCCTTATCTGCTCTGGAGAATGTTCGCAAACTGGTACTAATACTGCGGATACGGCTAACACCCAATTTCATCGATTCCAGCAATTTAGGTAAATCTTCGCGTAAATAATTCAGGTCGATGGCATCAATTTCATCTTGAATATGTGAGCCGGGATTAGGAAACTTTTCTTGATAAAGATTAATTAGACCCAATAAATCTTTGACATAATCTTTTGCTGGTTCTAAGTTGCCAGCAATGAAGCCGACGGGATTGTTGATTTCATGGGCAACACCTGCTACCAAGTTACCAAGAGCAGACATTTTTTCACCTTGTACTAATTGCAATTGCATCGTTTGGAGTTCTTGCAATGCTTGTTCTAATTGTTGCTTTTGCTGTTGTAGCAATTTTTGCGATTGCTGGTATTTGGTAATGTCTTCAGACGTTCCAAGGATACCAAAAACGTTTCCTTCTCTATCTTTTAGGGGAATTTTATTTGTATTCGACCAGATTTGTTTTCCGTCTGCTTGCTGTAATGTTTCAATAATATTGAGTTCAGCTTGTCCAGATTCCATAATGCGGCGATCGCACTCTACATACCAATCTGATTCCTCGCGAGTCCAAGATAAATCGTAGTCTGTTTTAGCAACAACATTTTTTGGTATTCCTACACCCGAAGCTTGAGCAAACTTATGATTACAGCCTAAATAAACACTATTGCGGTCTTTCCAGAAAACAGATTGGGGGATATTGTCCATAATTAACCGCAAGAATTGTTCCGTCTGTCCCAAGTTTTCTAGAGTATTTTGTGCTTGCTGATAAAGTCGGGCATTTTCCAGGGAGATTGCAGCTTGAGTGCATAATAGATTGAGAATTTCGACGCGATCGCTAGTAAATGCCCCAGTCATCAGATTGTTTTCTAAGTATAAAATCCCTAAGAGTTTTCCTTGATAGAAAATTGGTGTACATAGCAAGCTTTTGGGTTGCTGACTAATGATGTAGGGATCGGCTATCAGCACTGAATGTAATGTTGTATCAAAGATAACGGTAGGTTGCAGGCTGCGTTTGACAGCGTAAATTAGGCTATGAGGAACATCTGCACTATCTTCCACAAAAATGGACTGTAACACCGTTGATTGCTGCCCAACTTGAGCCGTCGCCTCAACTACCAATCTACCTTCTTTGAGCAGTAGTAACGCACACTTATCTGCTCCAGCATTTTCAATCACCACTTGCAGCAGCTTCGTAAGTAATTTATCAAGTTCAATTTCACTAGAGAGAGTCTGAGAGGCTTTTAAAACTGTTGCAAAATCTAGCATTACTGATGTGTTGCTGCTAGAGGTTACTGATTTATTAACGCTTGGGTGGAAAGTCGTAATGCTGTCAATATTTGCGATCGTTTCATTGGGCGTGAGTAGCGATACTCTTTCAAAGTCACTTCGTGAACGCGTCTGTTGTAAAATCGGGGCTAGAAGCCGTGAATAACGTTGTTCTAAATCATCGACTTTGGCTTTAGCACCCCAGCGAGTATAACAATAGTAAGCATTAATCAAATATTCTTGGGCAATCCGTTTTTTGCCCCATTCTAAATAAAACTTGGCTGCAAGTTCATTAGCAAGAGCTTCTTCATTGAGGTATTCGTTTTCTTTGGCTTTAGCAATGGCGCGATCGTAATACTCAATTGCCTCGGCTTTTGCCCCCAATACTCGACATTTTTCTGCGATCACTAAAGCATGGCGGTGAGCCTGATTACTTGGTGCATGAGCCGCCCAAGTGCTGAGTTTTTCTTCATGACCCCTCACCCGTTCTATAATGCTGATTTGGTCTGTCTCACTGGCTGTTGGGTAAACCGCTAATCGAACTAGTGCATCGTAGAAGTAAAACAGAGGAAGCATTACTAGTCCTGTGACTGCACCCAAATACGGTTCTGCAAGTTTGGCGTTTTGTAGAGCTTGTTCATAGTTTTGGAAAAGGTAGGAGAGGAACAGTTTATTGAAATAAATCTGATATAGTCCTGCTCCCTGATTCGTTTTGAGGTAAAGCTGAATTATTTCATCCTCATGGCAGTATTCGCCAAGCAACCGCTCAGGTTCAAGCACAACCTCGAACAAATTCACTACAACCTGATAATAAATACTTTGTGTGTGCAGACAGGTATCCTGGCGCAATTGCTGAATGACCTTGCGATGAGCTTCTATCGTTTGTCTTAAGGCAGATAGTTCTTGACCACTCCAGTAAGCTGTGTAGCAATAACACATCAAGCTGAGAGCGACATACTCGATATCACCGATTTCTAGCCCACTGGAGTAGGCTTGCAAATATCCTTCCAAGGTATATTTTGCTGGTTCTTGCCAATGTCTAAGGAAGCAGTTAAAGGCAAAAATGGTTTTAGCAGTTAACTTGGGGGCATGAATGCGTTGCATAAGATTCATCCCCAGTTGCCCAAACCGATAGCCTGCGTCAATATCTCCCAATATGGCAGCCAAGGTCAACCCATACATTACGTAGCTATGAGTCGATTCTGGAGCATTGCCGTATTCTACTGATAAATCGAATTCGGCAAAGATCACCAGGGGCAAAAGATCGGGAGCAGCTTGATAGGCGGCAGAAATAATGCTGGATAAAATAACCATTGCCGCTTTTTTATCCGGTGCGGCTATTTGCGGTAATTCCAACAAAGATTCGATTGACCTACCATTGAGCAAGGTTTGGGTGTGTCTCAGTGCCTGTTGGATGTCTGCTGGGGTGAGTTGTTCCGGCAAATGTACTCCCAGATGCTTGAGGATTTTTCGTGCTAGATTGCAAGGCTTCTAGCTGCTGATGTTGTGCCATGCAAGCCTGGATTTTAATACTGTAGATATTTACCCGCTCCAGCCATGATTGGGCATGATTCAGTACCACATCAGCTAACTGTTCCATCTGTTCAAAATCGGTGCAGAGGTAAGCTGATTCTGTTGCTCCTTCATACAAGATCAGGGCGAGATTGTATTGGCTGTGCCAGCAATTACTCGTCAGCATGGCAATACCTGTGTTGAAATAGTCTAAAGCTGCTGCATAAGCTGTTGCACTCTTGGCTTTATGTCCAGCCGCCAAGTTTAACTGCGCGAGTTCCTGTTGCTCCAACTCATCACTAATCAAAGCGGCCCCTTGATTGAGGTGGTTGACGATCGCAAAAATTTTCTCATCACGTTCATTTGCAGTCGTGGTTTGTTGCAGCAAACGCCCAATGTGCAGGTGAGTAACTTGCTTTTGATTGTCAGGAATTAGTGAATAGGCAGCTTGCTGAATGCGATCGTGAAGAAATTTGTAGGTGATGGTTATTTGTCCATAGTCATTCTGGCTATTTACCAAAGAATGCTGTTGATAAAACTTGTAAACATCACTGGTAGGAATGATCAATCCTTCTTGGAGTGCTTTCCATAATTCATCTGCCCTTGTTGCCTCAGACTGTTCATAGACGATCGCTAATGTGGCTAAATCAAAAGAGTTTCCTACACAAGCCGCTAATTTCAAAATTTCTTGAGTTTCTATTGACAACTTTTCAAGCTGAATTGCCATAAACTCTACTACATCATCAGTAAGAGTGAGCGATCGCACCTGAGCAATATCACATTCCCAATAACCACCATCAAAATTAAATGTAATTAATTGATCTTGATATAGCGCTTTGAGAAACTGGTTACTGAAGAAAGGATTCCCTTTAGTTTTGCTGAATACTAATTCTGTTAAGGGTGTGGCTAAAGCTAAAGAGCAACTCAATGTATCTGCAACCAAATAATTGATAGAAACCCGAACGAGGGGTAATAAGGTAATTTTATTGACTGTGGCATCTAATTTCTGAATCTCTTCCAAAGTCAGCATCAACGGATGTACTGGGTTGACTTCGTTATCTCGATAAGCACCAATTAACAATAAATAGCCGATGTCAGCTTCACTCATTAACAAGTGCATTAAGTTTAAAGAAGCAGAATCTGCCCATTGCAGATCGTCAATAAAGATCGCCAATGGATGTTCTGATGCAGTGAAGACTTGAGTGAACTTCAAAAACAGCAAATTGAAGCGATTTTGTGCCGCACTACCAGAGAGTTCCGGCGCAGGCGGCTGTTTACCAATCATACTTTCCAGTTCTGGAATCACCTCAATCATCACTTGTCCGTTCTCACCCAAAGCAGAGAGAATTTTGGACTTCCACTGCTCGAATTGGGCGTCAGTTTCACTCAGCAGTTGCCCGATTAAGTCTCGAAAAGCTTGCACAAAGGCAGAGAAAGGGATGTTGCGCTGGAACTGGTCAAATTTACCTTTAATGAAATAACCCCGTTGTCGCACAATTGGCTTGTAGACTTCGTTCACCACAGCAGTTTTGCCAATACCAGAGAAGCCTGCTACCAACATAATTTCAGTGCTTCCCTGACTGACTCTCTCAAAGGCATCCAGCAAGCTTTTAACTTCAGTTTGGCGACCGTAAAGTTTTTCTGGGATGATAAAGCGATCGCAAATATCCCGTTCACCTAATTCAAAAGATTTAATCGAGCCAATTTCCTGCAATTGAGACAAACATTTTTCTAAATCAAATTTCAGCCCTAATGCACTCTGATAGCGGTCTTCAGCATTTTTCGCCATCAACTTCATCACAATCCCACAAAGAACTTCGGGAATAGGTTCTTCATTTTTGAATTTTGAATTTTGAATTTTGAATTGATTTGGTTGCTTGGCAATATGACAGTGAACTAACTCCATCGGATCGTTAGACTCAAAGGGTAGGTGTCCAGCCAGCAATTCATAGAACGTAACGCCGAGGGAATAGTAATCACTGCGATAGTCGATTCCGCGATTCATGCGTCCGGTTTGTTCTGGAGAAAGGTAGGCGAGAGTACCTTCTAAGATATTAGGACTGTGAATTTCCTGGGTTTCTCTAGGTAAAAGAGAGGCAATACTAAAGTCAATCAACTTGACTTGCTTAGTTTCCGGGTTGATGAGGATGTTGGCAGGCTTGATATCTTTGTGGATAATTCGATGGCGATAAAGTCCGTCAAGAATATTGCTCAGAGCGATCGCAATATCCAAGAACTCTGCCAGAGTATATTGGTTGCTTGCCATTTTTTTGTTGAGCCAATCTCTGAGAGAAATACCACCAAAATCCTCCATCACCAAAGCATAGCTGTTGCGGTAAGGTTCCAGGCTGTAGGGATGAACAATACCGGGTAGATCGAGATTTTTAGCAATCGTGTACTGATTACAAAATAGCAGCAGTTCATTGAAGGTAGGATACTCCTGCTGGAGCAGTTTGATGACCACTGGAAGTTGATCGGACTCTCGAATAGCACGATAAACTAAGGTTCTAGAGCCTGCATAAAGTTGTTCGCTAATTCGATAGTTTAAAAGCTTGTCCATCGGCTCAACTGCTGTATTCATACTTCATCAACTCTTGTTAAATCAGCTACTTATTTAAAGTAGTTTGCCCAAAGATCAGCTTTTGCTAACTCAGTTTTCTTTTGGGGAACACCGAAAAGCCCGTCGTAGGCATCGCATTTTACATGTGTAATCTGTCTGTAGCTTATTAAGCAAAACTACCGCTATTTCCGGTAAAATCAAGTTCTGAAGACTGTGGATTTGGGAGAAACTTGGGGTGCCTACACTTGGCGTTAACATTGACCACATCGCCACTATCCGGCAAGCGCGTCGGACGGTGGAACCAGATCCAGTAGCGGCGGCGGTACTGGCAGAATTAGCAGGTGCAGATGGAATTACGGTGCATCTGCGTGAAGATCGGCGACATATCCAAGATCGGGATGTGCGGATATTACGGCAAACAGTGCGATCGCATCTTAATTTAGAAATGGCCGCTACAGATGAAATGCTAGCGATCGCTCTCGATATCAAACCAGATTACGTGACTTTAGTCCCCGAAAAGCGCGAAGAAGTTACAACAGAAGGCGGACTAGATATTATCGGCCAAATTGCTAGAATAGGTGAAATAGTCGATAAATTGCAAAGCGCTAGCATTCCAGTTAGTTTATTTATCGATGCCGAAGCAGCACAAATTGAAGCATCTGTCAAGATACAGGCGCAGTTTATTGAATTGCACACCGGACAATATGCTGAGGCTAAGAATGAAACAAATCGCCAGCGAGAATTAGCCATATTAGCTAAGGGGTGTGAGCAAGCGATTCAAGCCGGATTGCGAGTTAACGCTGGTCATGGACTCACCTATTGGAACGTCTATCCGGTAGCTGCGCTTCCAGGCATGGAAGAACTGAACATTGGTCATACCATCATCAGTCGGGCAGCATTAGTAGGTATAGAAAGGGCAGTCCGCGAGATGAAGCAAGCTATAAGGGAGAATGGGGCATAGGGCATGGGGCATTGGGCATTGGGCAAAACAGTTCCGAGTGCTGAGTGAAGAGTTAGGAGTTACGAATTCTCCCCCTGCCCCCTGCCCCCCACTCCTGCATTTTAAAAGAGGGGTTGTCACTGCGAAATCTAGAAATTGGGATCAAATCTTCAGCAAAAACTTCTATGAGCGCAACAGAGTCTAACAACCTGCCACTTTGGGTACAGAATAGAGATAAAGTGATGGCAGAAAGCACTGATGTCGAGTGGCGCTATCAGACACCGCCTGATTATTCCCGTTCAAATGAGAATCTTGCCCAAGAAAGTATCCACAATCACCTTGAAGGTACACTGGAAGCGATCGTCCAAAACTTAGTGAGAACCTTTGAGATGGAGGTATCCTTCAAAGCTAACCCGCAAGAGTGGTTATCTATTGTGAATGAACAGTTTCGCGTCAGTACCAATGGTGGAGTAGAGTATACCGCAGCAGATGTATCAGCCCAAGGTACTTACAATCTATTTATGCCTGATTCAGAGCATTACAAAGCTTCAGAAGAAACCTTTGAATCATCCGCAAAAGTCTTCCACACAACATTCCCCCAAGGATTTCCTTGGGAAGTTTTGGAAGTTTTCTCAGGGCCCCCAAATGTCACATTTAAATGGCGGCATTGGGGACATTTTAACGGAGAATATAAAGGCCATGCACCTACTGGAGAGACAATAGAAATTATCGGCATGAGCATTGCAAAAGTTACCGATGACTTGAAGGTTATTTCCTTAGAACACTACTTCGACAATAA
>NZ_JABXKN010000005.1:0-19764 GCF_017115065.1 Nostoc sp. JL23
TTTTACTAAACTGGCATTTCTGTTGTTAATTTAACATATTTAGTCTGGGAGAGCCAATAAATTTTGCGTATTGAGCTTGATTGTATTGCCAAACCTGGAAGCCTCCTATTGACACGACACCTGCTAGTATTGCCACCAATAGCTTATTTTGAATGACTGATGATAGAACCTTCATAATGGTTTTCCCTGTTTGATACACTCGACATAATATTTAGAAAATTCTGCCACCCATGTGAACTTGTCGCTGTGAATTTTCTTGAATTTATCTCGCGTGGCTTGTTCTTCTCTGCTATTGGCAACCAACGCCAGCAGGGGATAGGAGGGATAATAGCGGCAGCGCACATATTTGTTGTTGTAGTCCAACAGCCACAAAGTATATAGCTGCTGAATATTAGGGACAAAGCTTTCGTTTTTATCGATAATTTCTCTAGGGATACCCAGCAACTCAGAGAAACTATTAGCCGCGCCTGGGACAATACGCCCAATCAATCGCAATGGCATATTTTGTAATATTTGTTCTCCTGCTGAGGATTTGGCGATAGAGATAACGTCCTGTGCCGCCAGAAACACCCGACAGCCTTGCTTTCGAGCCGTGGCGCATTTACGACCCGCAAGCCGCGATAATGCGGAAAATCCCAGCAATACGCTAGCCTCATCCATGAAAAATACACTATTGGGCGAGGAGAGAGATTGACGGGACGCGGCGATATATGCACTCATCCCGAACACTTCTGCATCCTTTCCTGATTGCAGATTAGTCAGAGCAAAGGTAATCAACTGGCTATCTGCTTGGAAGGTTGAAGGCTTGCAGATAGCGCTACCAATGCTACTAGCCTGCCAGTACTGTAACCGCAAGCGGATGTAATTTAACGCTTTTTCTACATTGTCGTCCTGATAGCCTAAATAAATGTACCCAAGCGAGAAGAATTTCTCCATATCTGCCAATGTCGGGGTATTCGCCCACTCTGGGGTGTTTATCCCTGCTTTTCGCGCTAATTCAAATCGCTCCTTGATGTCGGCATCTTCGTAAAAGGCTTTTGTACCCAAAGGGATTACAGATTCTATAGTTTGTGATAGCAACCCATCAAACTTTTGCGTTCCTAAAACTAATTGAAGTACGATTAAATTAATATCATTCCGATGGGCTTTTGTCCTTTCCTCCCACTGCGACTCAGGAAGCTTTGATAGGTCTAGCGGTTGTACAAGGTTGTTTGATTCCTTTGAGATATCAAAGTAAAATCCATTAAAGTAGGGCGTGAAGTCTCCAAAGGTTCCTGAACCATCATCATTGGGCAAGTCAATCATTAATACTGACATTCCCAACGCCAAGCATTGATAAATAATAGAGGCGATAATTACCGATTTCCCACTCCCGGTAGTGCCGATTACCATCATGTTTTTCGGCTTTGACAAATCGATATAGACTGACGATTGACCCTCATCAGCTACTAATTCAAAGCCTTGTTTATCACCGTGCGCTGTTTGAACGACTGGCGTTAAACCAATTACTTCACTGGCAAAGAAAGTGGCGCGTCTGTTGAAAGGAAAAGTCAGTTGTGGTCGCTGTCTCAACAGCAAAGTTTCAAGCCAGATTGACCATGTATATTGCATTTCTCTAATCAACTCAGCCGGCTGATTGATATACCCTGAAATCAGCCTGCAAGCGTCGTCAATTTCGGAAGGAGAATTGCGATAAACAAGGATTATGACAGCTACATTTTCCGGGACATCACCCGTATAAAGCTGCTTCTGAGCATCGACTGACCGCTCCGTATTAATTTGCGCTCCTACGTCAATAGTCTTTTTGCTGGCGCTAGCGGAGGCATTTATTGACCGCCTCGTAATTAATTGTTGGGTAAGCCTAATCATTTTTTGATCGGCTGGGCTAATCTCTGTTATTATCTCGACATCATAAATAACCTCGCGTGAGAATACGTCCCATAAAAAGCGTATTTGCTGATAGGTTGAAGCAAATACCTCTGGTTTTTGGGCAAGCGTCATTACGCCGATATACTTCTTTTTGTCAGTACTCTGGTGGGGCAAACATACCCATCGTCTATCAGCATGAGGTATGCCGTTATTCAGAAGTACCGATGTCGCGTGTAATTGGTCGTTATACCGCGATGGGTTGGGTGCGGCTTCGTTAATCTCCTCCCTTAATTCACCAGTATCATAAACCAAGGTATGGGGCACTTTTACAGCCTTTGCACCCATTCTATCAACTAGGTCGCCCCACAATTGCTTGTCTGATTTGGGCGAGGGAAATAAACCCATTTCCGATAGTATTTGTTGATGGCGTAAAGAGACAATTATCGCTTTTTCAAGAACTTGAATTAAGTTTTGAATAGTGAGTTCGGTTGCTCCTGTTGGGGTGAATTTGCGCTGTAAAAAGTTCGCCAGCTTAACTATCGCTCTATCTACCGCGTCACCACCTTCGGTACCTCCTGGGCGAACAGTAAAAGTCGTGTAAATACTGAGCTTGATATCCTTGCGCTGATGATTACGTGTCAGTTCCTGCATTCGGGCAACTTGCCCCCAATCAAGAAACTCACTCTCAGGAGATACAGGGCTAGCTAGCCTCTGGCGATAGCTTTCAATCACTTTGTCTTCATCGCAAAACGAAGACCAACGAAAGGTGAATTTCTCACCCTCGGAGAACTCTTTACAGCCGTTCTCAAAAGCCTTGGCCATCGCCTCTAGTCTCTCTGATGAATTAAACAGTGGGTGAAAGCCAGTGCATTCATATCCGAATACTAATTGCAGGGTGTTGTTAGTATCGCTTACTTGTTTTTTGCTCAACAAGTAAGCCCCAATTTCATAGTTACCCTTTTTCAATTTCACTAAAGTTGCTAGGTCTAGAAAGTCTTCAAAGGGTACTATTTTTTGATTACGAATGCTGCTTTTTACCATAGTTTAGGCATCCCCTTTGAACCCGCCCTTTTTTTGTTTTGGGGCGAAGAATATCTGACATAGCCACGAGTGAAAACTGGAACGCTTGGGAACACTCTTGACCAGAACAAGTAAGGACGCTTGCCAGATAAAACTATCACCGTGGCACTCAACCAAACCCCAGCCAGCAGTCCCCAAACTATTCCCGCCCCAAACATAATCGCTATGATGAAGCCCACGCCAAACATAAATAAGGCGACTGCAAATTGAAAGCCAGTAAAAATGCCTATTGTTGCATTTTGACCAAGTGACTGATTCACCCGTTTCATGGGCGATTTATTATACTCGCTCATCACTAGCAAGCGGCTGTAACGCCGTTAAATAAGATACTTTGAGCAATCCAAAGCACCAGGATTATGAAAAATACGCCTACGGGCTGTTGAACCATCTGCGTTACTTCCTGCCCTTCACCAATGCCGTTGGCAACCTTAAGCCCAGAAGCCACAAAGTATACAAACAAAAGCACTGTGATGGTTGCATTAATAACTGCCGGAAGTGCTTTAATGGCAGTACTAGCTGCCGCCGCACCACCGCCACCAATACCACCAGCGCCGCCGAACATACAAGTCATTGCTGTCTGAGCCGAATCGAACAAGCCCCACCCATAAGAGGGCATTGACTGCATGACAATGATTGTCGCCGTACCTGCCGCGTAAATGTGATGCTGATACTTGCGCCCAATCGTCGCGAGCGCCTTAGCCAGAACTTGAGTTTGTGTTCTTCGCACAGAATTGTTAGATGCCAAGGCAATTACTCCTTTTTTCATTGTTCTAGGAAAAATCTAAAAATCACCTTATTACCGAAGTTGGAAGTAACAAAAAATCTACTTCCAACTTCCCACTTCTGACTTGTTTAATGCTCGTTGTTGAAATTCAATTTCTATGTCAGCTAAAGTATGTTCCCTAGCTAATGAGCGAATTTCCTGAAGTACTGTAATGTGACACTCGTATAGCTTTGCATAGCCATCTAGACCACCTGTTTTTTTGTTGGTGAATTTCTGGAACTCTGGCAAGTACTTCCGAGCTATGTTCAAATATGCTTGTAGTTGTCTTGCAGAAACCTTTGGCTTTAACATCGCCGCAACTTCTGGTCTTGTTAGTTCTTCATTTTGCCAGGTAAACCTCCCTATCCCCATGACTCTGAGAACTTCTTGGAACTTCTAACTACATATAAAATACCCGCCTTTTTCGTGGCGGGGAAGGGGACATTTTACCCAGTTAGGAAATATTTATAGGTAAAAAGCAACTATTTTTTTTCCTTCGCGTTCCCACTTCTCATTCAAAAGCCAGCAAGTTATATGAACAACCTTCATTGGATTTCGATGCTTCTTTCCACACCGGAACCAGCTTCGGACAGTATCATAACTTTCGTATCCTAATACGAACGCCATCTCTTGATAAGTTAATTTCCACTTCTTCTTAAACTCTATTGGGTGCATAGTATTTATTTGATACTTGCATAAGGAACTTATTTAATTATAAGACACTTACTTAATCAAATATTCATAATTTATTTTAACATTGTAAATCAATTTTTTATATTTGCTCATCTTATTTTTTTTATAAAATATATTAGCTATTATCGGGTTTATCCAATTTATCTATAATAGAGATATTCTCTTTTAATCAATTATTTTTATGTCCAACACAGATGCTAATTTTCAGCAACTCTTTCAATCCAAAAGTCAAGTTAATAAAGATAACGAAAATCCCAAGCTATTAGTCAATCGCCTAACTCCCACTGATGACCAAATCAAAGACTGGCTACAGTCACCACAAATCAAACAGTGGCTTACAAAACTACTAATGGGCATACCGAATAATCTCAAGATAGAAGCGATAAATACCATCATCAAAAATGTTATACAAAATCCAGACAAAGACTCTCGAGTACAATTCGGTAGTTCAACTATTGGAGTCGATGTTTTACGGTGGCAGCTTTGGGCATCCTATAAATTACCTTACGCCAGTGGAATCAAAACTCCTGATTGCCCCTACACTTTGAAAAAACATTTGGATACTCTCGACTAACTTCTCAGATTACATAATCCCGAAGTTTCATTAAATTCCCACACAATACCCGATCTATTCTTACCAAAACTACCATGCTTAACTGCGAACTGAGAATTGCTTCCACTATCTCACAAACAGCAATGACAAAGAAATAGATAAAAGTACGATTTTAATCCGTACTTCCGTCTCTTGATTTTTAATCAATCATCGTTATATTTTGGAGGATTTAGTAGAGAGCAATGCAACAGGCGATCGCACACTTGGCGGGCGGGTACGCCATCGCTTGACTGCCATTAACTTAGCAGATGACTAAACCTTGTATTGAAGCTAAATTTGATGACGTTAACAGAAACATTTCTTCACATCTATTTTAGGCTCTAGCCCATGAACAGCTTTCATCGCCCAAGGAGATTCTTTAGACTTCGTAAGCCAATTGGATTTTCGATTTGGGACGATGAGTTAGCTTTAGAGCTACCCTTGAATAAGAACAGAATCTCTCAACTACTCTTTGACTCATGATCAGGCTCCTTCAAGTCGAAAAATTTCCGATTCTGATGTTGCCGGAAATCGAGGCGTATTTAGAAAGTGGACTATTTCGTGGGATTGGCAAGAAAACTGCTCAAACTTTGGTCAATTGCTTTGGAAGTGAGACTTTATCGATATTAGATAACAACCCCGAAAAGCTTTACACTGTTCCCGGACTAACTCAATATCGGATTGATGGTATTACCAAAGCTTGGTCAGAGAGTAAAAAGAATCCGAACTTGGGAGTGATTACCCAACTTTTGGCTGTGGGAACTTCATTGAAGTTAGCTTTGAAAATTTGTGACTATTACGGACACAAAACTGCAAATGTACTTCAGAACAACCCTTACAGATTAATTGATGATATTGATGGCATCGGTTTTAAGACTGCTGATGAGCTAGCAATATCTCTTGGTATCCCACTATACAGCGATACTCGTTATATCTCAGCTTTAATCCATGTTTTAAAATCCGGCTTGCGTGAAGGGAATTGTTTTTTACCGTTTGAGCAATTAGTAAGTGTTGCCACTGACCTGCTTTCTTCACCACAGCATACGCCCGATGTTCAATTTTTAAATACAATCATTCAACAGTTACTCTCCAAGGGGACTTTAGTTTCGGGTGATGTTGGTAATAGTGTTTATCTCAAAGCTGCTTATCGGGCTGAACTTTCTGTGACTTTGAAAATTCTTGCTCTCCTTGAGCAACCGACTCACCCCACTGAACATTTAGAACACTGGTTAGCCCAATTCCAAACTACTGACTATCGCCAACTTTCACGTTTAAGTGATGAACAAATCACCGCCTTGATGATGGCAGCCAAACATCCAATTAGCATTATTACTGGTGGCCCTGGTCGAGGGAAAACTTATGTACTGAAAACCTTAGTTGAATGGTTCATGCATACTGATAAAGCGATTGCACTTGCCGCTCCAACAGGGAAAGCTGCTAACCGGATGAAAGATGCTACAGGCATTGAAGCAACTACTATTCACCGTTTATTGCAATGGCAGGGGCATCAACAGGTTTTTCTTTATAACGAGGATAATCCTCTAAATCTTGATTGTCTAATCGTTGATGAATTTTCAATGGTTGACATATTTCTGTTCAATTCGCTGCTCAAAGCCTTGCCCAAAAAAACCAGAATTGTACTGGTAGGGGACTTTGATCAATTGCCCAGTATTGGCGCAGGAATGGTCTTGCGAGATTTAATTGTTTCTGAACTCGTGCCAACAACTTTCTTACGGACGATTTATCGCCAACGGCACGAAAGCCCGATTATTTATGCCGCTAATGATGTCAATTCTGGCATAGTCCCTACACTGCACAATTTTAATCAAGTTTCTGATTGGATGGATGTCGGTGACTGTGCAATGATTCAAAAAGACTCGCCCCAAGCGACCTCCCAAGCCATAGTTGAGTTGGTTAAAGCTATTGGCCAGTCAGGTGTTGATTTAAATCAACAACTAATAATCTTAGCGCCCCAAAAACAAGGAGACTGTGGAGTTCACAATCTCAATCTGCTTCTTGCCCCTATATTTAATCCCAAACAAGAAAATCAACCACAGGTTGTCTCTGGGTCAGTTATCTACCGAGTCGGCGATCGCGTAATCCAGCTGAAAAACCGTTATGAAACTGTCCCGCCTGTAATGAATGGCGAGATCGGTCAGGTTATTGCTGTGGAGCCGGAAAAATTTCTGGTTACGATCTCTTGGGAGGGCGGTGCTGTTGTTAATTATTATCCTGGAGACTTCGAGCAAATTATGCACTCGTTTTGTATAACTTGCCACAAAAGTCAAGGTAGCCAATTTCCTTATGTGATTTTCCCATTGGTCAGGGCTAATTACCGGATGTTAACCCGTCAGCTGCTCTACACGACTATGACTCGCGCAATGGGTACATTCATCGCAGTTGGACAGCATGAAGCATTGAAGACTGCTGTTGCTACTGATAAACCCGCCCAGCGTTTTACTGGACTAACCAATCTCCTCATTTCACCTGTTGAGCAACTTAGTGAAATCTGGCAGAGTTTGAGCAACACCAGAAAAACTGCTTGTACGACAACATCTTCCCCTACTGTTACTGTCGCTTCTAGGCTACAACAACGCCAACTAACTGCAACACCTGGACAGATGACTACTATTGGTAGTCTCGCACTACAAATGTATGAGTCTAAATATGGTTATCGTCCGTCAAAACAGCCCGAACTTGTCGGCAAGTTTCGCTTTAATACTTATCACTATGAGACTACCGCAATTGACGAGATTGATTCAGCAATTGACGCAGTTCTGCGCCTTTAATAAAACCCATGCCCAACATGGGAACAACGGTCGCATTCAACCAGACTACTCTTAAATAGTTATCAGTTATCAGTTAAAAGTTTTGATAATTGGGTTTAAGTTCCCCACTATACGCCGCCAGGACTGATAACTGTTGACTGTTCACTGATTTAACAAAGTTTAGGGGTTTAATTCCCCAGCAATACAGTCCGCACGAATTGAAGCCTAATTAAAATCACCGTTACAAAACTTAATTACGAATTACGAATTACGAATTATTTTAATATCTATGGGTATTCCGGCAGCAGAGTTAAAGATCGGGCAATCGGTGAAGTATCTAATCGGTACTCGAAGCGGTATGAGTGCGGCAATAACCGATATCAGCAAATCATCTCTTAGCATCAAGAATACTCATATCGTCACTTTGACCTTTGATGATGATTCATTGCCAAACCACTTAAAAACACAACAACTAACTGTTTATGACGAATTGCTGTCAGGTTGTGAAATTATTACATTTTAAAAAATTAAAATTGGCAACAGCAACAGCAGAGCGGACATTCGCCGCGACAAGTTGAAATTAATTAAAATACTAACTTACTGGCTGATATAATCCCGTCTGATCGTTAAATTCCCACCCCAACCCTGCTCTATCCTTCCCCTTACACCATGCTACAAAAAGCGGTGGGGGGAGTTTAATTCGCTCCTTACGTACAGTTTCCTCACTTACACCAAGTCTTGAAGCCAAACCTTCTTCAGTTAACGGTTGCATTCTAGGAGTATGCGCTTTGAAGGATGAATTATTGTAGTACGATTTCTGTCCCCGCTTTTGTTGGTTGTTGAGATAGTCTTGAATTTTAATGATCGCCTCAGCTAACTGTGTCATTCGGGCTGTCAACCCCTCCACTTTTTGTTCTAAATTGGCAAGATTATCAATTGCTGTTGTTTGATTGCTATTAGATTCACTTAAAAACTCTGACTCGAGCTTATCAAGTCGTGAGCAAATAGCTTTTATCGTTTCATTGGTCGGACTACTGTGACTTTTATCACTCGTAGCTAAGTAATCCTTTACACTTGCCTTAATCTTAGAATCTAGGCGTTCGTCTAAATTATTACCACCTATTGCATCAGCCTTATCTTGGGAATCGCCTAAGTAGAGTTCGATAAATTCGATCAGCGTGGCTGTTGCGGTCGTCCCTTTTGACTTACAACGGGCGATAAACTGCTCCCAAATCCTTTGGTCACAGTTGAAAGATGCCAGCTTTTTTTTGCGCCCTGTATTGCTCATATTCACGTATCATCTAGGTAAACGGGGACTCTCCACGCTTATTAAATCGTGTAATTCATCATGATGAATTACCTTGATAGTATCATCGCCAAATGCCTCAGCGCATTCTTCAAGCGATGGCGTACTCGCCCGTTGGAGGCGATCGCTTTTTTGAAGAGATGCTACTGCCAACGGCTACCATTGGCGATCAAAAATTATCTCAGGCTTAAACGCTTGCAGGATTGCCTTATCTAATTTTTGCTCATCGAAACAGTGCTGAGTACCTAGTTAGATTGCTGAGTAAGAAAGCAATAATTGCATTCAGTACAGTCAGTCTGTACCCCTACGGGGATCTTGCTACGCGTAGCGTCTCTAAAAGTTGCCCCTGCTTTTAAGCCCTGGAAAAAAAATTGAAGAAGAATTCAGAATTCAGGACTCAGCAATCAAGACGCTCTCTACGAGACGCTAAAAGCGAACCTGCGTTCGCTTGCCGCCGGCGCTATTAGTCGGGGATTCAGACCGTCGCAGGTCTTGTTGACCACCAAATTTTCTTGTTTTGTGGGGGTGCAAAAACTCCGATTATTCATCTGCCAGTCGTACATAATTCAGAATTCATTCTGACTCCTGACTCCTGACTCCTGTTTGATAAATATTTATTTCGAGATTATTGGACGAGAAATAATGCATTCATCCTTGCTTCAATCCCCTAAGATAAATCTTACGGTTACTCAGCACTCCTTCACTTAAAACTGTAATGTTTCAGATCGCTGATAGGATGATTAACTATCGGGGGTTCGGGGCTGTGAAAATTGACCGTCACGGGAAGGCAAAGGTTTTGTCGGCAGAAGAAATCCAGCGTCTGTTTACTTTGGGGTTAACCACAGAGCGAGACAGAACCCTAATAGGCGTGATGCTGTACACGGGTTGCCGCGTCAATGAAGCAGTTACCCTAAAAATTAAAGATGTTTATAACAGCAAGGGACGGATCAGAGCAGAGCTGATCATCCGTAAAGGGAATAGCAAGGGAAAGTTAGCTACCCGCAGCATTCCGATTTTGTCAGAACTAAGGAACTTCTTAGCTACTTACAAACCGACAAACTCCCGTGACGGTTTTTTGTTTCCTGGTCGATGGGGGCGCGGTCACTTGCACTCAGAATATGCAAGCCTAATCTTCCGACAAGCTTGCGAACGTGCGGACATCGAAGGAGCAAGCACACACAGTTGCCGCAGAACTGCACTTACTTTCATGAGCAATGCCCGAATTCCTCTGAGAGTCATCCAAGAAATCAGTGGACATCGCAGCTTAGAGCAACTGCAAAATTATCTGGAGGTGGAACCATCCCAAGTCCGGGGTGCGATCGCGGCGTTGTCGATGCTATCACCGCCATCAATTAGCAGCAACAATCAAGACAAGCAAAATGCGGATAACACGAAGTTATCAACGGAGTGATAGATCAGGAAATGCATCTTAGTTGATCTAGACAGGACTGATGGTCAATAAAGGCTATAAGGATTTTCCCAAAAAACCATTTACAATTCCATAGGCAACACCTCTTCATCGAGCCATTGATAAAAATGAGGCACAGATTGCTCTAGGTTACGTAGCTCATTTGCCGCGACCGTCTCCAACTCCAGCACCACCTCCCAGCGCAAATCACTCTGCCATCGCTTGAGAATGCCTTTAATTGCGTCCACTCCACGAGAAATGCCAGATCGAAGTATTTCTACGCAGTGGAGTAGCGTAATGCGATCGGTCGGAGGCGACTCAAATTCGGTAGTATCCTCCCCTTGGCAATGGGAGTTCCCTATAGCATCAAGGGGGGGGATGGATACGGCCTGGTGATTAGGGTTTACACTATACACAGCAGGGGTTTCGGCAGCATAATAGGTTCGATTTTCTTTTTGATTACGCTTCGTTTGACGATGAGCAATTACATGCATTGCAAATTCCAATTGCTCTTTAGATAAAGAGAAAAGTTTCACCTGTTGACCCCGTTTACCCTGCTTACGGAAGGTCAGTTTTAGCCCCAGCTGCTCGACTAAAGTTCCTAGCAACCAAATAGGTTTACAATCATGTGGAATAGTAAACCCAAGAATTGCTTTGACGTGAGCAGCACAATGTATAGCGATCTCCGTCATCTTGAGTAAGGTTGAATCCGAGGCGGTAAATTCCTCACCCCTCACTAAACGTTTAAGAATCTGATGCAGCCCCAGGTTAAATCTAGCCAGCCACCGTGCGGAGTAATTACCCCAGTCGATGCACAAAGGTAGATTGTCGCGCTCAGTGCGGTCTTTTTGGGTGACAATTGTTGGTGGGGTAGGATAACTTTGCCCAGTTTTGGGGTCAACAATTGATTCTTCAGGCTTTGCTAAAATGGCCTCAAGTCCAGCAATTGCTCTAATTAAGCGACCACCTTTATCCATTTCTACAAGTGATTCGGTTACTTCGATGCCGTAAGAATCAGAAATGCGTTTCTTTTCACATTCAAAAATTTCGCTAGGGTCAAGGTAATCTTTGCTCTGACGGGCGCGGTACTCACTCAAAGTAATATTCTTAGCCTTGGCAACAGCCGAAGTGTGGGCACGATCCAAAGCTTCTGCTGCTGCTTTTAAACTTTCACGGGATTGAGTATCATCATCACTGCCCACACATATAAATGTATTGCCCATTTCGGTGAGCAGCGATCGCAAATCATCACGCAGATTATTAAGAGAATAGTGGCGGTTAGCCATAATTTGGCAGTAAGCCTCAAGCGCCCAATCTTTCTCTGCGCCCCGCTTGCCTGTTTGACGGTCAATCCGCAACAGAAAAGCGGTCATTTCATTGGTTTGGAGCAAGCGCTCTTTAATCTTGGATGCGTTTGTATCTTGGTAGCCAAAGGGAGGACGCGGGGCCACCCAAATATGAAACGGGACTTTTGGACGATAACGGTACAGTTGTTGAGCGCACTCAGTAGCGGTTTGGGAAACGCCGTGAAACACACCGAACACTAAGTCAAAATGATACTCCGAAATATCAACACCAGTACCGAGGCTGGGAGAGGTGAACAAGGCATCAAAGTTTTTGACGGCGTTGGTGATATCTTTGATGAAAGCGACATTCTCATCACTGCCAGAATTATCTGAATGAACAGACCAGATACGCCATTTTTTTGGTGTATGTGATTTTTCGGAGTTAGATTCTTCGTACTTGATAGTAAAGGATTTGTCGAGTTTTTTGATGAAACGCTTACTGTCACTGGCAACCATAACTTTCTCACCAAGCATCAGCGCTGCCGAGATTTGGGCGACTAGGGCGCTCTCATTATCCCCCTCGTACCAATAAATTGTGCGTGAACCGTTTCGCCACTCGTTTTTAATGATGTAAGGTACTTCACCTTTTGGTCGCATTGCAAGAAAGAAGTCTACCGTTAAATCATCCATGTGTGCATCAGCGATGACGACCAGTGGCGCGTTGTATACTATATATTCAAGGACTTCAAGTATTGCTGCACGGTGTTGTTTGCAAGTATTACTGTGTAGTAGGTGAGTGAGGTATTGGCAGGCTTCATCTATAAATATGCAGCCGTAGGTGAGAGACTGAGTATTCAGCTTATGCAGGCTGTCAATAGTAATACTAAGGGCTTGAGCCTGGGCTAAACCTGTGTAACCCAAGTCTGAATACATCGCCGTCCGCAAGCGTTCGGCAAGATTTTTCAGCAAATTTACGCGATGCCCATTGTTGAGAAATCTGGCATCGGGGTTTTGGTCACGCCACCAGCGCATAAGTTCAGTTTTACCAGTGCCCATGTCGCTCCAGAGTACGACTAGTCCTTTTTCTGGAAAACGGAAAGACTTTTTGGGATTTTGGGTACTGGGTTTGTGGTCAGGGCAGTCAGAAATTATTAACTCTTGTTTTCCTTCTACCTCTCCACAGCTTGTAGAGCTAACACTTGGGGTAAACAATTTTTCTTCTGCCAGATCATAAAGTGGCGGGACAGATGAACATTTTTCCTCCAGATCCGGAATGCAGAGTGCTTGGGTCAAATATTTAATATTGACTGTGACATCTGGTTTATATTTACTTAGTCCCCATTTTTTAGCCCGATACGAGCGCTTGTAATCAGCAAGTGATTTAGCATCATCGATGATTGCGGTCAGTAGAGCGTTAGCATCTTCACCGCGACCAACCACGAAATCATCAACGCCTTTTTCTGTCCCCGGCAGTAATGCAACTTCACATTCACAACCAGCCGATTCGATTGCTTTTGCAGTGCGAACAGTGGCTTGAAACACCGACCACCTGGTTTTAGCTTTTGTTTCGTAATCGAATAAAATAATGAACTTGCGTCCCGGTTGTGCCAAGGGCATTAAATCTGGATGCAACCGTTCATCAAAATCCTGTTTGCCCACGCGCCCGTTCCAAATTCCTGGGAGTGCGATCGCTACAAACCCTAAACTAAGCAAGCAAGCGGCTTTCTTCTCCCCTTCGCATAATATTATCGGAATCTCTGGATGCTGTTTCACCCACTCCCAAAATATTAGTGGATTGAGTTGATCCAGCAAGCGCAATGCTAAAAGCGAATGATAGCGCTTAATTAAATAACGCTTTGCAACTCTGTCCCAGATAGGGTTAGCGACATCAAAGTAGGTAACGCGGTTGGGGGTTTTGGGGGGTGACTCGTACTTAACTGGCTTGCCTTTTTCCCAGTCAAAGCGCGGGAAGTTGGGCTTAATTCTTCCCCACTCCATCGGTTGCCAGTTTTTGAATGGGTCAAGTGACTGAATCCACGTCCCACCTAGTAATAGGTGCTGATACATTTTTATGTATCCATCTGTTACCCGACCCGCATTCTTACGTGGGATTTTATCAGATATGAACAGGTAGTCGTAGACTGATTCTCCTTCAATGTGGAAGAAGTTGCTCTCGACCAGCGCCGGATGAATCGCACTACCAATTGTTAACTCATGGTGTTCAGCAGCCGTGAGATTGTTTGGGTATTCAATTGTCTCTGCATTCATCGGTTCTCCCCTCGGAATTCCTTGGAGAGAGGTGTGTCTAATCTCAAAGTAATATTACTGAAACTTTTCCCACTCGCCAACGCCACAGCAGAAAGTTGCTGTGCGTAGACGCTCCTGCGGCAAGTCTCAGATAACGCACCATCCGACCCCATGCGCTCTACTACTGCGCTCTTGAGGCATTCTCTATTTATTATCACGATATTTTTCCCTGATTACTTGGTTTACAAGTTCAGAGGGGGTTACATCAGTTAACAGTCAACAGTTGACAGTTATCAAGGACTGTAAATTCCAACTGATAACTGGTAACTAGTAACTGGTAACTGTTATTCGCGCTGCTACTGCTTTTTGCTATAAAATTCGCAATTTTTCTTCATCAAACTTAACTTTACAAAAACTTATGAATTTCGACAGCCAAAACATACCGCAAGGAATGGACTTTCCAAGCGGCAGATCATATAATGGATCTGGCAGCGCGGATTATACTCTCGGACAAATTTAGTAGTCGTCTCGGTCGCCAAACTTCAACGACAACTTATTTTGTTCCTTCGAGATCAACCCCGCTCTTGATAACTATGGGTTTTATAGAACGCACGAAGCGCTGCTCCTTAGTGGCGCTTTTTGCGTAAAATGTGCGTATTTTTGTAAATTCTTCACCTCCATGCCTCTTTTTAACTAGCTTGATTGTACAGAAGTTGTGTCCGTCTGAAATCTAACGTTATCCTGATTTTTTACTTTAAATCTTGCCACCTCCGTTAAGAACTGATTAAGAGATATTCTGAGAATTTGTAAGATCCTCATATAGCGTGCTTGGCTTAAGCGCCTATACCTGCATTAATGTCAGACTTAGGCTTTAACACTTAGAGGTATAACTGAATCTAATGCAACTGTAGACTTACTAATTAAACTAATTAGTAAGGGTAGATAGTTACTGAATTAACTACTGATTGGCTATGCAATCAAGTCTGTCAATAAACTTAGTTTGACTGTAACTGGGAGAACACACTGAAGATGTGCTTTTGCTACCTGTATAATTTAGCATTATAATCTTATAGCTTAAACAGACAATTTGGAAATAGGATATCTAATTAAGAATTATTAAAATGTAGATATTTAATTTAAGTAAAAATGAATATAAACTATTGACTATAGTGTACCTGCGATACAAGCTAATATGGTTGCTAGTAATAATTTAGACACAATAGATATAGAAGAAGTACTAAAATTTGTGGAAGAGCAAGTGCTTCAGCATACGGGAACTCGTCTGTCAGTACCCGAAAAGCTTATAATCAAAGGGTCATGGGGCGGGAAAGACTATACTGACATAGCGCGTGAATCTGAATACAATACGTATTACTTGCAACAGAAGGTAGGCCCCCGATTATGGTTAATGCTGTCAGAAGCCCTCGGTGGAGTGAAGGTAAAAAAAACACACTTCAAAGAGATTTTACTTAAACAAATCAAAAAACATTATGTCCAACTTGAAGCATCTAAACTGAATAGCGATTCCTTAGTAGGCAAAACTAAATTTTATGGAGAATTTCCTAAATTAAAATCTTTTTTTGGTAGAGAAGAAGACCTAAACTGTCTAAAAAACCAAATTAGACTTTTTAATCAGCGTTGTATAACTTTAATAGGAGTTGGTGGAATTGGTAAAACTTATTTTGCAGCTAAGTTAGTAGAAGAAATAATTTTTGAGAACCCAAGCTTCTACGATTATGTTGTTTGGAAACAAGCTGATAATTGTTCTTCTATAGAGGAATTAATTAATGAATTAATTGAAGTTTTAAATATAGAAAAAGGTACTAATAAGAGTTTAGATTATAAAATTTCTTTAATATCAAAACATCTATCCTTATATCGTTGTTTATTAGTAATAGATAGTTTTGAAAAATTAGCTTCATCAGAAAGTTTTAAAAAAAAGATAGGGTATGAAAAGTTATTTATTGAATTAGCAAAGGAGCAAAAATATAGCTGCACAATTGTTACAAGCCAAATACCTTTAAAAGAGTTTACCCATGTAACAACTAATTTACCTTTTTTATATTGGAAGTTGGAAGGTTTAGATTCCATTGCAGCCATGCAGATGCTCTATGAAAAAGGATTATCTGGAGATGAATGCAAAAAACTAATTGAAATATATAGAGGTAATCCATCAGAACTAGAGGCAGTTGCGGAGAAAATTCATCGTTTCTTTGGAGGAAACATCGAAAGTTTTTTTGAATATAGAACTACTGTAATTAGCTCTCGATTTCAAGCAATGCTACACAAGCAATTTGAGCCAAATGGTTTCTTGAATAATCTTCAAAAAACAATATTAATTTACTTAGCGCAGGAATTAGAAAAAGATTCAACTTCTATACCTTTCACTAAACTCATTGATGATCTAAAAGAGCAATTAGGTTTACATTTATCTATTTTTGAAATTATGGCAGACATAGATATATTAGAACAACGCTCATTAGTTGAAAGGAGCAATGATCCAGACAAAAAAGAAACTAAGTATACTTTACAACCAGTCATTAAAAAATACATCTTAATTGATCCCCTTGGGCTAATTGATGAAAAGTCCAATAAACCCAAAAAATCTACACAAACAGTTAATATTTTGTGAGTTACTGTATAAACCCTTTTTGTAAGGAACGCCACAATCCTGATGAGCAAGAAATTTGTTTATCTTGTGGTAATCCCTTGCTAATCAACGGGCGTATTCGTTTAGTGCGACCGTTAACATTTATACAGGGTAAATTCAATTATACGGATGTATTTGAGGTAGAAGATATTGGGATACATTCGTCAGAATCTCAAACAAGAATACTGAAAGTATTGTATTGGAATGATGATACTAAATACGCAGAGTTATTTCATAGGGAAGCTCTAATATTACAAAGCCTTAAGCATCCTGGAATTCCTAAGTCTCATAGAGAAGATTACTTTACTTTTACATTAAATGATGATCTCCTCAAGCTGCCTTGTATAGTAATGCAAAAGTTTGAAGGAGAGAATTTAAAGCAGTGGATAGAATCTCATGGGAAAATTACGGAAAAACTAGCATACAATTGGTTGTTTCAATTAATTGAGATTCTTGACCTAGTTCATCGTTCTGGTTTTTTCCATAGAGATATAAAACCAGAGAATATTATTTGTCAACCGAATGGAGAACTAGCACTTGTTGATTTTGGAGGTGCGAGAGAAATTACAAAAACATATTTGGCAAAAGTTAGTACTAGTGGAGGGACTAGCACGGTTACTAGTCTGGGTTATGAAGTAACCGCTGTTCGGACAGCTTGTTACTCTCCTTTGGAGCAAATTAATGGGCAAGCTGTACCACAATCAGATTTTTATGCACTTGGTAGAACTTTGGTATATTCAGTCACTGGAATTCCTCTGATTAAGATTAAGAGTGACGATGAAACAGGAAAATTACTTTGGAGAGATAAAGCACAGCATATAGATAAAAATATTGCTGATTTGATAGATGATTTGATGGCTCCTTTTCCAGGGCAACGGCCACAAAGCACTCAAGTAATAATTCAGAGATTAGAACGATTACCACTTCAAACAAAAATTCAGCGATTAGTTAAATTAAAATTATTTAAAATTAGTTTAGGGATATTGGGAATTTTCGGTCTAGTAGGTATAATATATAGCTCTCTCCCTTTTGTAGCAAATTATTATTTGAATGGAGGAAAGAAAGCTTACCAAGAAAATAAATTTGATGAAGCTAAAAATAATTTTAAAAAAGCAGTTCAATTAAATTCTAAATTAAATACTGTAGTAGCAGATTATCTTTTAATCCAAGGGAAAAAAGCTTATACAGAAAATCAGTTAGCCCAAGCTGATAAAAACTTTCAAGGAGCAGTCAGTTTTAATCATGAGTTAACTTATTCAATCTCTAGTTTCTATTTTGAGCAAGGTTTTCGTCATCAAAATGAACCAAAAATTGCTAGAAAGAATTACGAACTAGCTATAAATTACAACCCGAAAGACGATACTGCGTATAATAATTTAGCAATTGCGTGTCAGCAGTTATACGACTATAATTGTGTTAATAAAACTTACGAAATAATTTTTAAGTTAAAACCTAACAAATGGGAATCACATTACGGATTAGGTGATTTTTATGATGGACAGGGAGAATATGATTTAGCAGAAAAGCAATATGAAATTGCTATTAGAAGTAGCGATCAAGCTATATTTGCCGTTGCAGCTTTAGCAAGGTTGAAAAATAAAAAAGGGGATTATAAAGCGGCAGCTACTTTAGCTTTAAACGGGTTACAAAAAACTAATAATAAAGAGTTACAAGCATCGTTGTATAAAGATTTAGGATGGTCAAGGTTAATGGAAAATAAGTTAACTGAAGCCGAAAAGTATCTAGAAAAAGCGACAAAGTTAGATAGCGAAAGAACAGATGCATATTGTTTGCTATCTCAAATAGAAGAATCATTAGGTCAACTTAATTACGCCAGAGCTTATATAGATGCTTGTATCTTGACTAAATCTAGTCTACCAGAGGTGTTTCGCTGGAGACAAGAACTGCTAGATCGCATACTTGATAAATGATAAGATGAGCAAACAAATTATGTTTGTAAAACAATGAAAAAGCTGATGTTTTTTGAGGGAATGTGCTGTTTAACTTCTCTAATACTAATTCATCTACCATTGCTAGCAAATGTACCGCTCATAAGAGTAAGAAGAAATCAGGTTCATTGTGATCCACAAATGGGAAGGATAATAAGTAAGGGTCACAAGCACTTGTCAGCAGGGAGCTTAATTTGTAAGGGAGATACGATAGAAGTTGCGAATGGTGATTATGTAGAATTTTTATGCTTTAGTTCTGGAAACATTTTAAATTTATCTAGTGGAACTATTCCTCTTGATAAATGTGCAGAACCTGACGAAGCCTTATCCACTTGCAATCCAACCAATACTAATGCGTGTCATATACGAAAAGGTGGCACAGAAGGGAGCGATGAGCCAACAATCATTTCTCCCTATAGCACATCAACATTGAATTCCCGTCCAGAAATAACTTGGACTGCTGTTAAGGGTGCTACTTCTTACAAAGTCAAAGTAAAAAGTTACGAGTTTGGGTGGGAAAAAGTTGTAAATCAAACTCGGCTTGCCTACCCAAGTGATGAAAAAGAATTTCAACCGGGTACTCCATATACAATAGATGTCTTTGCATATATTGATGGTCAAGCTTTTAGCTATGATGAAACGTTTGTGGACGTATTGTCTGTAGCTTCCCAAGAACAAATTGCACAAAAGATTAAACGCATCAAAGACTTAGGGCTACCTCCAGATGAAACTATTCTTGACATAGATGCTATTTATACGGCAGAAAATCTTTTAAATGAAACAATCGAAATGTTAAAAATGGCAACAGCAACTAATAGCCAAAATCCGACTCTTTACAGAGTACTGGGCGATCGCTATCTGAAGGCCAAGTTGCCAAAGGAGGCTAAATCCGAATACATTAAGGCATCTGAGTTAGCGAAAAGCAGTAATAATTCCAAAGAGTTACAAAAAGCCCAATCAGGGCTAAAATCAGTGGAATTTTACAACCAGCCTCCAACCAGGAGGAACCCACCCCAATAGACTCATCCACAAATGGCAAATGCTCACGGGGACTGGATTTGAGAAACTTGGGTACAATAGGCGATCACTAAAAGGAGCTACGAAAAAATAAGTATTTGAGAGCATTCAGAGGCAAAAAATTAAAATTAGGGTG
>NZ_JABXKN010000153.1:0-318639 GCF_017115065.1 Nostoc sp. JL23
ATTTCCCTTTACATTTTCCCATAAATGATAAATCTTCCAAAACTGGATGCTCCCACTACAGCTTTGTTGGCTGAAACCCCTATTGGTGATATTGCTCAAATTCATATTCTCTACCCGGAAACAGAAAAAATTACCAAGACGTTTATTTTGATGTATGCCAAAATCGTCAATCCTGTGATGAAATTTCTGTTTAAAAATTCAGTTTTACAAGCCGCAGCCACTGTTATTGAGCAAGATACAAGTGCTGTCGAAAGTTTATATCCTCGACAAAAACCAAAAATTAGATTGCCAAATGAAGAGATTATGTTCTACGCAGAAAAACTCTACCACAATTGGTAATTTTGATTTGCAAAGCCTAACTGCCCTTTACAATTAAACTGTAGCTAATTACTGCTGGAGGTACTCAAATATGCGGCAGCTAAAATCAGCCGAGGAAATGCCTGGTAGTTATGGCTTGCCCATCTTGGGGGAGACTTTAGAAATATTTCGGGATTTAGAACTGTATCTATGGCGACGATTCCAGCAGCATGGTTCAGTTTTTAAGACGAGCGTCATGGGATACAAACGTGCTTATTTAATTGGCCCTGATGCTAATCGGCTGGTGCTGGTAGAACAAGCTGAAAATATGTCGTCGCGGATCGGTTGGTATTTCTTAGAATCAACATTTGGCAACAATATTTTATTACAAGATGGGGAAGAACATCGCCTAACCCGTCGCTTGATGTATCCAGCATTTCACGGAAAAGCGATCGCTACATACTTCGATACCATTCAAAATATTGTGCAAGACTTCCTCAAAGATTGGGGAGAGCGAGGAACGATTTCCTTAAATTCTAGTTTCCGTCAGCTTACCCTGATGGTTGCTACTCGCTTGTTTTTGGGAAGTCAGAATAAGAGCGAAGTTGAGCAAACCAGTCAGTGGTTTACACAACTGCTAGATAGCAGTATGGCGATATTAAAATGGAATGTCCCTTTTACCTTATATGGTCGCGGTCAAAATGCTAGGGGTAAATTAGTGGCTTTCTTGCGTCAAGAAATCGCCCAACGTATTGAGCAAGGTAACTTAGAAGAATCAAAAGATGTTTTGGGATTGCTGCTAGCGGCTGTTGATGAAGACGGCAATAAGTTGAGCGAAGTACAGGTAATCAACGAGGCATTATTATTACTATTTGCTGGACATGAGACAACAGCCTCATTACTGACTTGGGTAATCTTTGAATTAGGTAATCACCCAGAATGGCGAGAGCGACTGCGTAAAGAACAATTAGCAGTTGTGGGAAATAATTCCCTTAACCTGTCTCATCTCAAACAACTTCCACAGTTAACCAACGTCCTAAAAGAAGCAGAAAGGCTCTATCCACCAGTGTATGCCTATAATCGTGGTGTCCTCAAGGATATTGAGTATGGAGGTTATCGTATCCCTGCTGGTTGGTTTGTGACTATCTCGCCGATGCTGACTCACCGTTTACCAGAACTGTACACCGATCCCGATCGCTTCGACCCCGATCGCTTTGCACCACCTCGTGAAGAAGATAAGAAGCATCCTTTAGCATTAGTGGGTTTTGGTCATGGTTCGCACAGTTGTTTAGGTATGGAATTTGCCCAGATGGAAATGAAAATCGTGCTTTCCGCACTACTTCGCCATTACGACTGGACAGTAAAACCGGATTATTCTGCGATCGCTCCAGTTCGTCAACCTTCTAAAGTTAAAGATACTCTACAAGCATATATTGAGCCTTTGATGATAAAGCATCCCTTGAAGAGTCAAACATAAAATTTTTGATGAAACAAACCGATTTTCCGCATCTAGCATGAAGTCATAGGTATTTAGAAAATCAGACTGCCACTTTTCAGGCTTTTGGCAAATTGTGAGTAGAAGCTGAGAGAAAAAACATCAACTCTCATCTGCTCTTATCAGACAGATAACAGTGAAACAAATTTTTACATGATTAGAAATAGCTTTCTAGTAAGCATGGTAATTGTTATATGGTTAACATACTAGGTTAACCCAATGCTACGCTACAGTTAGAAAGCTTGAGAGGCAATTATGACTGCCCTGATTCTGAACCTCAGCCCTACCATTGAATTAACAGATGAGCAGTTCTTCCAACTGTGTCAGAATAATCGAGATTTGCGACTTGAGCGCACGGCAGAGGGAGAATTAATTATTATGCCACCAACTGGATGGGAAAGCGGAAATCGAAATTCAAAACTAACAGCCCAGTTAGAATTTTGGGCTGACGCTGATGGCACAGGTTTGGCTTTTGACTCTTCAACGGGTTTTAAACTCCCCAATGGTGCAAATCGCTCTCCAGATGCATCCTGGGTCAGCCGAGAGCGATTAGAAGCCCTTAATCCAGACCCTGCTAAATTCCTACCGCTTGCTCCCGATTTTGCGGTAGAATTACGCTCTGCTTCAGACAGCTTAAAGACTGTGCAACAAAAAATGCAGGAGTACATTGATAACGGTGTGCGTTTAGGATGGTTGATTGATCCGCAAAATCAACAGGTGGAAATTTATCGCCCAGGACAGGATGTTGAGATTCTGCAATCGCCTACTAGCTTATCAGGAGAAGATGTATTACCAGGATTTGTGCTGAATTTAGCACAGATATTGAGTTAAGCGATCGCTGTTTCAAAATTTCAATTTTCGTGTCATTAAAGATGGTTTTTTCGTAACTATGACTCAGTTTGAAGTTTTGGAGTGGTAGCATTTTTGGATGTTTGATAACATCTGCAAATTCCTCGCCGAAAACTTTTCCATAGATTTTGCTACCTGGCTGCTAGGAGAACCCATTTCCCTGACTGAATTAAGTCCTTCTGAACTCTCGCTAGAACCCATTCGAGCCGATGCACTAATTTTATTGGAATCAACAGAGGTAGTGCTTCACCTAGAGTTTCAGACTCAACCCGATTCTAATATCCCATTTCGTATGATTGATTATCGCTTGCGAGTGTATCGCCGCTTTCCCCAAAAGCAGATGCGTCAAGTGGTAATTTATCTTGTAAATCACCTAGAAGGTAGGTCAACATAATTTGTAATTATTACCCTGTGGATGAATCTGAGTGACTCTGAATATAAACAAGAGCGATGTCTACGATGGGTGGTTCCTGAGCGCAGCCGTTGGCGTAGCCCGTCGTAGACATCGCTCAATTCTCCTCACTTCATAATTTGACGAAATTGCAACTATAATTTGACAAAAATTTACAGTTACAAAGAAACAATTAATATTGACTTAGTATTAAAAATACCGTCTGCAATAACCCGATAACAAAACCTAAAACACCACCTAAAGTCACAATTGCTTGCAATTCATTTTTCACAATTCCTTCAATGGCAGCTTCCAAATCAGCCGGTGAAGTTGATTTTACCCGGTCAACGATCACTTCATCTATCGATAAAATTGGAATCGCCTGTGCCACAATTGCTTCTAAATCTTTTTCCAAATATTTCTCTAAAATTAGAGCCAACTCTTGACTCATTACTTCTAAAGAAGTACTGACAACTGGTGAAGCACTAACACGATTCAGCAGTACGACAGCAATATTTTCCCAATCAACAGAATCAGTTAATCCTTGTAAAAAATCGCTGCCACTATTTTGCAGGTAGTGGCGGACACTTTCGCGGGTGGTTTTTCGGAGTTGACGCACCGTACCCATTGGCAAGTTTTGTAATGATAAATTTTGCAGCAATTTCCGAATGCGATCGCGGATCTGCAAATCTTGAGTCAATTCCTGTAAACGACTATTAGCAGCCTCTTTTTCATCCAAGCAAAAAGTTCGTAGGCGTGTAAGAGTATTACGTAAGCCAAACAAATTTGCTACTACCCAATAAGTCCCACTGGTTTTTTCGCGGAAGCCTTCATCGATAATTTGAATGGTGCGATCGGTCAAAAAATCAACTATCGTTTGGCGTAAAATATCCGGCGGTAAAACTACTTGCAACAACCAATCAGCAAGCCGCGTAGATTGTTCTTCACTAAGTTGAAATTCCAGCAATATCTGGTCAAAAATTTGATTTATCTGCGCTTCTAAAAAATCTTCACGCCGCGCTAAAACCTTGAGCAATCGTGGCAAGGACTCCCCTAGTAAATCCCGCAAAATTCCCGCTACAATTTTGGCACTTTTCTCATTTTTATCTGTCTTGATTTGTTCAATTGCCAACCGCAACAACCAGAGAATTGCTGATTGCACGCGTTCTGTTTGCAACAAACGCCGTGCCAGATTTTGCAATTCTTGTGGTGTCAATAGTGACCCCATGATTGTATTAGAAATGTTCTTAGCTAGACGTTCTTGATTGCGGGGGATCAATCCAGGGGTGAAGGGTACTCTTCGTCCAGCGATATAAATTGCTCGGTAAGGACGGAACAACATTTTGATGGCTATATCATTTGTGAAATAGCCAATAATTCCACCCAGTACCGGGGGAGACACATAAAGCCAAAGATGAGACCAGTCCAAGGGAAGAATTAAAAAAGTTAGGAGGTTAGAGCTTAGAGTTAGGAGTTAACAGTAGAGACGCGATTAATCGCGTCTGTACAAGAGTTAGGAGTTAGGAATGATAAATTTTAAATGAGAATTTATCACTACTCATAATTCATAACTTTTAACTAATAACTCCTAACTTACTAAGCACTAGCACTCCCATCATACCGTTCGCAATGGGGTAGTGTGTGGCAACTGCAAAACCAACTTGATGAGCTAACTCTATTTGCTCTTTGCCGATGGGAAAGCGATCTAAGCTGGGACTGATATAAGCATATTCTTCTTTTAAGCCTAAATAACTGGCAACCGGCACTACAAAACTGTCCAGATACAACTGCTGAAAGGCACGTAGCTGAGGATTACTCGGTCGATGAAAGTCTAAAATTGCGGCTTTAGCTCCCGGCTTCAAAACACGATATAGCTCTTGGAGACTGCGGGGAATATCTTTAACATTTCTTAAACCATAGCCCATTGTTGCAGCATCAAATTGGTTATCTTCAAAGGGTAAATTGAGGACATCAGCTTCAACCCAGCTAATAGCAGGTTGGGGGTACTGCCAATGTGAGCGTTCTTGAGCTTTTTCTAGAAGGTTTTGGGAAAAATCCACTCCATACACCTGTCCTGTTGCTCCGATACGCCGTGCCAAACGTAAAGCTAAATCACCACTACCGCAACACAAATCTAATGCAGTATCTCCTGGTTTAGCTGCACTCCATTTTACTGTCATTTCCTTCCAGATTCGATGCTGTCCCAGACTCAACCAATCGTTTAACTGGTCATAAACTGGAGCAATACGGTTAAAAATGGATTGAATTTCGTTAGTCATTGGTCAATAAGTCATTGGTCATTAGTCATTCGTCATTTGCCAAGGATAAAGGACAAATGACTAATGACAGACAACTACACAATACCTTAATGAGAGTGACTACTAGTCAGAGCGATCGCCACCAGTTGTGCTGATAAATTAATTAGCACCAATTCATCTTCTCGCAAAGTGCAAGGTTGTTTCCACTGTAGCGACAATACACCCAAAAGTTGATTACGGTAGCTAATTGGGATCACTAAATGTGCTTGCACACCAGTATTTGGGTAGTGAATCGCATCAACTAATTTAGTGTCTTTAAGTACATTTAAGGAAAGTTGCATTTCTCCCGTGGCGATCGCTTCCCTGGTTAGTGGGTCAAGAGATAGCCAATTTTCTATTGTACCTGTGTCGCTGTAAGTTCCTTGAGTTGCAACCAGAGTATTTCCATCTGTAAGTTGTAAAATACAGCCGTCTGCCCCAAAAGTTTCACTCACAGCTCTAGCAATGGGAGCGAGGGTTTCTTCTAAGCTAGAAGCGGCTTGAGTTACCTGTACCAAAACACTCAGCAGCGCCATTTGAGCATGAGCACGGCGTAATTCTTCTGTACGTTGCTTCAGCAAGTCGTAGGTTTCGGCTGCTCTTTGCACCACTGCCTTTAGTTCCCCTGGGTCCCAAGGCTTGGTGATATATTTGTAGACTTGTCCGGCATTAATTGCTTCTACCAAGTCTTCTATATCAGTAAATCCAGTGAGAATTATTCTTACTGTGTCGGGAAACTGAGGTACAGTTTTGCTGAGAAATTCAGTCCCTTTCATTTCTGGCATCCGTTGATCGGAGATAATCACCGCTACCTCCCCTTCTGTTGCCAAAACTTGTAGAGCATTCACCCCACTATCAGCTTTCAGAACATTAAAGTCGCGTCGAAATGTGCGATAAAGTAAATCGAGATTATCTGGCTCATCGTCAACTACCAGTATTTTCAGCTTTTTTGGTCGTTCGAGAGTCATAACTTGAGATTGGACTTTATCAATTTCGAGATTAGGTTTATCCATAAGATTTTCCTTTAAATATTTACTCTCTTGTTATATTCCATACCAAGTTTAGTTGAGAATAGCCGAAAATCGCCAAGGGTTTATACGGAGTTATTTTGCATATTTTAGAACGCGAATAGTGAGCGCTACAGAGGAAATTTATCTGCCCAAATATCTGAATTAAAAAATGTTCCACCAGAAAAACTAACTAAATCAGCAAAACTATGGCAGTTTTGATCGTGGATGAGGTGTAGGTCTGGGTATAGATTAGAATAATACTTGCTCATGAGGTGTTAATTAACCTCTCAAGTTGAAGCTTGCACTCCGATTATGACTGATCTACCACCCAACACTCAGAATCCCGAAGATAATGCTAACAATGATGTAGCACAAGAGTTACTGCGAAGACTGAGGCAAAAACAAGGCAACTGGGTGGAATGGGGAACCGCGATCGCCTCGTTGCTAAAAATCGGTTATAACCCCCAAGAAATTTTTGAGGCGACTGGATTTGAGCCGATTCAACAAAACCAGGTGGTTGTTGGTTCTCAAGTTTACAATTCTTTGGAAAAGTTTGGAGTATCGGCAGAAACGCAATCGCACTATACTACACGCGGCAGCGATGTTTTGTACGAGCTACGTTTACTTACTCAAGAAGAACGCGCCGCTGCCGCCGAACTAATCTTCGTCCACAATGTTGATGCTGATGAGGCACGGGATATAGCAAAAGCACTTAAAGAGTTCTCCTATTTCCGCACTTTACCAGAAGGGTTTTCTGCCCATCCTGGGGATGCTGTTGCTCACCAAGTTTGGAAACTGGCACGCCAAAATGCAGATTTACAACAGCGATCGCGCCTAATCGCCAAAGGTTTGCGTTTTGCTCATACGCCAGGTGCAAGGCAAAAAATCGAACAGTTACTAACTGATTTTACTACCGTTCCCCAGCGTCCAGCGCCAATCTTACCGTTTTACCGCCTGGAATTTGAAGAACAGTTACCCCGAATTTTGCCCGTAGTAGGCGAGTTGCCATTATCACGCCAAGACTTGCAAGCTGTGCCCATACTGACAGAAATCGAACCATTTCGGATGGTCAAGTTTTCTGGAGAACAAGCTTGGATACCCTTACCAGGTTGGCAAGTGCTATTGGCGGCAGAAGATCCAGTAGTAATTTTAGCGAATAGCGATCGCTTCCCCATTCAAACCCAAAGCCAAATAGGGCCAGTCGTAGTTGTCATAGATCGTGCCCAACGAGAATGGGATGCCTCCAGCTATTTTGTTGTTGAAAATGGTGGTGAATTAGATTTTCAATGGTTTGAAACTGAGCCAGAAATTCCTCTACTAGGACAAATTATTATCATTGTGCGTCCTAAGAAAATTCTGGATGAAGAATTAACTAAAGATTCATGGCAGATTGATGAATAAATTCAATTTTAGATGAGCTAACTGCGTAACACTCCCACACTTTTAGGTATGGGAGTGTTGAAAATTAAACTAACTGGAGCAAAAATCTCAATACGGTTGAGTTAAGGAAAATCATAGGTTGGGTTGAACAACTAAACCCAACCTTTTTGGTGATTTGTTGGGTTTGCCTTGATACGATTACTAAATAAGCAAGTTACGCAATTTAAGCAAATATACCAGGCGATTAGAAATCGCGGCTACACAAACGAACGCGAGTACGTCTCTGCGAGACGCACTCGCGAGTCTTCTCCCAAGGGGAGACGCCAAGGGCGACCGAGCGTCACGAGCGTCGCGTCTTGATTCTGACTCCTGACTTCTTCTTCAATATGAGAGCAAAATTATTAAGAAATTAAGTGTTTTTTCTGTTATTTAAACTTTTCCTGTATTTTCATATCTTATCACCACAATTAACTATTGAGAAAAAAATTCGGATTTTTTTCAATTTAGTTTCATTACAAAAAAAAGGCAATAGATTTTCTGTTGACAGCAATGACTTAAACATTGTGTAACGTAACTATTACTCATTTGTAGCGGAACAAGGAATTTTCTAAAAATGTCTCTCACAAAACGTTGTTTGGCAGAATTGATCGGCACATTTTGGCTTGTTTTAGGTGGCTGTGGTAGTGCTGTTTTAGCCGCAGCCTACACAGCAGATGCTGCAAAAATCAGCGAGAATACTTCTTTTCCATTGGGTATTGGATTAGTAGGTGTATCTTTGGCATTCGGGCTTACTGTCCTCACAGGGGCTTATGCTTTTGGTCATATTTCTGGTGGTCATTTCAATCCAGCTGTTTCCTTTGGACTGTGGGCAGGTAAGCGCTTTCCGGGATCTGACTTACTACCTTATATCGCCTCTCAAGTAATCGGTGCAGTTGTTGGTGCGGGCATTATCTACCTGATTGCTAGCGGCAAAACTGGATTTACCCTGACTGGCTCCAATCCACTGGCTACCAACGGTTACGGTACTCATTCTCCAGGTGGTTACACACTGTTTGCTTGCTTCATTACTGAAGTTGTGATGACTTTCATGTTTCTGCTGATTATTCTGGGTGTGACTGATAGCCGTGTTCCTAAAGGATTTGCACCGCTGGCAATTGGTTTTGGACTCACTTTAATTCACCTGATTAGCATTCCTGTAACCAATACCTCGGTTAATCCTGCCCGTAGTACTGGAGTTGCTCTATTTGCAGGTGTACAACTGTTTTCACAAGTCTGGCTGTTCTGGATAGCTCCGATCTTTGGGGCTATTTTAGCAGGATGGTTGTATGTAGCGATCTTTAGTGAATCAACTGTGGATGAACGGCAAAGTATCAAAGAACTAGTCTAACTTTGTTATAAAATCCCCTAACTGAACAAATCAACCAAGCGTTATATCTTCAGTCAGGGGATTGACATAATATTTTTGATATAGCTTGTGTCCTAGAATAATTAGGGCAAGAACAGGGGAGTAATTTATTTAATAATTTGGGATTAAGAATCACCAAAGATTATTCATACTCTGTGGTTTGGGAATTAAATTCAATATCTATTTAAAATATATAATTTGATAATGTCCGACTCTAAATTTACTACTCCTGTTGTTCAAGAATTACTTGACTCAGAATTGTCTGAACGATCGCCTATTCCTTCTTTACAGGAGAAGATTCTCGCAATCCGCAACAGTCTACGCCCTGGACAGCAGCAAATGGCTGATTGGCAATCTGGGCCTTTGGCTATTTCAGCCGTTCCTGGTGCAGGCAAATCTACTGGGATGGCGGCGGCAGCAGCGATCGCAATCGCCCGTCAATATGAGCGTTCATCCTCCCGCCGTCAGTTGGTAGTCGTTACTTTTACTCGCTCCGCTGCTGCCAATATTAAAGCGAAGATTCGTAAATTTTTACGAGATGATTTATCTCTACCTCAGACAGGATTTTTTGTCTATACCCTACATGGTCTAGCGTTGAACATTGCCAACCGTCATTCTGATTTGTCGGGTTTGCAGTTAGAAAATGTCATATTAATTACACCAACCCAAAGTCACCGCTTTATCAGAACTGCTGTAGAACAATGGATTACAAATAATCCAGATGTATATTTGCGGTTATTGGAAGGTCATCAATTTGATGGAGAAGAGACAGAAAGGTTGCGTCGTCAATCGGTGCTGCGAACAGAAGTATTACCGGAATTGGCTAATACAGTAATTCATGAAGCAAAAAGTTCTGGGATATCGCCAGAATTGTTGCGGGAGTGGAGTAAACAAACCACAGACGAATATGCAATTTTGAGCGTAGCAGCAGGATTGTACGAGCAATATCAAAACTTGATGCGATCGCGTGATTTTATAGATTACGACGATATGATTTTAGCCGCACTGCGCGTTTTAGAAAACGACAGTGCCCGCCACATTGAGCAAAACCAAATATTCGCCGTCTTTGAAGACGAAGCCCAAGATTCTAGCCCTCTTCAGACGCAGTTATTAGAAATTTTGGCGAGTAATCGGGAATATGAGGGGATGAATACAGACGGGATGAATCGCTTCTCTAAGCACTCCCCACTCAATTTAGTCAGAGTTGGCGACCCTAACCAGGCGATTAACTCTACCTTTACTCCAGCCGATCCGATTTATTTCCGGCAATTTTGCGAAGAGTGCGATCGCATCGAACGATTGGCAACGATGGATCGAGCTGGTCGCAGTACTAGAATTATCATTGAAGCTGCTAACTTTGCCCTCAAATGGATCAATAATCAGTGGTTAGCAACAACCAAAACCAACAACAAACAACAGACTCCTGACAACCGACAAGTACCGTTTCGCTTGCAGACAATTCGCCCTGTGGAAGTTGGCGATCCGCAAGCTAACGCCAACCCCGCACCCGTAGGACAAGGTTTAGAACTTTATACACCGCGTGACATTCATCACACCGTTGAATTGTTATCTCAAAGGGTGATTGAGTTATTGGGTGAAGACCCAACAAAAAATAGTGCAGCGATTTTAGTCCGAGAAAATCGTCAAGGACGATGGTTAGCAGAAGCTCTGACACCTCTGTGCAAAGAGCATAAAATTACACTTTACGATGTGGGAGAACGCGATCGCCGTTCCCATGTTCCTCAAGAAATTTTGGCATTATTGCAATTTTGCGATCGCCCTCACTCCCCCGATTACCTCAAAGCTGCTCTAGAAGCATTAGTACAGCGCCAATTAATTCCTACCCAAGACCTCAACGCCCTTGCTAGTCTTCCAGAAGAGTTTTTGTATCCTGGCCCCCTAGCAGCACCCCAGCCAGAAACAGTACAAAAAGCTGCCCGCTTGTGTCGCAGCTTACTCCGCGCTCGTTTAGAACTGCCTCTTTACCAGCTAATTTCCTTTCTCGCCTTGACTTTAAATTATGACCAGGCAGAATTGGCAACTGCTGATAAACTCGCAGAACGGGTAAACCAGCAGATAGCTGGCAATAGTTCGATGGGGGGAATGCTTTCAGCTTTAAGTGAAATCGTTAGTTCCGAACGCTTTGAACCAGTGGAAACCGAAGATTCGGAAGAACGTTATACCCGTCGTGGTCAACTGACGATTATCACTATGCATAAAGCTAAAGGGCTAGATTGGGACTATGTGTTTCTTCCTTTTCTCCACGAAAACTTGATTCCTGGCAGATTTTGGGTTCCTCCCCAAAGCCAATTTTTAGGCGACTTTACCTTATCAGAAGTAGCACGCGCCCAAATTCGCGCGACTCTCCACGAAGAATCTGTCATACCGGATGTTAGTCAGGCATGGGAGGTGGCAAAGAATTTGAAAACATCTGAAGAGTATCGTTTACTCTATGTTGCCATGACACGAGCAAAGCTTCTGTTATGGATGTCTGCGGCGCAGAAAGCCCCCTTTACTTGGAGTAAACCGGACAATTTACAAGAACAAGCGCCTTGTCCGGTGTTTCCAGCATTAAAACGCCAATTTCCTGAATGTGTGGTGAATTTAGCGGCAATGAGCAAACAAGTATAAGAGATGGGACATTGGGCACAAGAGGCAGAGGTGCGGAGGGGCAGAGGGGAAAGACTTACTGCAACTTCTCCCCTCCTCCCCCACTGCTTTAATAAAGAAACTGAATTAAGAGTGCAACGTCAAACAAACTATGATTGCAATTGCAATATTATCTGTTCAATTTTTAACAATCAATACATTACATATATATGAAATCAATCACCCAAGCATCTACCGTAATTAAAAGTACCTTCCAGTCACCCAGAGGAATTTTCTTGACGCTGGTGTTGACAAGCTTGCTATCTTGTGGATTTGGACTCATTGAAAACAATTCTGCTGGTGCTATTCCTTACCCAGACGGCACTCAAGTATCCCAATCCCAAGCAAACGAGTTACCGAAAGCGATCGCTAATAAGATTTTACGAAATGCGTCCAATAATTCCGGTCTACGTAAACGGGAATTAGAGATTACCCAAGTCACATCGAAAACCTTTAGTAATCCCTGTGTGTTCAAATTTGGAGAAGTTTGTACTAGGGAATACAACCCCATTGAAGGCTGGGAAGTAGTTGTCAAAGTCCGCCAAGATTCGTGGACTTACCATGTAGATAAATCTGGAAAGCAAATAATTTTAGATCCCAAAGTAAGTACTTCACAAACATTGCCGAAGGCGATCGCAGATGCAATTTTGAGCGATGCCTCAAGCCGTTCTGGGGTGGGAATTACTGATTTAAAAATTACTCAAACTACACCAAAAACCTTTGGAAATCTTTGCCAATTCAACTTTGGCGAAGTCTGCACCCAGCAGTACGACCCCGTAGAAGGATGGGAAGTGATTGTCAAGGTTAAAGAGCAATCTTGGACTTACCATGTGAATAAATCCACTTCGCAAATAATTTTAGATCCCAAAGCCAACGCCACTGAAAAAAGTTAAATAAATCAATGACTTTGGCTTTTTCCCATATCCTGATTCCGTGCTTTGACCATCAAAGCACGGATATAGTCATTTTTACCATTGGTATAAGCTTCGCGATCGCTCCGAAAACTTGCCGCTAAGTTGCGTTTTAGAGCTTCGTAACGTCTCGCTTCTTGAGGATGCTTTCTTAGATAGTCGCAAAATAACTTACGCTTCCAAAATTCGCTGTCAATCTCGACTATGTGAACATGATGAGTACGTTGCTTTCCGTATGGTGGCATTCCTTTGACAAAAAACATTCGTCCAGGACGCGGGTCTTCACGCCAATAAGCGTATCCCAAAGATTCTAAAGCCAAAATAGCAGATTTTGCATCTACCAAGGAACGCACTCCCACCATGATGTCAATAACTGGTTTGGCTGACATTCCTGGCACTGCGGTACTACCAATATGTTCAATTTCTACAACTAAGTCATTGCCTAGTGCGTGCCAAATCCGCTGGGCTTCTTCTGTAAACAAAGTCGCCCAACGTGGGTCATATTCAACTATATTGACCTCATCCATAAGTGAAGCTAAGTTTATCTACAGCGATCGCCGTTGGCTAAATCCTTTATTTAATTGCAGTTATAGCAATTTTAATAGTATATAATAATGGATCGTGTCGAATCAAAGCTAGACCATGCCTAAACTAAAGACTCGTAAAGCCGCGGCAAAACGATTCCGTGCCACCGGTAGCGGTAAAATTGTCCGTCGCAAAGCGTTCAAAAGCCACCTTTTAGAACACAAATCTTCTAACAAAAAACGTGGTCTGCGTCAGAGTACGCTTGTACATGAACGCGATGAACTTAACGTTCGCTTGATGCTCCCATATTTGTAAGTATATTTAGGAAATAAGTTATGACTCGGGTAAAACGCGGTAATGTAGCTCGCAAACGCCGCAATAAAATTCTCAAACTAGCTAAAGGTTTTCGCGGTTCCCATTCAACTCTGTTTAGAACTGCCAACCAACAAGTGATGAAGGCACTACGGAGTGCCTACCGCGATCGCAAAAAGAAGAAGCGCGATTTTCGTCGCCTTTGGATCACCCGCATCAACGCTGCTTCCAGGCAACACGGCTTGAGTTACAGCCAGTTGATCGGTAACTTGAAAAAAGCTGATATCCAACTAAATCGCAAGATGTTGGCGCAATTGGCAGTCCTCGATCCAGCTAGTTTCGGCAAAGTTGCTGAATTGGCACTTCAAGCTAAAGGATAAAGGTGGTGAGGGATGTATAACAGATGTAACAGACGGCAAACAATTACTCGGTTACATCTGGTATTATCCGCCACTATCTTTTGGATTTTTTGCTTTTCTCTAGTGGGAACGGGATTAACTGCATCTGCTGCCGAAATGTCAGAAATTCAGCAGCGGGGCTATTTAAATGTTGCCGTTAAAGATAACTTGCGTCCCTTGGGATTTAAAGATGCCAACGGAAATTTGCAAGGCTTAGAAATTGACTTAGCCAAGCATTTGGCAGTTGACTTGGTTGGTAAAGCCGAAGCTGTAAAATTTCAACCTGTAGCGAATCGCGATCGCCTGTCTGTAGTTTTAGACAAGAAAGTTGATTTTGCGATCGCTAGAGTCACAGCAACCGAGTCACGCGCCCGCATAGTTAGTTTCAGTGTTCCCTACTATTTGGATGGCACTGTATTAGTTACAAAAGATGCCTCCGTACAGCAGTTGAGCGATTTGTCAAAACAAAAGATTGCCGTACTCAACAACTCCAGTACCATTGCTCAAGTGCGGTACTATCTGCCAAACGCCGAGTTAGTAGGAGTAGATTCCTATAAAGAAGCGCGAGAGAGAATAGAAAATAATACCGCCGTAGCTTTTGCCGCAGATGCTAGTGTTCTCAGCGGTTGGGTGCAACAATATCCTCAATATCGGCTACTGCCAACAAAATTATCAACTGAACCCTTATGTGTAGTAATGCCCAAGGGATTGCAGTACGATGAGTTTAGACGAAATGTGAATCAAGCGATCGCTCGTTATTTAGAAAAAGGTTGGCTCCAACAACGCTCTCAATATTGGGGTTTACCGTAAATTGGTCATTGGTCATTAGTCATTCGTCATTGGTCATTAACAAATAACCAAGGACAAATGATAAATGACAAATAACAAACTTTATAATATTTGTATTTGCAGTAATGGATAACAGTCTAGCCGTTGTTTATCTCTCAATTTTGGTGGTGATACTCACAATTGCAGCCGTGGGTGTTTTTCGCCAGATTTTCAAAACTCGCAAGGTTGAAGGCTCTTTTGCAAGATTGCGAAAGAAATTAGAGAAAGAAAAGGGTACGACTCAAGAATATTATGAGTTAGGCAGTATTTATTCAGAAAAAAAAATGTACTCTCAAGCGATCGCGCTACTTCAAAAAGCTCTCAAAGCTGCCGAAGAAGAGGGAGAAGAAGATATCGCCCCCATTTACAACGGACTCGGCTATATTTATTTTACCCAAGAGCAATATGACTTAGCAATTCGTCAGTACAAAGAAGCTCTCAAATCTAAACCAGACTACGTGACAGGATTTAATAATCTCGGTCACGCCTACGAGAAGAAAAAATTAACTACTCAGGCGTTACAAGCTTACGAAGAAGCACTCAAATTAGCTCCAAATAACTCTATTGCTAAACGTCGTGCTGAATCTTTACGCCGTTTAGTTTCTGCGTAAGATAATGTCCAGGTAATTAAGCATAATACCCGGAACCCCACCCCGTAATAGCTGTGCTTTAGCGGGGTGGGGTTATTTTATTATAATTAATTTCGCTTTAGCCTCTTAATTTATCGGTTTTCAATCTTAGGTTTGGAAATAGGTAACTATAAGTCTTTTGTAAAAATGTAAAAGATGATTAAGCGGCTAAAGCGTTTTTTGTGGCTATCTATTGCGATCATTTCCGTCATTTCTATCTCAATCGGATTAATGGAAACATTGATGGCTCAACAGCCTTCGATTTCTCATCCTCTCACTTCGCTAACTGAGGTAGAAATTAGCACCGCTGTTTCGGTTATCCAAAGAGAAAAAACTTTGAGCGAAATGGCAGCTTTTCCACTTATTGCCTTACAAGAACCAGATAAAGAAGAAGTTATAAATTTTACACCTGGTAAAGTTTTCCAGCGAAAAGTGTTTTTGGTAATCTATGAGCGATCGCAAAACAAAACTTTTGAAGGTATTGTTGATTTGAGAAGCAAAACCTTAAGTTCTTGGAAAGAAATACCGTCAGTTCAACCTGCGATCGTTAATTCAGAATATGAACTAGCAACTCAGGTAGTTAAAGCCGATCCCCGATGGCAAAGAGCAATGCAAAGGCGGGGAATTACCGATTTCGATCGAGTCAAAATTAGTTGGTGGGCACCAGGAATTCTCAGCGAACAGGAAGAAGCAACAGGTAATCGTCTTTGTCGCGGCTTATCTTACTACAAAGGCAAAGGCTGGAACTATTACGGTAGTCCCATCGAAGGAGTCTTAGCAACAGTCAATTTGAACACAGGTAAAGTTGCCAGTTTTATTGATAGAGAAAACGTCCCTTTCTCTAAAGAAAATTGGAATTATGATGTCAAGTCCTTGGGCAAATTACTGTCACCACTCAAAGCATTGAAAATCCTCCAACCTGATGGTACAAGTTTCCAGATCAAAGACAATGAAATTAGCTGGCAAGGTTGGAAGTTTCGCTATTCAATGCATCCTCGTAATGGATTAATGCTGTATCAAGTGACGCATAATGACGGGGAAAATATTCGACCAGTTTTATACCGTGCTAGCCTCTCAGAAATGGTAGTACCTTATGGCGATCCTAAGCCTACTTGGTCATTTAGAAATGCCTTTGATGTTGGAGAATACAACTTAGGTCTACTAGCAAATACGATGGAATTAAGTAAAGAAATTCCCGAAAATGGCTTGTTGCTAAATGCTGTATTTGCTAATGAGCAGGGAGAACCTTATCAAATACCAGGGGTTATCGGTATCTACGAACGCGATAACGGAATGCTGTGGAAACACTCTGAGTATAATACTCAGCGTAATGATGTCCGTCGCAGTCGAGAATTAGTGATGAAGATGACGGTAGCCATTGACAACTATGATTACAGCATCAATTGGATCTTTCACCAGGATGGGACTTTGGAAGTCCAAAATGAATTAACAGGTATCGTACTGGCGCAGGGAACGGCTGCTCAAAAGCAATCTGACGATGATTCTTATGGTCGGTTAATTGCTAAGAATATCTTTGGAGTAAATCATCAGCACTTTTTCAACTATCGCCTAGATTTCGATGTCGATGGTCAGGCGAATTCTGTAATGGAAATGAATGTGAAAGCTTTGGCGATGGATGAGAAAAATCCTTTAGGAAATGCGATCGCACTTTCAGAAACCTCACTAGCCAAAGAAACTGCTGCGGTGCGTGATTTGGATATGAAAAGCAGTCGGGAGTGGATGATTGTTAATGCAGACAAAAAGAATGCTTTAGGAACTGCACCTGGATATATGCTGATGCCTGGAGAAAATTCTATATTTTTCCCTGTAGAAGGCTCGAAAATCCGTCAACGGGCAGAATTTGCGACTCATCACATCTGGGTAACAAAATATAAACCTACTGAACTTTATGCTGGGGGCGATTATCCCAACCAAACTCAACCCGGACAGGGTTTACCAAAATATATCTCAGACGATGAGTCCTTGCTGGGTGAAGATATCGTACTGTGGTACACAATGGGCGTAACTCATATTCCGCGATCGGAAGATTGGCCGGTAATGCCTGTTCACCGAGTTGGCTTTAAGCTAGTCCCTAGAGGATTCTTTAGCCGGAATCCAGCGATAAATTTGCCAGAGTAAAATATTCGTTTTCTAAAGTTTCCTTGGTTCAGTTTTTTCGTAATCTCTAAACCTGTAATATTATGTCCGCTTGATTACTTATTAAACCCGAATCACCCCACCCCGCTAAAGCTACGCTTTGTCTCCCCTCCCCTTACCAAGGCTGGAGGTGGGTTGCAATGGCTGTGGAAATCATAACTAATTATGTGGATATGAGATAACTTGAATGCTGATAAGCTTATCGTAGGTCAAATACTGGCTAGTTTTCATTCATAGGATAGCTCATGAATTTTCCAGAAATTAATATTCCCGGTGATGGAACACTGCACGCTCGTTTAATTACTTCCTTGGGTGAAATTGTAGTTCGTTTGGAAGAAGAGCGAACCCCCAACACTGTCAAAAATTTTGTCGGTCTAGCAACTGGAACAATCGACTGGAAAGACCCTAAAACTGGTCAATCTGGTAAAGGAACTCCAGCTTACGATGGGGTTCGCTTTCACCGGGTCATCCCTGATTTTATGATTCAGTGTGGCGATCCTCTGAGTCGTTATCTAGATACAGCCAATCGATGGGGTACTGGTGGCCCAGGATATCAATTTGAGGATGAGTTTCATCCAGAATTGAGACACACTGGTGCAGGTATCCTGTCGATGGCTAATGCCGGACGCGGTACTAATGGTTCGCAATGGTTCATTACAGAAGCACCAACGCCTCATCTTGACAACAAACATAGTGTTTTTGGTGAAGTTGTCCAAGGTCTAGATATAGTTAGCAAGATTGCTAATGTGCCTACAACTAGAGATCGTCCGAATCAAGAAGTGGTGTTACAAAAAGTAGAAATTTTTCGGCAGTAATTAACACCTCGGTTTGTAGTAAGCACTTTAGTGTTTAGAAAATAAGGACTAAAGTCCTTACTACGAACTTGCTTATACCAATTCTGTATGAAGATGCACAGAATATTAAACGAACCGCCAAGTACGCCATCGCGTAGCGTCTCGTTAGAAAAGAGCGCCAAGAATAGCGAGTTACTCATTTAGTGCAGCTTCACATTAAATTTGGTATTACCCATCGAGATTTTGCAGCCCCATCGCAATCTTACTGTGTTTTTCAATTTGCCCCATCACTTGTTTTGCGCGTTGAATAACTACGGCTGGTAAACCTGCCAATCTTCCCGCTTCAATTCCATAAGACTTATCAGCACCTCCTGGTTGAACTTGGTGCAAAAAGATAATTTGGTCGGGTAATTCTTTCACTGTCACCTGATAGTTAGCCACATTCGGTATAATGCTAGCCAGTTCATTTAATTCATGATAATGCGTGGCAAAAATTGTCCGTGACCGAATATCAACTGCTATATATTCTGCCACCGCCCAAGCTATGGAAAGACCATCAAATGTGGCTGTCCCGCGACCAATTTCATCTAACAATACCAGCGACCTAGATGTGGCATGGTTGAGAATATTTGCGGTTTCATTCATTTCCACCATGAAGGTAGATTGACCAGTCGCTAAATCATCTACTGCACCGACACGGGTGAAAATGCGATCGCATATTCCCAATCTAGCAAACCTCGCTGGTACAAAACTACCAATCTGCGCCATTAACTGAATCAATCCCACCTGACGCAAATAACAACTTTTGCCACTCGCGTTTGGCCCAGTCAGAATAATTAAGTCAGGTGCGGGAAAACTCTCCTCCTTCTCCTCCGCGTCCTCCGCGCCTCTGTGGTTCGTTTCCTCACTTCCCAATTGCGTCGAATTCGGCACAAAGAAACCCGCAGGTAAAGACTGTTCCACCACAGGATGACGACCATCAACAATGTTAACCTCCCTTCCTGGCAACATTTCGGGACGACAGTAACCTTGATGCACCGCCAACTCCGCTAAACCACACAACACATCTGCCGCCGCCACTGCACGAGATAAATTGCGAATTACTTCCGCCTCTTGCGCTACCTCTTCTCGCAACGCCGTAAAAATCTCATATTCCAACTGATTTAAATCATCCCGCGCCGTCAGAATCCGCGCTTCTCGTTCCTTTAAATCTGGGGTGATATAACGTTCCTCATTCGTCAGAGTTTGCTTGCGGATATAGTTAGCGGGTACTTGGTCAGCTTTGCTGCGGGAAATACTGATATAGTAACCAAAGGTTTTGTTAAATCCTACCTTCAGTGTGGAAATTCCTGTTTTAGCTCTTTCATCAACTTCCAAGTTGGCAATCCATTGCTGGTCTGCTTCTACAGTCGCCTTTCTTTCATCCAACAGGGGATTTACACTAGGGCGAATTAATCCGCCTTCTTTAATTAATATGGGTGGCGACTCTACAAGATGTGCGTGTAACTTTTGTGCCAATTCTTCCAACACACTTGGTACTTTCTGCAAAGCTTTCAGGAAGGGAGAACGTGTCTCAACTACTAAGTTGGATAATTCCGGTAAACGTGAGAGGGAATCTGCCAAAGCTACTAAATCTCTAGCATTCGCTGTACCAGAACCCGCCCTTCCTGTAAGACGTTCCAAATCATAAATTTGGCGTAATAAATGCCGTAAATCTTGACGCAGGGGCGTATTTTCCATCAATTCTTGAATGGTATCTTGCCGCGCCCGAATGCCTTTAATATCGAGTAGCGGTTGCAACAACCACCGCCGCAAAGCCCGCCCACCCATCGCTGTACTAGTTTTATCTAACGCCCAAAGTAGGGAACCGTGAAAAGTGCCATCCCGAACGGTTTGGGTAATTTCCAGATTACGGCGGGTTTGATTGTCAACAATTAAGTAGTCAGTGACAGTATAGCTGCGGAGTCTTTGAAGAGTGACTGGGTTTTCTTTTTGAGTATCTTCCAGGTATTCCAGAAGACCGCCGGCCGCACGAACGGCGAGGGGAAGATGATCGCAACCGAGTCCTTCGAGCGATCGCACCTTAAATTTCTGCAATAATCTAGGTCTAGCTTCACCTTGAGAAAAGGGAAGTTGCGATCGCAAACTATAACAAAATGATGGTGGCAAACACTCAGGAAGATGTGGCGAAGTTTCTCCCGGACGCAGCAAACTACCTAAATCGGGCGCATTTGTCGGAACTAACACCTCTGAAGGTTGTAAGCGCATTAATTCTTGGGTCAAATGTTCTAAATCGCTACCTTGAGTGGTGAGAAATTCCCCTGTAGAGATGTCTGCATAGGCTAAACCCCAATGATTTGCGGCAATTACTACTGCTGCTAAGTAATTATTGCGACTGGATTTGAGCATTCCTTCTTCTAGCAAAGTGCCGGGTGTAAGAATGCGCGTTACTTCCCGCCGCACCAATCTCCCAGCAGCTTCAGAAGCATCTTCCACTTGGTCACAAATTACTACTGCGTAGCCTTTTTCTACTAACATCGTCGCGTAGCGTTCCCAAGCGTGATGCGGAACACCAGACATCGCCACCCGTCCTTGTTCCCCAGCTTGCTTACTAGTGAGAACTAATTCCAATTCTTGCGCTAGTTTTACAGCATCTTGGAAATAGCATTCAAAGAAATCTCCTACCCGATACAGCAATACCGCGTGAGGATATTTATCCTTCGTCTCGACATAATGCAAGTACATTTGACTTAGCTTACTGCGATCCACCTGTAGATGGTCAGAAATAAAAGTACTTGCGTCGGGTTTGGTAGATGGAGTTTCGGAGTGAGAGGCGGTCATAGATGCTATCGAGTTACGCACGGAAATTCCACAATATCTGATGATAACGTGATGTGAAAGTTGAATGGCGATCGCTCAAGGATATTTTACTTTTATGGGAAAAATGTTAATTTTGATACAATGCAAAATTCCCAACTTCTTCATGAAGTCGGGAATCTGAACAACTTAACTCAAACAAAATTATTTCATCTTCTAAATTTAGCAACCCCAAATTAAAGATGGTAGATGACTGATACCAATTTGAAAAATGATTGCGATAGATGGAAAACTGAAACACTTATCCAATGGATGTTTCACAATCCAAAATCTAAAATCCAAAATGGTATGAGGTTGCAAGTCAAAAAATATTACTCCTCTTCTTCCTCTTCTTCTTCTTCTTCTCCGAACACTTCGTCTATAAGTTCTTGTGCGCGTTCGTCTGAAATATTTAAGGCTTCTTGAAGTTCAGAGATATAATCTTGTTCGTTTTCGGGTACTTCTTCGTCAATCCCTACTACTAAAATAGCTGTGATGTATGCAGCTTCACGATAACCTCTATTGGGTAAGGATTCGATAGACTGGGCGATTAAATCTTCTGGTTCTTCTTCTTCAATCAAGCTGACGACTTTTTCGGTCAATTCTTCAAAGTCTTCTTCAGAGTAATCTTCAAATAAGTCAACCCGACCGAGAAATTCACTCAAAGCATATTCTTCTGTGGAAGAAATACCTTCACCATCAGCCGCAGCGGAAAACAACCCCAGAATTGCGATCGCAACTTCTGGTTCTAGAGCAACTGAACTAACACTACGACCTTTGGGCAACTTGCGTTTAGACATAATTATCCTCTAAAAGTTACGTGATATTTCAGGAAGTAATACCTTATGGTGTATAATTCTTCCTCGATTTATGATTCCCAAAAGAATGCAGAAATATATATTGGGATGAATCTTTTTTTCATAAAAAATACGCAGAGAGTATATTCATCTGGGTATAAAAACGGTTAGATTACCTTAAGCGATCGAGGTTTTTAGTACTTGTGTATGCTAAATCGCACCAACAATAGATGGAAAAACTCGACTTCAACAAAACTTAATATTGTTGTAATTTAGACCGTGGGCGGATAAGAGTTGTTAAATTGTATATTGGTATTGGCTGATTAATTTTGTCTTTATTATTCCCAGCGATCGCTTCATCTGTTAAATGCGTATTTTTATACTAAATCTGGGTATTACAAATAAGTACTTTTGATCAAATAGGTTTTCAAAGATGATTTTAAGCTTTAGAAATACTAGTGCTGTGTGTGCCGTATTTTTATTAATCAGTGTCAGCAGCTTTCACAAGTCAGCCATAGCCAATATAAACAACCAGTCCCAATTGATAGCACAGCAGAGTAAAACTCAGTCACACCCAGTTTTTAAATCTATTCTGCCTAAATTAAAGCAAAAAACTCAAATTCGGATTCTTTTACCAAAGTTCATTCCTGAGTCGGATGGGGAAAATCCAATTTACGCAACTATAGAAGCTGCTACGCAAAAAAAGTATGATATTTTACTGGGTTATAGTCCAGACTGTAATGGTGCTTCTGCCTGTCGTTTAGGCGTTGTTTCTGCTGAAGCCATAACCCGTAAAACACCGAGCCTGACTGGGAAACGTGTATCCTTAGCTAAGGGCATTACTGGTTATTTTGTAGATTTTACTTGTGGTGCTGGTTGCTCAGATGCTACCTTGACTTGGAGACAACAGGGTGTGCAATATGTTTTTGGATTAAAAGCAGGCGATCGCACTTTTTTAGTAAAAATGGCTAATTCTGCGATTAATCCCTAGCTAGCGTCATTTGATTGTACTTCCCAGCGAAACAGCCGTGGCAATTGAGATACATCTATAGCGTAGTTAACAATCCACAGCACTAATTCAAAAATCAATAAATATCGTACCCACTGCAACTCGCTTGTAGAATCCAAAAGTGTCAAACCCTCATACAACTGCCAGAAGCGGTAAGGGAGATATATATAAGGAACCATCACCCAGACGACATTTTGCAACTGCCTGAGTGCCACGCTTTCAGAGATGATTTGCAACCCGAATACGATAAAATACCAACCAAGCACAGTTAGGACCGTGCGATCGCCCCACCATACACCCCACAATAGGATAACCACTAATGGCGGCACTACTCCTAGCAGTATCACTGAGCCAAACCAGATTTTATACCAACCGGGAAATGGTAAAGGTAGAGTATAAGGCTTGGTGTTTTTCCACCCCCAGTTCACAACCACAATAAAAAGTGTAGCAATTAGGAAAAAGAGGAGATTTTCTAGGAACAGATAGAGGTTGATGTTTAAGGAAGTCACGTCGCTTCTCTTCGAGACGGCAAGGGCGAACACTCCGAATTCAAAATTCAAAATTCAAAATTCCCATAAATAAATTTAGTTGCTCTGTATCCTTTTGTTTGTCGCTCATGAGGGTATCATCAAGCTCTGATGTTTATGGCTTCAGTAAATCAATATACTTGTCTCTACAATAAAACATCTACTAAAGAGCTACAAAAAATATTTCAACTTTTGTTTGCTCTATTTTCTTGTACCAAATGAATAATCGATGGTACTAAAGAAATAACTATAATTAATCCAATAATCGGTAACAAATACTTATCTACCTGTTCAGGTGGCAGAGATTTTCCTAAGAAAAACCCTAATAGGGTAATGCCAAATGTCCAAAGAAAGCCACCAATTAAGTTGTAAGACATAAATGTGCGATAATGCATTGCACCAATCCCAGCCACGATGGGCGCGAAAGTCCGTACAATGGGTAAAAAGCGTGCTAAAACAATCGTTTTTTTACCGTGCTGGTGATAAAAGTTTTGAGTTTTCACAAGATGTTTTTTATGAAACAGCCATGAATCTTCCTTATTAAATAGTCTTCTGCCAAATTTATGCCCAGTCACATAGCCAACATTGTCACCTAAGACTGCACAAATAAAAGCACCAATTATTAGAACCCAAATGTTCAATAAATTCTGAGATGCAACAAATCCAGCGGTGAACAATAAGCTATCCCCAGGCAGAAAAAAACCAATTAACAAGCCAGATTCAGCAAATACAATCGCCCAGACCCCAAAATAGCCGAGTGATTTAATCAGTTGTGGTAAATCCAAATGCATAGAATTTTTACTTTTCAACAATAGATCCACAACATCTTAACGTTCAGCAATTTTATTGAATAAAAAGTAATATTAAATTTCTGTAAATTTATTATGTAATCTTAATAAATGTAATGACAGATGACAGGTTTTGGGTTATTGGTACAAGAGATAAAGATATTTGAAAGTACTAAGAATATTTTGGGGTGCTGCGATGCCTACGGCGAGCTTTGCTAACGCAGCAGAGTTGGAATATCGTGTTAACTTTTTCATAGCTACCCTTAGAGATATGAAAAGTCATCAAATTCCTCCTGGAAGCTTTGGTATACCTGTATTAGGTGAAACACTCTCCTTTCTTTTCGACCGCGATTTCGCTAAAAAGCGCTATCGCCAGTATGGGCCCATCTTCAAAACTCATCTTCTTGGCAGACCGACTGTAGTGATGGTCGGGCCGGAAGCATTAGAGTTGGTTTTGTCAAGCCAAATGGAGAATTTTTCTTGGCGCGAGGGATGGCCTGATAATTTCAAGACATTACTGGGTGAATCACTTTTTCTGCAAGATGGAGAAGAACACCGCAGAAACCGCCGCTTGATGATGCCGGCATTGCATGGCCCAGCATTGGCGAATTATGTCTCCACAATGGAAGATATTACACGTAGTTATCTGCAAAAGTGGCAGAAAAAACAGGAGTTTACTTGGTTTCCAGAATTTAAACAGCTGACATTTGATATTGCTAGTCAATTGCTGTTGGGTACGCGTCCTGGGCCTGAATGCGTGCGCCTGAGCGAGTTGTTTACAACCTTGACCAATGGGCTGTTTGCTATTAACCCGTTGCCCTTACCATTTACTACATTTGGTAAAGCTATAGCCGCTCGTAATCAGATTTTAGAACATCTAACTCAAGTTGTCAGAGAACGCCAGCAAAACCCAACAAAAGATACCATCAGCTTGTTAATCCAAGCTAGAGATGAAGATGGTAATAGCCTCAGCGAAAAAGAACTCATTGCCCAAGCGGTGCTGTTACTCTTTGCTGGACATGAAACTACTACTTCGATGCTGACTTGGTTGTGTGTAGAGTTAGCCCGTCATCCAGAAGTACTCGAAAAAGCAAGAGTTGAACAATTGCAACTTGCAAGTAAAGGTGACTTGGATTTAGAACAATTGGGGAAAATGCCCTATTTAGAGCAGGTTTTATGGGAAGTTGAAAGATTGCATCAACCTGTTGGAGGCGGGTTTCGTGGCGTAATTAAAGACTTTGAGTTTAAAGGTTATCAAGTTCCTGCTGGTTGGCAGTTATACTATTCAATTGGAGTTACTCACCGAATTGCAGAAATTTATTCTGAACCAGACCTGTTTGAGCCAGACCGTTTCAGTCCCCAGCGCCAAGAACATAAAAAGTATCCTTTTAGTTTAGTTGGTTTTGGCGGTGGGCCACGCATCTGTATTGGCCTAGCCTTTGCCAAAATGGAAATGAAGATTGTTGCTGCTCATCTTCTACGCAATTATCATTGGGAGATATTACCCAATCAAAGTTTAGAGGAAGTTGTGGTTCCCACTAATCGCCCTAAAGATGGGTTGCGAGTTAGATTTCAACCTCGGTAAAATGTTTTATGACATCCCAAATAAACATACATTTGACTAACGGAGTTTTACAACGCTTGCAAAGTGTGAAAGATTTTGTGGGTGGAAGTGTTAACTCTCTAAGTAACTCAGCACAACAAGCTGGTGAGTCTTTGAAGACAACAGCCACTACAACAACTGATAAAGCAATTGATACAGTTACGACAAGCTTAGAACAAACTTGGCAAACTGCTGATAAATTTAAGAGTACAACATCGGGCGCAGTTAAAAATGCGATCGCATCTTCTGCAAGTGATTGGTTGACACAACATCCAATATTTTTTAGGTTAGTTCAAATACTAGGTTGGGCGACTAATCACCCAATTATTAGTGTAGTAATTTTGCTGTTTGCACTTGCTCTACTTTGGAGCATCATCAAAGCAATTGTCCGCTTAATTGAAACCGCTAGTTGGTCAATACTCAAAGTTCCGTTCAAATTGCTTCAGGCTTTGATTAAAGTTAGTTTTCAATCCTTAACTAAAGTTGGCAGTTTTGCTGTTCAACAAATCACAGACTCAAAAAAAACTGATAATCTACCAGCTTTACTACCTGAAAATTTTCAACCAAAGAAACAACAGCGATTAGCAGAAATTTCTCATCGCTTGGAAGCAATTCAAAAGGAACAGCATGAGCTTTTACAAGAAGCAGCAGACTTGATTGCTTCTGATACTATTGATATAGATATCTCCAAAATTAAACAGCTAAAAAGCGCTGAATCACATCTTGGCTAAGTTCGGTGGTGGAACCGGAGGCGACAATACCACCTTTTTGCATGGCGTAATAGTAATCAGCCTGACGGACAAAGTGTAAATGTTGCTCTACTAATAATACCGAAATACCTGTAGTTTCGACGATGCGACGGACTGCGGCTTCAATTTCTAGGATGATGGAGGGTTGAATACCTTCGGTGGGTTCATCTAAGACGAGTAATTGAGGTTCTCCCATTAAAGCACGTGCGATCGCTAATTGTTGCTGCTGTCCTCCACTTAAATCACCACCCATCCGCGAAAGCATGGTTTTTAACACCGGAAATAAGCTAAAAACTTCCTCTGAAATTTCTGCTTTTTTTACTGGTTTGCGTCTAGCTTCCAACCCCAGCAGTAAATTTTCTTTAACTGTCAACCGAGGTATAATTTCTCGCCCTTGGGGAACATAACCAATTCCCAACTTTGCCCTTTGGTCTGGGGATTTGGAGTTGATTAATTCTTCAGCTAAATTAATAGTACCGCTGCGGGGTTTGAGTAAACCCATGATAGTTTTGAGTAAGGTCGTTTTTCCGACACCATTGCGTCCAATTAGGCAAACCATTTGCCCCGATGGTACGCTCAAATCTACGTTGCGGAGAATATGGCTTTCGCCGTAATAAACGTTGAGGTTAGAAATTTTTAGCATAAAAGAATTTTTAATTGTTTAGTTTTGATATCAAGTCTCTAACTGGCGATTCCTTTATTAAGAAATAATTAACCGCAGTTCATTAGAAGTCTGATTAATCCCTTATGATACCTGATTGCAAATGCAACTCAGTAGAAGGTTTATGAAGATTAAGTTTTGAGAAAATTTCTTTGTCATCAAGGTTGCATAGCTGTATAGTTATGTAGTGAATTAATTTAAATGGTAAAAATAATAATCGTAAAATAACAAATTTTTACCAGCAATTCAATTGGTAGGTTTTTGCATATTTATTTCATCTCGATTAGCAAGAATTTATCCATCAGTCTTTCTTTGTTTTTATTTTGATTTTTGTGTTGTTTAAGGCAAGATATTTTCAATTGTTGATTCCTCTAGTACAACACGGCAGAAATAAACCAATCATTCCAAATCAACGAAATCCTTATGCTGTATTCATTTTTAATGTTTAATTTTTAATTCCGCCTTGCGGTACTAGTCTAGTAAGAATTAGGAGGTAGATTATGCGGATTATGATGATTCAACCCAATTATCATTCTGGTGGTGCAGAAATTGCTGGTAATTGGCCACCTTCTTGGGTTCCTTATGTTGGTGGGGCATTAAAGACGGCTGGCTTGAGCGATATTTGCTTTATTGATGCCATGACTGATGATATTCCAGATGATGCTTTAGCAAAAACGATCGCCAAACATCAGCCGGATGTCGTATTGGCAACAGCAATCACGCCGATGATTTACCAATCTGAAAAAACCCTGAAGATAGTTAAAGAAGTTTGCCCTCAAGCCAAGACAATTATGGGTGGGGTTCATCCTACCTATATGTACAATGAAGTTCTCAATGAAGCTCCTTGGGTAGATTACATTATTCGCGGAGAAGGAGAAGAGATTACAGTTAATTTGCTGAATGCGATCGCTAATGGTACAGATCGTACAGAGCGCCGCAATATCTTAGGCATTGCCTTCTTAGAAGATGGGCAAGTTATCGCTACACCAGCCCATCCCCCGATCGCTGATTTGGATACCCTTACCCCAGATTGGAGCCTATTAGATTGGAATAAATATATCTATACTCCCCTCAACGTGCGAGTGGCGGTTCCCAACTATGCGAGAGGATGTCCCTTCACCTGCCGTTTCTGTTCCCAGTGGAAATTCTGGCGCAAATACCGTTCTGGCACTCCCAAGAAATTTGTCGATCAAATAGAAATCTTGGTGAAACAGCACAAAGTTGGTTTTTTCATTCTTGCCGATGAGGAACCAACCATTAATAAACCTAAATTTATTGACCTATGTAACGAGTTGATCGAACGCAATCTGGGTGTTTATTGGGGAATCAATACACGGGTAACAGATATATTGCGGGATGAGCAAGAATTACCTCTTTACCGGAAAGCGGGATTGGTTCATGTTTCCTTGGGTACAGAAGCAGCTGCACAGTTGAAGTTGAATTTGTTCCGTAAAGAAACGACTATTGAACAAAACAAGCGGGCAATTCAACTGTTAAAGCAAAACGGCATGGTTGCTGAGGCTCAATTTATTATGGGTTTGGAGAACGAAACCCCAGAGACGATTGAGCAAACCTATCAGATGGCTTTGGATTGGCAAACAGACATGGCTAACTGGAATATGTTTACTCCTTGGCCATTTTCCGAGTTATTTGAAGAATTAGGCGATCGCGTAGAAGTTCGGGATTATTCCCAATATAACTTTGTCACCCCAATAATGAAACCAGATGCAATGGAACGGGAGGATGTTCTCAAAGGAGTACTGCGAAACTATGCCCGTTTTTACCTCCGCAAAACCATTGAGTATTGGTTTGTTAAAGACCCCTTTAAACGCAAGTATCTTTTAGGTTGCTTGAAGGCTTTCGTAAAAACCACTCTCAACAAACGTTTCTACAACCTTAAACGAGTTAAGTACAAAGGTTTACACACCGAAATTGAGCTAGGTTTTGATGAATCGAAGATTTTCACCCGCGAACAAATCACGCAACAAAAGCAAGAACATCCAGAACTGGTGGCGGATATAAATTTTACAGGCAATATTTCTGCCTGCGGCGCACCCAATGATCTGACACAAGTCGAGCAAGAACAAGTTTAATTGTGAATTCTGAATTCTGCTGTATTATCTCACGCCGTGTAAAACTTTATCTCAAACCTAACCCCCAACCCCTTCCCTACAAGGGAAGGGGAGCAAGAATCAAAGCCTCTCAACCTTTCGGGGAGAGGAATGGAAGTGGGGTTCCAAGAATGAGTCGCACATCGCATTATCTCTGCAATAATCGCGATCGCTTAACAAAATGGCTTGCATTAAATAATCGAATGCGAGACGCTAAAACTATCACCTCGCAAACCTTACCGCTTGGCAATCAAAGAGCGCTAATTCTGATTAAACAACCACAAAATTGTTTACGCTGACTGACAAACCAGTAGATAGTTGGGCAAATTTTACCTGAGTAAACCCAGACGCACTGCCATCAAGGTCAAAGAACAGTCCACCTGTAGCACCGTTATAGATAAATCGTTGATTGCTTGTCGTTGCAGATGTTCCGAGGGTAAACTGATTTGTCTTAAGTGAACCTAGCGATAACCCCCCGCCAAAGCCAGCAGCCGATATCTGAATCAGTTCATTAGTCGCGTTGAAGTCATAAATACTGTCAACACCTTTATTGTAAGTATTGAAAACAAAGGTATCTCTATCAGTGCCTCCATAGAGGATGTCATTACCAAAGCCACCTATAAGGGTATCATTCCCACTACCACCATAGATTGTGTTTTTGCCAGAGGCGCTAGAGGCAGAGATATAATCATTGCCCGCGCCACCATCGAGTAAGTTATTACCTTTTGAATTAGTAGCATCCAAGTTATCGTCCCCAGTGCCACCATTAAGAGTGTTTTTTCCAGACGAGCGAGAATCGTATGTGATGGAGGTGTCGCGGGGTGAGTACGGGTCGTTGCTAGGAGTGTATTTGAAGTAGCCAGAAATAGAGAGATAATCATTGCTATCACCCCCAGAGAGCAAATTATCGCCTGTTGAACCGCCAGCACTCAAGGTATCCTTACCTGCACCACCGTTGAGGGTGTTCTTACCAGACGAGCGAGAGTCGTAGTTGCCGTAGTTACTTCCTTCGTAGTAGCCAGAGATGGAGAGATTATCATTGCCATCATCCCCAGAGAGCAAATTATTGCCTGTTGAACCGCTAGCACTTAAGTTATCGTCACCTGCGCCACCGTTGAGGGTGTTCTTACCAGACAACCGAGAGTTGTAATCGTAGTCTGGGTAGCTAAAGCTCCGGTAGCCAGAGATGGAGAGATAATCATTGCCATAGCCTCCAGAAAGCAGATTATTGCCAACAAGGGAGTCATTAGCCGTACCACCAATAAGGGAGTCATTACCCGTACCACCAATGAGGGTATCATTACCCGCACCACCTCGCAGCAAATCGTTTCCACTCAAGCCATCGATTTTGTCATTACCGCCTTGACCATTAACTACATCATTTGAGTCCTCTAACCCCGTAATGTTATTGTTGAGATCATTGAGGAAAGTTACTGTGTTCTTAATGCCCAGGCTAGTATCAGTAGAGTTGGAATCGAGGACATTAAAGCTGTCAGTGATGCTATTTTGCCCGTCAAACAGGATATTACCAAGTGCTGGTTTACCTCCAGAAGCTTTCAGATTCTCCAAGTTTTCTAGTTTGAAGTTTTCCAGGATAACTAGGGTATTAGCATTCCCTTCAAAGGAGATTTCCAGATTGTTGCCATTCTGAAGCAGCAGTAAATTTTGAGCAGTTAATCCTGTACCCTGGAATTTGATGGTGTCTACTTCAGCAATAACTGCTGCTGTCGGGTTAGTTCCTTTACCTATGCCACCAAAATCAGTGATTGTATCAGTGCCGTCACCCAAGTTGTAAACAAATTTATCCTTGCCACCGCCACCAGTTAAATAATCATTCCCAGTACCACCAATGAGAGTATCATTCCCAGTACCACCCTGTAGTATGTCGTAGCCGCTGGTTCCAATGATATTTGCCATAATTTTTACCTACCTGATTCCATTTTTTCAGTAATTATCAGTTCTTAACCTTGAATTTGGTGCTGTTTTTGGGCACAAAATACTTACCGAAGTTGACGTATACCTTAAGAATTAGGAGCAGTAATATTTATCAAAGATTTACCCTATGAAAAGGCTTTTCAGTAGTACTGATTTTTTCTCAACCTATCTAAGTCGAATGGCACTGTACAAATTAATCAGGGTGTAAATTCAAGTCAATAGTTAACTACTGAGAAATAATGAGATTTTTATACCCTCCTTCTGAGAAATTCTGTGTGCATATCTACCTTGAAAATACAGAATACCTAAATAACCTAACACTAACCATATACTACCGTATTTACTTAGATGTGTTTGCTTAAAAACACATCTAAAGCATATTCTTCACATTAGACTTCTTGCATGAATCCCTTGCCCTCACCCTAAATCCCTCTCCCAAGCTTGGGAGAGGGACTTTAAATTTGGCTCCCCTTCTCCCAAAATTGGGAGAAGGGGTTGGGGGATGTAGCAAGATCCCGCAGGGTAGCCGTTGATTGAATTCGGGTAGCCGTTTATTGAATTCGGGCAGTCGTTTATTGAATTCGGGTAGCCGTTGATTGAATTCGGGTAGCCGTTTATTGAATTCGGGCAGTCGTTTATTGAATTCGGGTAGCCGTTGATTGAATTCGGGTAGCCGTTGATTGAATTCGGGCAGTTGTTTATTGAATTCGGGTAGCCGTTGATTGAATTTAGACAACCCCCGGTAATTTACATAAATCCATTCAATATATTTGTCATAAATAAATCAACACATACTGAATTATGCGGGTGTCAAATAACCCTAAATCTGTTTATCCTAGTGCTGTACAGTTCAGGGTAGAAGTCAGTTTTTATCCTGACGCATTATTAATAACAAGAAAGTGATTTATGTCACGTCCAAAACGCGGGTCTAAAGTAATTGATAAAGCACAGCGTCGGATTGCGGCTTTGAAATCGATCAGTCCCACCTTAGACTTAGGCAATGGGGTAACAATTGACTCCTTTGCAACCGTCATCAAAACAACGCAAGACAAGTTGGAAGCTTATAACTCAAGCCTCTCCACCGTGGATCTGACTCAGGGAGCCTTAGAAGTTGCCGAAAAGTCGCTGATGGAACTAACAGAACACATGTTACTCAGTGTAGCTGCGAAGTATGGCAAGAATAGCGATGAGTACAAAATGGCGGGGGGCGTTCGTCGAAGCGAACGCAAACGTCCGGTGCGAAAGCCTAAGCAAGAGGCTATTGTTTGACAAAGACGCTGTTCGATGCTCGTAAATGGCTACAGTGTACACACAAGTTATGGAATCACTACCAGTCATTGAATTACCCCTCCCTAACCCTCCCCGTATGTATTGGGGGAGGAAACTAGATTTTCCGGTTTCCCTCCAAGCAAGGTTATTGTCACTGAAAAACCCCGTCCTTATCAAGAAGGCAGTTTTGCAACAGATGGCTCTATTAACCTGAGTGCCTATGCCAGTAATATCTCTGTTCAAGTCAGTAATAGCTTTAGCGTTACATGGGTTGGGACACTCAAACCAAAATATGCTAGATGCTTTGCTTCTGCTGGAATGACTAAGGTTGATGGGCAAGACTATTCTGGAAAGATTAATTATTTACGGATGCACTTTGTTAAAGGTAAAGTTTACTTTATCTTAGATTTGGCTGGTGGCTCTGATGCTAATGATTATCCCCTAGTTGTGCTAAAAAATAGTTTAAAGAATGGCAATCCTACTTGGACTTGGGGTGGAACTGACTAGAGGTAATACCGGAGTCCGGCGATTATTGTTGAGCAAAAGCCAAGTCACTTTCAATTAACTTGGCATTTGTTAGGTTAGCCCCACTCAAATTGCACAAGTGAAAATTTGCCCCTCTTAGGTCTGCTAGTGACAGATTAGCTCCTGTTAAATCTGCACCAGTGAGGTTGACTTCACTTAAGTTAGCACTACTTAGGTTAGCCCCCTGAAGTGAAGCTTGTTGCAGGTTTGCCTCGCTTAGGTTTGCCCTCATCAGGTATGCTTTACTCAAGTCGGCTCCACTTAAATTAGCTTGACTCAGGTCTGCTGCTGTTAAATCAGCTTTACTTAAATTGGCTTGACTTAAGTCCGCCCAACTCAATGAGCCATAACTTAAGTTAATTTCACTCAGCTTCGCTGATGCAAGTACTGCACACCTCAAATTAGCATTAACAAAATTCCTTTCTCCGATTGCATAACGGCGTAAAATTGCATCAGTTGTTACTCTGTCTAAAACAGCTTTTGATGCACCTTGATAACACCATGTAGCTTGTAGTAGTTTGGCAGCAGTGTTAACAGCTACCTCATCACTAGAAGTCACAATTACACCATTGCAGCCATCCCATTGACCGTTAAGCATCAGGGCAATCTCATTAGCGGCAGCAAGTGAGTCAAATAGTAAAACAGATTCTTTATGCCGTTTTAACCAGTTATTCCAACCAATCGAGAGAATATTTTTCATTTCTATAAATTTTGGCCTTTTCAGACGATTACGGCTCTAACTATCTATTCTGGCTAATAACAATCAGAATGGTGTGTGTAACAACCGACCATTATTATGCGTGCTTAACGAACGCTTGCTGAAAGTTCTCTCTTGACCGACGCTGGGCGAGTAAGTTATCACACTTAAATATGTTCTTGTTGGGTGCGTAAGCGGTTAATCGTAGCGGTTAAAACTAGGATAATTGCCAAAACCAATACGGTATTTCTGAGCATTGAGTTATCAAAGTGTTTAAGTGCGATCGCTATTAATGCCCAGACTGTTACTCCTGTATAAGCGATGTCTCGACGCTGGATGACCATAACTGCTGCAACTGCTGTTGCTATCAATACCATGATGAGAGTCCAGATTACAGCAGAAATTCCCCAACCGTTCCACCCGTGAAAATCCAAGGCACACGCTACATTGACAATGGTCGCCACGCTAATCCAGCCTAGATAAATACTAATCGGAAAGTGAATACACCATTTTTTTAGCCGAGGTACACGCGATTTGCCAATTTCTAACTGCACATAGATAGCAATCAGGGGCAACAGAATCAAGAGCATTGCAATGATAGAAAGAGCAAAAAGCCGAGACAAAAATAGATATACCCAGATGCTTTGAGCAATACAGGCGATCGCCAACAGATAACCTGTCTTACGTAAATCAGGCTCATGTCGTTGATTAGGTAGAGCTTGGTATACCCCAAAAGCAAACAACCCCAGGTAAATCAGCCCCCAGATAGCGAAGGCGTAATTGGCAGGGATAATCAGGACATTTTTAAACAAAGTATTGGAAATTTCCCCGATGCTAAGTCCATTGAGTGGAAAAATATTCGATACTACGTTGATAAAGAAAGCACCAAAGATTGCAGCCAAAGTAACAAGCTGCCGCCAAAGATCCCGGTAATTGCCTCTTGTAGACTGCTGCATAGGATGTTAACTCATAATCTTTTGTGCTTTTAGCTTACATCTGAAAAAGAGTGATGGATATAAACCACAGTCATATCTAGCAAGTTAATCAGGAGTTAAACTAATTATTGACCTCACTGCTTTTAAGCTACTGTCCATGCAGCTACTTCAAACTACCGACAAAGATTTTTCTGTCAAATTCAAAACCCTTGTAAGCGATCGCCGGGAAGTTACAGTTGATGTTAGTGGGACAGTACGCGAGATTCTAGCTGATGTCAAAGTGCGTGGTGATGCCGCAGTCAAGGACTATACTAGCCGCTTCGATCGCAATAATCTCCAGTCTTTGCATCTTAGCGAAACCTTTATTGCCGAACACGCCGCCCAATGTCCTGCCGATGTCTTGGCGGCGCTGGAATTTGCTGCTGAGAGAATTGTGGCTTTCCATCAAAAACAACTACCGCAAGATATTGGCTACACCGATGCAGTGGGGGTGAAACTGGGATTGAATTGGGTAGCGCTGTCGCAAGTGGGAATTTATGTACCAGGGGGACGGGCTAGCTATCCGAGTTCTTTGTTGATGAATGCCTTACCAGCCAAAATTGCTGGTGTTGAAAGAATTGTCATGACAGTACCGATGCCTGGCGGTGAGATTAATCCTGTCGTATTGGCTGCTGCTCAAGTTGCTGGTGTTACAGAAATATATGGCATTGGTGGGGCGCAAGCGATCGCAGCATTAGCTTATGGTACAGAAAGCATTGCCCCAGTGGATAAAATTGTTGGCCCTGGTAATGCTTATGTTGCTGAAGCCAAGCGTCAAGTCTTTGGCACTGTTGGCATTGATAGCATCGCTGGTCCTTCAGAAATTTTAGTGGTAGCCGACAGCCAGAACAACCCAGATTGGATTGCCTGGGATTTACTTTCGCAAGCAGAACACGATCCTAGTGCCCAGTCAATTTTAATTACTGATTCCGAAATCTTCGCGCAACAAGTAATCAAGGCTGTTGAAAAAATTCTTGCCGATTTACCCACCAGAGAAGTCGCCAGTGCAAGTTGGCAAAATTATGCAGCCGTGATTCTGGTCAGTGATTTAGCCGAGAGTATACCACTGCTCAATCAACTAGCTCCAGAACATGTGGAATTGTGTGTAGATAACCCGCAACTCCTTGCCAATCAAATTAAGTGTGCCGGCAGCGTGTTTTTAGGACGCTATACTCCAGAAGCGATTGGCGATTATTTAGGAGGCCCCAACCATGTACTGCCAACTGCCCGTTCTGCCCGCTTTGCCTCTGGTTTGAGTGTTTACGACTTTCTCAAACGAATTACTTTTTTAGAATGTGACAAACAATCATTACACACAATAGGCAAAGCAGCTGTCACCTTAGCAGAAGCAGAAGGTTTGCCAGCCCATGCAGGTAGTGTATCTGTACGCTTGCAATAATGATTTATCATCACCAAAACGCAATAAATCGCCGTCAAGACGAAAGACTAATTATTGTAGAGACGGCGATTCATCGCGTCTCTTGCCTTGCCTAAGAGCAGGAGGGAGCATCTACATTTGACATTGATTAAAAGGTTCTCGAATAAAATAGAGTGCATCGCGTTTTTGAACTTCCATACCGCCTCTATTCCAGCTTCCCCAACGAGTTATAAATTTTTTCTGGCGATCGCGACGTTCAATAGCAACAGTAAAATTATTACGGAGTTCTCGATAACATCCATCCAAATTCGTCAAGGTCAAATCTAGTGCTGGGATATTAAATTTATTCTCCCCTTTATTGACAACAAAGAATCCTTCACTGCCTCGCTCCATTAGTAATACAGTCGGACTATCAATTGCTGCTAAAACATTTTCTTTGGTATTTTTTCCTTGAGTTCCTCGTTGATGCATAATTTGGCGGAATTTGACACCATATTTGATAAAAGCAGCATCTCTATTATCCCAGTTCAGTATTAAAGGAGTGCCACTTTCTCTCGCCAGGATATATGCTGTTGCGAGGAAAGAGTCAGAAGGATCGCTATAGGGGTTAATGGCATTGGAATTAATCTCGCGGATAGTATCGTGATTTCTGCCAAAAGTGACACTACGCGGATCGTTTATGGCTGTGGGAACTCGCAGAGAACGCAAATCTCCACCAAAGCTGAAGGCATTTTTCATTGAATTGTAGAGAACAAAATCTGTGACAGCAGCAATCCAGTTATAATTTTCTGCACTGGTGTCGCTATCTGTGATTACCTCAAGATAATTCCATGCTTTTCCTTGACTTTGTTGATCCACATAGCTGATGTACTCTTTGACAACATCTGCTGGGATATGCTTGGCAGCATCAAACCGAAATCCATCAATCCCTAAATCTAGCAATTTTTTTAGATGAGCTTTTTGAATTTTTTTAACATTATTGGTAAATCTCAATTCAGGAAGTCCACCTAACCAACAGTTAATTTCTGAATCTCTGTTGTTATCACTATAATTAATGTTACAAGATTTTTTTCCTGGACGGTTTGAGTCCGAATTAAAGTCATTGATAGAAAGGCCTGGAAATTTAGTTAAATCTTCAAAATCATCATTGCCATCTAAATTAGCCATGTGATTGAAAACAACATCAGCAATCACTTTGACATTACAATTGTGGGCTTGACTAATAAGTTTTTTTAAATTGAAGAGTGAACCTCTACCTTCGATAATGCTGTAGTCTACAGGTTGATAGCGTGCCCACCATTCTGGAGCAGGATTAGATTTTTGGGCTGGAGAAATTTGAATGTGAGAATATCCTTGCTTCCCTATTTCACAGACAAACTTTTCAATATCAGTGTACTGCTGATTAAATGCATGAAAAATCGCAGAAGGTTTTTCTCCTGCTGATGTCTTAATCGGGTAAATACAAGTTGTGCAGATTACAACTGCACAGATGAAAATATTTTTCATCAAAGATATTACTCCTAAACCTTACCGTGTTTTACTATGCCATAAAATTTCCTGGGAAAACCTCTAATTCTTCTTTGTCGATTTCTGCGATCGCTTGTCCCGATATAATATAAATTCCAATGCCTGGATACTAAAGTTCTATGTATACGTCCATTGTAAAAAGCTATCGTTGTTTTTTCAGATCGGCGTACCGAACTCTCGCAAAGCATATATATTGCAGATATCAGTACCTTTGAGATATTTTTCTTGCTCTACTATAACTTTATTAAATCCCTTATCTCTCAATAATCTTGAAATTTTCTCTACTCTATTTTCTAGATCGTGTACTTCAAGAACAATCTGTTTAATCTTTGACCAATCTTGTTCTTTGATTCCCAAAAGTACATCTAATTCACTTTTTTCTACATCTATTTTTAGTAAGTCAATTTTATGAATTTTGTACTCTTGTATAACTTCGGATAAAGTTTTTAACTGACAGGTAACTTGTTCTACGATGAAAGCTTTCTTGAATTTATAGTCAAGTATCAACGAAAGCAAGAAACGAGGTATTTTAGTATACCAATATAAAGGCGAAGATAAATCTTTACGATCGCGAATAGCATCGATTTTTTGAAAAGCAGCTTTTTTAAATTTATCTATTTCCTTTTTTGAACCATCTGGGTATGCAGTGGATATAGATGTAGTATTAGGATAGTAAGCAAATGTCTCAACCTTTGATGTTTGTGAAATACCGCAAGCTATTGTCTTTATTTTTTCTGGATCGAGGCTTTTAACATTCTGTTCCAACACTTGATATGTTTGAGGAATAGGCTCAAAGGCATAAATATTTATATTTTTATTACACAATTTGTATACCCATAAAGAGAACATACCAATATTAGCTCCTACATCAAACACTGTATCACCTTCATTTAGTTCAATTCCATATCTAAAATACTCTTGTACTTGCTCGTACATTAAAAATATTTCTTCATTTTTCTGCAGACAAAGAATCTCACTACTATTAGGAAGCCTTACCTTTGGTAAGTTAACTTTTTGATTGAATGACATAAGTTTTAGTTCTAAATTAAAAATATTTAAAATTAGTTCACTACATTCCATAGCCCTCTTGTACTACACTTCAAAAGGGCAATTTCTAGAAACTTCAATAAGTGGATATTCGTCAAAGCCAGTTACCAACTAAAACATAAGGTGCCCAGTAACCAGGACGACTGTAATTGGGATAATCTTTTAACAACTTTACTTGGGCACGACGCAAGGCTTCAGCCTTTGTCACCTTAGTTTTAACTAACTCACGATAAAATTCACCAATTAAAATAGCAGTAGATTTATCACTGATATGCCATAGTGAAGCCAAGGTACTACGAGCGCCGGCTTTCACAGATGCTCCTGCTAGCCCTAGCGTGGCGCGATTGTCACCAGTAGCGGTTTGGCAAGCACTTAACACCAGCATTTCCAAGGCTTCTGAGCGAGTTTGATCTCGACGACGCAGTAGGCTATCAAATTGCGTAACGTTGATCGGCCCATCATCTGCAAGTATAAAAGTATTCTCAACATTAGAACTAAATTGACCGTGGGTTGCCAGATGTAATACATTAAATGGCACAGTATTTACCTTACTCTCTAGGTTTTTGCTGTTGAAGTCTCGATCTAGTAACTGGGTGGTAGATGCGATCGCTTGGGAAATAGAGTCGAATTCTGATTTAATTTCTGGTAGCGGTGGAAATTGCTGTTGAAAGCCTTGTGGTGGTTGCACTAACCCGGCAGCTAGTACATTGAGTTTTGTTTGTGTCAAGGGTTTGAGTGCGAGTAACTGAAGTCCTAAGCTGAGTGCTACAGCGTATTTTTCTACCAGATATTGCTGACCGTCATACAATATAGCCATTGGCACATTTCGCAATATGCCATCCAGTACAAATACAAGGGTTTTGACTCCACCATCTTTTAAATCTGACTCAATTTCCTTGATTAACCACCCATAGACTTCCTGTGATAACGCTTGCACTTCCTCAGTCCGATCGGGTTCTAATATATACTCTCTGAGTTTTTTAATAGTACCTTCTACCTCATTCTGGGACTTATTTACTGTATAATTACGCAGTGGTTGGTTAGGAATTTTGACAATCACTTGCAGTTGATCAGGCAGAATAATTGGATAAATGATTGCGGCTGTGGGATTATCTTTATCTACCACTGTGTCAAGCAAAACAGTTTTGGCATTAATGCAAGCTTCCCGGAAAAAGTCGTCTAATTCCGCTAGTTGCAGTGCTTCAATCCTCTGTCTAGCTTTGTCTAGGATTGGTTCGCTCGGATGAGTTTGCTGGAACTGCAACAATAATTCTACGGACTCTCGATATACAGGTTCTACACTTTCTTTAAAGGAAAACTGGACATCTCGATTCACAACTACTAAGTCACTACGGAGAGTCTGCAACTCACTGATCGCAGTATCATAGCTGGCAATAGCGCCCTCAATCTCTCTTTGCTGTTTTAACAAGCGTCCTAACTGCCAATGCCAACGATAAGCGATATCTGGGGCGTTGATTGTTTCGGCTATGTTAAGTGCCTGTTGGGTGAGGTTCTGGGCTATTGACCATTGTTTAGTTTGCTCGTATACACTGCCCAGAGTCCCAAGGGCAAAGCTCTCGGCTCGTTTATCTGCCAAATTTTGAGCTTGTTGCAAGGCTCTCGCGCAGATTTGAGCGATCGCTTGGGGTGTAGTCCCGAATTTCATCAAGCTTTGAGCTAGATTAATCTGGGCATAAATAGTTGTTACAGAAGCAGGTAGTTGTGTCAATTGAGTTTGAATTTGCGGCAATAGTGTCTGCACGGCGGTTGTTTGTCCCGTGTTCACTAGTAAATTCAACTGATTAACTTGAGCCTGAACTTTGCTAATCGGGTTAGGAGCGATCGCAGCAGCTTGCTGATAGAACTCTATTGCACCCTTAAAATCTTGCTGTCCTTGTGCCGTGTTGCCTAAACTGAACAAAGCCGCGCTCACATCCTGGGGAGAATCCAATTTTTGGGCAATTGACAAACTTTGCTGTAATATCCGACGGGATTGATCCAAATCTCCTGCTAATTGCAAAGCATCCCCGAAAGACCGTAATTCTACTGCTTTACTAACTGAATTAGGTTTTGATTGTAACTGTTGCTGCAATTGAGTCAAGATTGTCAAACCCCGACGGTAAAATCCCAAAACTTGCCATGCTTGAGCTTGATTGATGCGATCGCGGATAATGCCATTGCGATCGCCTAATTGCTTATAGCTGGCTTCCGCACGTTGCCAGGTATTAAGTGCCTGTTCAGCTTGTCCCAAGTCTAGTTGAATACTACCTTGAATATCTAGAATTGGAGCCAAAACCTGAAGATTTTCGGCAGGAGAGGATTTTTCGAGCAACTTCAAGCTATCCGTAATTGCCTGTTGCGCTGGTGGCAAATTACCCATTTTTTGATATGCCAACGCCAAATTACTTAATGCCACAGCTTGCTGTAATTCATTGCCTTGGCTGCCAAAACTTTTAACTGCTTGTTGCAAAACTCTAACTGCTTCTGCAAATTGTCCTGCCTCATACAGCACTTTACCCTGTTGCAGCAAGTCTTGTGTTTGTGCAGGAGGATTTTGGATTGACACTCCAAGAGTTGCGATATTTTGTGTCTCTATAGTTGCAGCAACAGGAAAAGCAATAACGCACAAAAAAGCTGTCACCAGAACCAAGAGCATGAAAACAGGCAACTTATGGATTTTAAAGGGATGAATCAACCATATATTAAATCCGTCACATATCCGTTGCCACTGATTGTTTTTATGAATCTTGGGTTTCATCAGAATTCCTCCCTTGAATCTTGGAGTAACAAATTATTGACCACAAGACATGGCAGAGGGAATAAAAGAACTTTGCACAAATGGAGCCACAAGCATAATATCACCCTTACCATCAACAATCCATCCTTGAGCCTCCACAATCTAATTAACCTGAGTTCGGGATCAGGAAAAGGACAGGTAGCTGAAAATAACAACAAATCCAGTAACCTGTCCTATGTTTTGTCATCTAGATGATTTCTGTAAAGCGTTTTATCATCAATGAACTTGGTCAACTCTTAAATGTAACTCTTACTCCTGTTAACATTAGTCCTGTTTTAAACCAAAACGATGTCAACACTAGGAAGAAATCCGCTCCCTAAGTTGGTTTGGAGAGAGGCAAATTGAACCGATGCGATCGCATCAAACGGAGATTTATCAAAAGACAAAGCACCTGTGCTGTTGTTATAACTAAACTGACTGGTAGAACTCGCACCAAATCCAAATTTAGAAATCTGAATTTTATCTCCTTCAAAGTACTTAAAGTCTGCAATGTAATCAATTCCATCAAACAGAGAGTCGAAGACAAATTTATCGGCTCCACTTCCTCCCAAAAGGTAATCGTTGTCTGTACGACCATTTAAAATATCATTGCCGTCGCCTCCGTAGAGAGAGTCATTACCACTGCCGCCATTAAGATAGTCATCAAATGCCCCGGCATCCAAGACATCATTGCCACCATTACCGTATAGGGTGTCAGTGGTATTGTTGAAGGTAAAATTATCAACTCCGTTACTGCCATTGAAGGAAACTTTTTCGATGTTATTGAAGGAAAAGCTGTACGGATCGCTGACATTAAAGTAGTCGACTACGAGTAAATCAATCCCCGTGCCGCCATCTATATAATCATTAACTCCAGATCCAGGATTAAGGGTATCGTTACCATCGCCTCCGTAGATAGAGTCACTTCCACTGCCGCCATTAAGATAATCATCGAAAGCCCCAGCATCCAAGATATCGTTGCCACCATTACCGTATAGGGTATCAGTGGTGTTGTTGAAGGTAAAATTATCAACTCCGTTACCGCCTTTGAAGGAAATTTTTTCGATATTATTGAAGGAAAAGCTGTAGGGACTGCTGACATTGGAGTAGTCGGCTACGAGTAAATCGATCCCCGTGCCGCCATCTATATAATCATTAAGTCCAGACCCAGGATTAAGGGTATCGTTTCCTCCAAACCCAAAGATACTATCAGTAAAAATACTACCGATAATATTGTCATTTCCGTTAGTTCCACTATAGGTTGGCATTTTAGTTATTCCTCTGAGTAGTAAAAGTAAAAGGTTTTAGTTTTTTGGTTTCAGCAAGGTCTATCTAGGGTGATATTTCATCACATAGAGACGCAATTGGAAGTCCGGTTTTAGCTCGACTTTATCGGTTTTGTTGGTAACAAGATATCTGCAATAAAACGCTAAATAAGGTCTACACTATCCCTGAAACCTTTAAGGGGAGGTAGTTTGACTTAAAAAGCATTTGCCCAAGAGCCAGGGTTTTTGCTGAATAAAGTTGAGCTAAGTGAATCTCCCTGCTGAACTCATATACGATGAGTTTTATTTTTTATGCACCCCAAGCAGAAATTTTGTATTATCGGTCGATAGACTTCTTGCAGAAGTAGGGAAAAGGGCTAATACCAATACTGTTCGGTTAAGCATTTTTAACTTGAAATTGGGCTTTGGGAAAAGGTTACTGGGTTTGGGTTAAAAGCTTTTCTTTTCCCCTTTCCCCAAACCACCACGTTGGCACGGTGATGCCAGTATTGTCTCTGCCTCCCTTGACAGGTGTAAGTAGGTAGGCATAAAAAACTGAACTATGTGAAGACAAGTAAATACGGAGAATAAATCTGCCGAGGTAACTAAAATATATGAGCGCTCGTTTAAGAGTATTCCTGAGTTCGGAATTCCTCCCTGGAATCTTGGAGTAATGAATTATTGACTACAAGACATGGCAGAGGGAATAAAAGAACTTTGCACAGATTGAGCCACAAGCATAATATTACCGTTACCATCAACGATCCATCCTTGAGCCTCCACAATCGGATCGGTAGATTTAGTCATAGATGCAGTAGATGATTTATCCGTGATGGCTGTTACTTGTGCGGGCAAATCTACCCAACCAGTAATCACTGCTCGTCCTCGCAACGGTTCATTAGGATTAAGGGGTAATCCACCGCGTCCGGTAGCGATAAAACGATTAGCGGTTTGTTGTCTTCTGGGAGTGCAACCTTGAGCAATTTGTCGGGATGCATCCACGAGGTTGGAGGGTAGTTGAGTTAATCCGCGACTAGGGTCAGTATCAGGACTGTTGATAGTTACTTCCCCGCTCACCCCTAATTCCGAACTCGCTGTAATGTCACTGTTTTCGGTTGGGCGTTTTTGGGGAACAAGACCAAAAATACCGTTTGTTGTAATGTCAACTTTACCACCAATCCCTGTGAAGGCATTAGCGCTGATATCGCTATTTTCTTTGGGAACAGCGACAATGAAAGGGCTATTAATGATGAGACTACCGCCATTGCCACCGAATTCGCTACTGCCGGCAGTGGTAGAAATTTGACTATGATTGCGTAGTAATAATAAGTCTTGCAACTTCAGGGTAATATTACCACCATTCCCCGATCTGGTTATGGCGGCGATCGCTCCTTGATTATCCAGACTCAGAGAACGAGCTTGGATCTCAAGGTCGCCTGCCGTCCCCGCTCCGGTACTACTGACAGTGACTTCACCTCCATCCCGAACACTCATCTGCTCAGTTTCAATCTTTAAACTTCCCCCACTACCAGTACCTTCTGGCGTCACCGCAGCGGTGATTTGGCTGTTAAAGTTACCATTTGGTGATTTCCCAACGACTTCCACAGATTTCGACGCATGAATTCGCAATCTACCTGCATTGCCCACTCCAGCAGTGCCAACCGATATTATTGCACCACCTCTCACACTCAAGCGATCGGTTTCAATTATTAAATCGCCACCATTGCCTCTAGGTGGAATAACTGTTTCATCTGCGTCTAGTTCAATACCTGCATTGATTCCTGTAGCATAGAGGTTATCAACAGGTGTATCAAATACTTCTACTTCAGAAGCCCGAATTGTGAGATTACCAGCGTCGCCTTGACCAAAAGTAGCGACTTGCACTTTGCCTCCATGACTGACACTCAAGCGTTTTGTCTCAATGGTCAAGTTGCCACCGCGACCCTCACCTCTAGGGTTTACCTGAGCAAATAAGCCAGCAGGATTTTCAATATTAGATGTAAACGATTTGATTTTTCCACTGATTTCCACTGACTCGGCAGCGTGAATAGTCAAATTTCCTGCAAACCCTTTACGGTAAACACTGCTTCCCACTTGACTATCAATGATATTCATGGTGACAGTTTCAATGTTTATATTGCCAGCATTCCCTTGTCCAAAAGTACTGGCAGATAGTTGTCCTTCTCGGACAATCAACTGATTGGTGTTAATTACCAAATCTCCTGCTGTTCCTGTACTCAATGTTTGAGTCACCAAGCTGCTGGGAAAGGGAAATAGACTATTACTATTAGTAGCAGATCCTATCAGTTTAACTGATTGGGAGGCATTTATCGTCAAACTTCCTCCAGCCCCACTACCGCTAGTTCGAGCTGAAATCGCTGCTCCATCTTGGATTAACAACTGATTGGTATTAATCGTAATCTTTCCTGCGGTCCCTGTGCTATAAGCGTTAGAACTTATTTTGCTAGGATACCATCTATTAGGAAACTGGGGAAGAATAGCAGTACCGACTAGCTGCACTGATTCGGCATTTACTGTTATACTCCCTCCAATCCCTTTACCTTCGTTATCGGTTATGATTCCGGCTCCATTTTGGATGAGTAACTGTCTAGTGTTAATCGTGATGTCTCCGGCGTCTCCCACTCCATTAGATGCAGCAAACATACCACTAGAACCTAAATTGGGATTATCTGGAATACCAATTAGTTGCACTGATTCTGAGGCATTCACGATCAAATTTCCTGCCAAACCTGCATTTGTTGTACTAGATGAAATCTTTCCTCCTGCTAAGATTTGTAACTGTCTGGTGTTAATTGTCAGGTTTCCTGCGCTTCCTGTCCTAAAAGTTTCAGCAAATAAACCGCTACGAATTCCAGTAGGTGATTCTCCAACGACTTGCACTGATTCGGAAGCATTTACACTCAATCCTTTTCCAGGTAATGCTCCTAAAGTGCTGGCTTCAATCTGGGAACCTCCACTGACTGTAACTCCTTTACCCCACACCTGAATAGCGCCGCCACCTTCGCCACTGGTACTGACCAAGGCTTGATTACTGAGTGAGATATCGGCTTTAGCTACATTATCAGGAACAATCAAACTCAAATTATTACCATCCACATTCAGTCCAACTGTCCCCTCACCTGCAACTCCTGCCAATTCCACTCGCCCACCCGGAGCATTCAATTTACCTTCGTTGATGGCAATTTCTCCACCCACTAATAGCAAACTCTGACCATCTGGTACTCGTAGACCAAAGATATTATCTCCTGTTGGTGCAATTGACCTGTTTTCAATTCTGCCAGCCTGAAGTTGATTGAATAGCAAAGCGGAAGGATTAACTGTTAGTAATGAAGAAGGAGTCTGAGGATTAGTTGCACTAAATTCCAACCCATTGCCAAATACAAAAGAATTCGCCGTACTCGCTACAAAGGAACCTGCTAAATCCAACCGTGCATTGTTCCCAAATAAAATTCCATTAGGATTGATCAAAAACAAATTTGCGCCACCATCTACCCCCAATGTGCCGAGAATATTGGAGATATTACTTCCCGTCACCCGTGTGAGAATATTGGAGATTCCCGTGGGATTGGCAAAATAAACACGCTGCAACTCACCCACATTGAATTCCTGGAAACTATGGAACAGGTTTGCACCGCGAGTTGCTCCACCATCAATGCGGTCAGCCGGAAGTCCTTTAATATTGACATTGGGAGTGATTATTGAAGAGTTATTATCCAATGTTCCATCAGGCGTAATCTGGGCTAAGGCGTGATTTTCAGAACAAAATATGCCGTGAGCAAGCACTCCAATAATGCCAAAAACTTCTAATAAATCTGAGTGCCAATTCCTATCTTTACAGGTTGTCATATCAGAACCAGCCTCGCTTGCTCATTTCCTACCTGTGAATATGCAATTTTCTTACGCCACAGCTTTGAGCCACATCTTCAAGGGTTTTCAGCTAGCCGTCCCGATCAATTTTTCTACAATTAATTTCAGCAGATATTGTAACTAGATCGGAGTAAACTTTTTAAAACTTAAAATTAGGTAATGCATCTGATTGTTTTGATCGCTCTTGGGTTTCATCGTAATTCCTCCCCCAACTCTTGGAGTAACGAATTATTGACTACAAGACATGGCAGAGGGAATAGAAAAACTTTGAGGAGATTGAGCCACGAGCATAATATTACCATTAGTATCGACAATCCATCCTTGAGCCTCCACAATGCGATCGTCAGATTTGGTCATAGATGCAGTAGATAATTTATCGGTGATGGCTGTTGCTTGTGCGGGCAAATCTACCCAACTAGTAATCACTGCTCGTCCTCGCAGAGGTTCATTAGGACTTTGGGGTAATCCACCGCGTCCTGTAGCGATAAAACGACTGGCGTTTTGTCCTCTTCTAGGAGTGCAACCTTGAGCGATTTGTTGCGATGCATCCACGAGGTTAGAGGGTAATTGAATTAAGCCGCGACTAGGGTCAGTATCAGGACTGTTGATAGTTACTTGCCCACTCACCCCCAATTCTGAACTCGCTGTAATGTCACTGTTTTCAGTTGGGCTTTTTTGCGGAAGAATACCGTAAATACCGTTTGTTGTAATGTCAACTCTACCACCTATCCCTGTGAAGGCGTTAGCGCTGATATCACTATTTTCGTTAGGAACTGCAACGATAAATCTTGAGTTGATATTGATATTACCGCCATTGCCACCTAATTTTTCTGTACCTGCGTTGGTGGAGATTTGACTGTTGCGACGGAGTAAGAGTAAATTACTGTTGACGTTGATGTTACCACCGTTACCGGATGCAGATTCGGCGTTGAGTTTGCCTTGGTTGTCTAAAGTAATTTTGGGTGAGTTAATTTCGATGTCGCCTGTAATTCCTGAACTAGTAGAACTTACAAATAAGCCACTGTTAGCGCTAATATTGTCGATAAATTCAAGAGGAAATTTAGCAATCCTGTCATTGTAATTACGGTCACTACCGCTAACAATCACTCTGTCAGTAGCCCTGAGTGTAATTTTACCTGCACTTCCATTGCTTGAGGTAGTGGTGGCGAGTTGTCCACCATTGAGTGCTTCAAAAATACTTGCATTCACCGTAATATCGCCACCATTTCTATTATTTGCAGTGCTTGCAGATAATAAAGCCCCGTTCCAGAGGCGAAAGATATTAGTGTTGACGGTGATATCGCCACCAATGCCAGTGGAAGTGGAATTAGTAAATGTCAATAAAGCACTAGAAAATCCGCTTTCTTGACTAGTTCCAGAAATAGTTATCACATCTTTTGCATTGATGCGAATATTCCCTGCATTCCCCTGTCCATAAGTTGAGGCAAAAAGTTGAGCGCCATTTGTCATGGACAGTGACCGAGTATCCAGGAAAATATTTCCTCCTCTTCCCTTAGCGATTTCACTCACTGCACTAAAAATACCACTGGGAGAAAAGCCAGTTTGAAATGCATATCTACCAACCCCATCAAAGGATATGCGATCGCGGGCGGTAATAGTTACATTCCCTGCATCTCCTTGCCCTTTTGTACCAGTCTGTATTTCGGCAGAGTTGGTAAATGAGATGTTTTTTGAGCTAATGCGGATATCTCCACCCCGTCCATCTGCTCCTTTTTCTACACTACTAAAAATATTACCATTATCAAAATAAATATCACCCCTGGCATCAATAATCACATTCCCGCTGTTTCCTCGTCCAAAAGTACCCACATCAAGTTCTGCATTATCAGCAATTGAGAGTGAATCAGTAGTGATTTGAATCTTCCCACCATTGCCCTCAGCACCTTGTTGGACATTACTGAAAACACCACTGGAAAGTTTTCTCTCATTAGTGATTCTTAAACCCTTGAAAGAAACGGTATTTACATCAATAATGACATCACCGGCATCTCCTTTACCGTAGGTGCTGGAAGTAAGTTCAGCACCGTTGGTTACAGAAAGTGAGTTTGCACTGATACGAATATCTCCACCTCTTCCCATACCGGTTTGGTTCACATCGTTGAATACTCCACTGACAAATCCAAAATCATCGCCTCCATCAAAAGAGACGTTTTTGCTAGTATTAATAATTACGCTACCAGCATTTCCTTCTCCAAAAGTGGTAGCTATCAGTTGAGCGCCATTGGTAACTGAGAGAGAGTCACTTTTAATACGAATATCACCACCTTGTCCTTTTGCATTTTGTAAGACAGCATTTATGATGCCAGTGAAAGAACCATTAAAAGAGACGTTTTCACTGGCGTTAACACTTATACTCCCTCCATTCCCCTTTCCAGCAGTTGAGGCGGAAAGTTGAGCGCCATCTCGTAATGAGAAGTCACCAGAATCGATGGTAATGTTACCCCCATTGCCAACTGTTCCTGTGGACACACTGCTGAAAATCCCACTGCGAAAACCGTTTTTCTCCCCAGCAATATCAACAGCACCTGTTACCTTAAGATTGACATTGCCTGCATCCCCTCTTCCTGCTGGTTGGGTATCAGATGCACCACGAGTAATGGTTAGCAGAGTGCTATTAGTGAGTGACAAGTTTGCTGCATTGATGTCGATATTGCCACCCTTACCCACACCTCCGGCTTCCACCGTGCTGAAGATGTAAGCAGCATCTGCAAGGTGAACAGCATTTTTTGCACCCACTGTCACATTCCCCGCATTCCCCACTCCAAAAGTTGAGGCAACAAGTTGAGCGCCATCTCGTAATGAGAATGAACCAGAATCGATGGTAATGTTACCCCCATTGCCAACTGTCCCCGTTTCCATACTGCTGCCAATCCCACTGGGAAAACCGGTTTTATCTCCAGCAATATCAACAGCACCTGTTACCTTAACATTGACGTTGCCTGCATCCCCTCTTCCTGCTGGTTGGGTATCAGATGCTTTACGAGTACTGGTTAGCAGTTGAGCGCCATCAATTAGTGAGAGTGAAGTAGCATTGATGTCGATATTGCCACCCTTACCCACACCTCCGGCTTCCACTGTGCTAAGGATGTCACCATTGGCGAGGGAAACAGCATTTTTTGCATTTACTGTCACATTCCCTGCATTCCCCTGTCCATAAGTTGAGGCAGAAAGTTTAGCGCCATCACTTAGAGAGAAGTCACCAGAATCGATGGTTATGTTACCTCCATTGCCTTTTGATCCCAAGGGCACAAAATTGCGAATTCCGCTTTTAGAACCTGCAATTTTGATTTCCCCGGTAGCATTTAGCGTAATATCCCCAGCAACAATTTCAGGTGTACCCAAACCTACCCCAATACCAGCAGATAGCCCACTTCCTCCTAAAATCTCTAAATTGCGGGCATTGATTGCAATATCACCGTCACCAGCCCCTTCGACATATATAACTGCTTGATTGGTAAGCGATACCGAAGCACGAGTCACATTATCAGGAAATTTCAAGCTGAGATTATCCCCACTAAAAACAAGTTTGACATTTCCAGGTGCTGCTAACCCCCCTAATTCAACTCTCCCACCATAAGCATTTAACTGGCCGCCATCCATGCTGATATTACCGCCCACTAGCAGCAAACTTTTACCATCTCCTACTCGTAAACCAAATGCATTAAAACCTGCGGGATCTATTCCTACTGGTGCGACTGAGTTGTTTTGAATCGGTGCAGCAGTAATTTGATTGAATAACAAAGCGGAAGGATTAACTGTTAGTAATGGGGAAGGAGTCTGAGGATTAGTTGCACTAAATTCCAACCCATTGCCAAACACAAAAGAATTTGCCGTACTCGCTACAAACGAACCCGCCACATCCAGCCGTGCATTCTTCCCAAATAAAATGCCATTGGGATTGATAAAAAATAAATTTGCGCCACCATCTACCCCCAGTGTGCCGAGAATATTCGAGACGTTACTTCCCGTTACCCTTGTGAGAATATTTTTAATTCCTGTGGGATTGGCAAAATAAACACGCTGAGATTTTTCGACATTGAATTCACGAAAACTATGGAACAGGTTTGCACCGCGAGTTGCTCCACCATCAATCCGGTCAGCAGTACTACCTTTAATATTGACATTGCGAGTGACTTTTGAAGAGTTATTACCCAATGTCCCATCAGGGGTAATCTGGGCTAAGGCGTGATTTTCACAACAAAATATGACATGAGCAAGCACTCCAATAATACTAAAAACTCCTAATAAATCTGAGTGCCAATTTCTATTTTTACAGGTAGTCATATCAGAATCAGCCTCGCTTGCTCATTTTTATCTGTGAATATGTTACATTCCGTTACACATTGGTTGCCCGAATTCAATCAACGACTGCCCGAATTCAATCAACGACTGCCCGAATTCAATTAACGACTGCCCGAATTCAATTAACGACTGTCCGAATTCAATTAACGACTGTCCGAATTCAATTAACGACTGCCCGAATTCAATTAACGACTGCCCGAATTCAATTAACGACTGTCCGAATTCAATCAACGACTGTCCGAATTCAATATAGGAATTTAGCAAACTTGCTTTTATTAAACACAAAAGCGATGGCTTTGCCAACGCCAAGGGCGAAAACGCAACAGTTCAACTGATACAAAGCGTAGATGCTGCATCGGTGAGGGAGTCGCAGTCTTCTCCCAAGGGGAGACAATTAGTAGGGGCGGGTTTCCCGACTTGAGACGACTGTTGTCGACTCTGCCGACTTGTACTCCTACGGAGAAGCAAGTGGTGTGAGGGTTAGGGTAGGGTAAAAAATATATGCGATCGCAGGCAGTAATAGTTACATTAAAGAAAAAGTTACAAATTACTAATCAACCTCGCCTTACGGAGAAAGAATTGCAGCACAGTTTCTTCACGGGAAATAATATCAACCCTACCCTCCATACCCAATTGAATGTGACACTGGTTTTTCCCTTTACCTAAAACCAGAGTTTCCGGTTCAATTGTGACTTCATAGAAAGCACCAGGCGCAGTAGCTTTTGGGCTAGTAGTCCCATTCATCGATGTATTTGTGCCATTCTTTTGAGGAGCGCTCGCATCTGGAGAAATGGTCTGCACTTGACCATTTAGAGTACCATAATCTGGGTAAGGACAAGCGCTGACTCGCATTTGGACTTTTTGACCAATTTTTAACTTACTTTGATCTTCAGATGCCACGGCAGCTTTCAAAACTTGAGGTGCATCAGTGGGGACAATTTGCAATACTTCCTCGCCAGGACGCACAGTTTGACCTGGGTTTCGCAGATTGAGTTGGGAAATGATACCATCGGCAGTAGCTGCGATCGCAGTTTGAGCTAAATCTATTTTGGCTTGTTTGAGTTCGCTAGTATCACGCTCTAACTGCTTTTCAATTTCAATCCGTTGCTTAACTAAGGCTTGGCGTTCCTTTTCTATTGTTGCTTTGTTGCTTTCCCCTCCGGCTTTTTCTTGAGCAATTCGCTCAGTAGCAACAGTTACTGCTGCATTACTTGGATTTACGGCAACTTGGGCGCGTTGTCTTCTGGCAATCACCGCAGATACCGCTTGTTGTAATCGTTCAATTGTCTGTTTTTGCGCCTCCACTGCCGCTTGTTGCGCCTTTACCGCTTGCTCTTGCTGTCTGGCAGATAATTGTGCTTCTTCCAATTGATCCTGAGATAGCGCCCCTTGGTTGGCTACACTTTCATATCGCTTCTGTTTTGACTGGGCTACACCCAAAGCGGCTTCAGCAGCATGGAGATTTGCTTGTGTTGTTTTTAACTGTGCTTCCCCAGCCAGCAATTCTTTTTCAGCAATTTTGACGTTGGCATCAGCTTCTTGGAGTTCGGAAACAGTGGTGAGATTTTTATCTTGATATTCGCGACGGCGACCGCTCAATTCCGCTTGTGCGCCAGTAATAATCCGGTTAAGGCGGTCAGTTTCGGCTTGAATCTGGCTATTAAGGGAACTAATCTGGGCATTGATTTGCACTAGTTGTAACTGAGATTGTTGAATACTAGTTTGCAATTGGCTTTTTTTGGTTTGCAGACGGGAGTCATCGATAGTTGCGATCGCATCTCCTTTTTTGATAAGCTGATTTTCTTTGACATAAATGTGCATAACCTGACCTTCAGTTGCCGCTTGCACAATTCGCAATTCACCCGCCGGACGCACAACCGCCTGTGCTTGGACTGTAACCTTATATTTACTAATAGCAGCAAGTGGCACAGCTAGTCCGAGAACGCAGAGAATAAACATTCCGCCCCATGTTGTCCAACGAGTAATTGGTGGGAGAAATTCGTTTGTTTGAATTGGGGGGAGAAAATTTGTGTTGCTAACCATGATGTAATATGAATAAACCGCAGAGGCACAGAGAACACAGAGAAAGAGAAAACAGAGATTTTTACAACTGCTAAACGAATTGCTATCTTAATTAATAGTGGCAGTCTTGCCGTTATGATGAGCCGGGGAAGATATCAGCGCCAACCCATTATGAGAGGGAAAAATATCATCTAAGAAATCTAAATGTTCGCCAGGTAAAGAGCGCAATTCTTCTGGTGTCCCTTGAATTTTTAAGCGTCCTTGTTCTAAAAATACAATTAAATCTGCTCTCTGTATTACCTTGGGACGGTGACTAATTAAAATAGTCGTTTGATTGTGACGATGGGATAAAAGTCTATCTAATACTTGTCTTTCGCTTACTGGGTCGAGTGCGCCTGTGGATTCATCTAAAATTAAGACTGCTGGCTGAGTAACTATGGCTCTGGCTATGGCTAATCTTTGGCGTTGTCCACCAGAAAGATTTGCCCCAAATTCTCCTAAAACAGTTTGATATTTATCAGGGAGTTTGCTAATAAATTCATCTGCACCTGCAATTTGACAAGCTTTGACAATTTCTTCAAAACTAATATGGGGATAGCTAAAGTTGAAGTTATCAATAATAGAACGACTCCAAAAGTGGGGTTCTTGAGGAACTAATACCACTTGTTGACGCAAACATTCTAAGGATAAATCTTGCTGATTATATAAACCATAACGAATATTGCCAGACTCGACTTTATATAAGCCAGTTAGCAATTTTGCCAGGGTACTTTTACCACAGCCAGATTTGCCAATTAAAGCAATAACTTTACCGCCAGGAATAGTTAAGGAAAAATCTTGTAAGAGGTCAACTCTACCTGCGTGATGAAAGTTAAGTTCAGTGCAAGTAATATCTGCATTTCTAGGAATTTGTGCCCAAGGCTTTTTAAAGTCATTTTCGGACTCTGGGGTAGCATCAATAACTTCTGTCATCCGTTGCAGGACTATCTGGGCTGTGATAAACTCATCTACTAAGCCGATCGCAGCACCTAAGAAGCCGAGAAAGTTGCCACTCATGCCGTTATATGCCATTAATTGACCAATTGTTAAGGTGCGATTAATGACCAAATAGCTACCCATCCAAAGAATGCCAATACTAATGAAGGTGGAAAGAATGCCAGTAACTGTACTGCTATAGAGTCCCAGTTTCATCATACTCCAGCCCAAGTTGGCAAGGCGACCATAATTCCCTTGGTATTCTGACCAAGCTTGGGGAGTGGCTTGGGTAGTTTTTAATACTTGGATGCCGCGAAATGTTTCTACCAGAAAGCCTTGGTTTTCTGTACCAGAAACAATTAAATTTCGGGTTTTCTGCCGCATCGCGGGTAAGAAAAGCAGGTTAACACCTGTGACAACCATAAATGCAACTATGGAAGCGAGAGTTAGTTCCCAACTGTAAAAGAGCATAAAACCCAAGGAAATTACAGCAATAAAGAATTGACTGGGTAATCCCAGGACAATTTGGGAAACTAAGTTATTGATGGCTTTGACATCGGCAATGCGGCTGACAACTTCTCCACTGCGTCGTCCTTCAAAGTAGGATAGGGGTAAATGTAAGAGTTTGCGTCCGTATTCTAGAATTAGTCCTAATTGCAATCTTTGACCGAAGTGACCGATAAGGTGAGATTGGACTAAACTAATGGCGCTTCTAATTAAGTTCATGGCGATAACGCCAATGGCCACAGTCGTTAGTAGTTGGGTATCACCTCGTACTAAGACATCATCGGTGAGGAGTTGCATCATAAAAGGAGATGCCAAAGAAAGCAGTCCAATGGCGATGTTAATGGCGATCGCTTGAGCGAGAATAGAACGATAAGGCCAAACCCGTTGCAGATATCTTCCCAGACCGCCAATTTTATCTGATTCTTGTTGATAAAAACGACTGTCGTCTGGAGTCAGTAGTAACATTACGCCATTATTCCAACCTGCCATTAATTCTTGACGGGTAAGATGACGAATACCAACGCCAGGGTCGGCGATAACGTATTTTTTGCCTTTTTGTCCGTATAATACCACCCAGTGGTAGCCTTTCCAGTGGATAACTGCTGGTAAAGGAGCTTGATCTAATTGGTCAATTAATTGGGGACTGGCTTTAACTTGGCGGGCATTGAATCCTAGTACTTCTGCACCCCGCTTCAATCCCAGCAAGGATGTTCCTCTAGAACCTGTACCTACGGCTTCTCGGACGCGGTTGAGGGTAAATGTGCGTCCGTAGTGTTTGGCAATGGTGGCAAGACTCGCAGCCCCGCAGTCTTCTTCACTGTGTTGGAGGACTATTTGGTATTTCATTGTCAAGACGAATGGTGATGGAAAAAGAGAAGTCGGGGAGAAAACCCCGACTAGAGATGATATTTAGTTTGTTAAACCTAAACATCTGAGTACTGGGCTATTTCTGCAAAGTTCTACCAATTTGTAAAATGATTGCAATATATGGATTGCCCAAAAGCTTAGGGACTTCCAAATAAAAAAATATTCAATTATTTATTGTGGGGTGGGAGTCTCGCCCGCCTTTATTTATTGGGCGCTCATGTTGCCCACCCCACAATATTGGATAATTTATTTCTTGGAGTTCCCATTAATCACTAACTTTTTACAATCCAAAATCTAAAATCCCAAATGGTAATACTCAGGTGGGTTTGTAACCTTTTCAACTGACTGAGTAAGATACTCTATACCTAGAACCGCCCCCAGCGATAGTAGTTCTTTGTATACCGTTTGTTGGGCCGGAGACGGAAAAACCGCCTAGAGCGTCGTCAGAGTCTGGCCAATCACTATCGAAAAAGCTGATTTCTGCATTTTCAAAAAAGTTAAATTCCCAACCTAGATTTTTACCATCTCCTGCACTCATACCACCTACATTGAGTCTACTGGTTATCTCGTCAACAGTGACGTTAGCATAAACATCGTCTTGGCTAAAAGTATCTGCACCATCTTTCAGGCAAACTATACTACTTACATAGAGGTTATATCCTCCTTCAATGATAGCCGCTTCTTCTGGCGTTAGGTTAGTGAAAAGTTGTTCTTGAGCAACAACAGCAGCGTTAGTAGAAATGATTTTTGACATGGATTTTATCCTTGATTGTAATTTACTAAGTACACTTGAGAATTGCAGATTAGGCTACTTTGTTAATTAGAGTAGCTTTTAAAAAGTTGCATATTGGTGGGATTAATTTGCGGCTGTAACCATTGAAATTTTGTTCTATATTTGACAAAGTTATCCAATTATTCCGCTAGCCCCCAGAGAAAGTATCTTTCTAAATGAACTTCTCTGCATATCACTCTTTACGACTACTTTGAGTTTTTATGCACTTGGAGCAGAACTATTTTGATAAATCGGGCAAATCCTTATGCATGAAAAAATCGGGGCACTCAGTGCCCCGACATTATATTGTATTTAGTTTTTTAGCCCAGATTTTTGAGTGGTTGCATCTTTAATCTGAACCGAGATAGGACAATCTAACCTCGAAAATTCAAATCAGTAAATCTGCTTCAAATTTACGCAACAGTATAAAGTTGTATATCGTATGGATTGCCAACAGTGCTTGTGTTGTCTTGAAACTCATATACTCCTCCATCGGCCAAATTGTACGTTACGTAATCCTCATAGTCATTTCGACTGTCTTTGTCATATCTAATGATTCCTCCACTAGTGGCAGTCCATACAGCATAACCATCATTAGGATTTGCGGCATACTGTGGTGCTGTTGTACCATCGAGAGTGTAGGAGACATTGTATGGCGTTTTGTTTTTAACCGTAAACACCTCGGTAGCTCCGCCACTAATTGTTTCAGCAGCTTGTTCGTCAAGTTCTTCAATTAAACCAAAAGATTCTAGGCAGCTTTGATTAGTTAACATGGTTTTTCTCTCTTTGTTAATTAGGTGATGCAGAGATAATTAGGTAACTTTTAAGAAGTTGCATATTTGTGGGATAAATTTGCGGCTGTAACTATCGAAATTTTGTTCTGTATTTAACGAACTTATTCAATGATTCCGCTAGTCCCCAAAGAAAGCATCTTTTTAAATGAACTTCTCTGCATATCACTCTCTACGATGACTTTTAGTCTTTATGCACTCAGATCGGAAAATTTTTGAAAAATCTGTAAAATCCTTACGCAGTAAGGAATTAGCTGTTGGCTATATTGTTGTATAATTGAAATCAGCTATGTTTCAAACAGCGGCAAGTATTCCATGCAACCCCGACAGGGCATTGTTGAAATCTTTTCTACCTTTGTGCAATTTGATGTAGACCAATTTAGTGGTTGGGCAACAGATGCCAAACTGCGACGCAGTATGAAAGTTTGCCTGGAGTCGTCAACTGAGAAATCAGATACCTTTTGGGCGCTTTACTGGTATAAAGCTTGGCAAACTCAATCTAGTGCTGTGGCACTTGCACATATTTCTGCTTATCTACAAGAGGTTTGCTATTGGACTGCCAGAAAATTCGCTCTCAACTTTCACACGCAGTCGTCTGTAGCCGATTGTTTTCAGATGGCGATCGCTCATAGTAACAAAATCCTCAAAAATTTCAACCCTCAATACAGTTCGCATTTAAAAGCCTATGCACAATTAACTTTTGAATCGATTATCAAAGATGCACTGCGCTTACACCGGGAAGCAGACATTTGCTCAGACTGGGCATTATTGCATAAACTTAGCCGCAAACGACTAGTGCAGTCATTACAAAATGCCGGATTTAACGCCCAAAGCATCGAGAGTTATGTTTTAGCCTGGGAATGCTTTAAGGAACTCTACACAGGCGATAATACAAAAATTCGTCAGCTTGCCAAGCCAGATGCTCAGACTTGGGAGGCTATTAGTAATCTTTATAATGCAGAACGTTTAAGCCGATTGAGTTCACCCACTGCTGCAGTCAATCAGCAAACTATAGAAACTTGGGTATTATCTGCTGCGAAAGCTGCCCGTAATTTCTTTTATCCTAAGTTTGTTTCCACAGACGCTCCCCTCAAAGAAGATGAGGGTAATTTATTAGATATATTGCCTGTAGATTTGCAAACATCTTTACTAACCGAAATTATTGAGCAGGAAGAAGCGGTGAATATGCGATCGCAGCAAGCTCAGTTAAACCAAGTTTTGTCCCAAGCGATCGCTGCACTCGATGCTGAGTCCCAAAAAGTACTACAAGCTTACTACGTTCAACAACTGACTCAACAAGAAATTGCTGCACAGCTAGAAATTAAGCAATATACTGTTTCTCGTCGCCTGAGCAGCATTAAAAAGTCATTGCTCCTGACTCTTACGCAATGGAGTCAAAACACCTTGCATATTTCCCCGAAATCCGACGTAGTAGATGCCATAAACACAAGTTTAGAGGAATGGCTCAAAGTCCAATATAGCCATGCCCAAATTCAATCAGCAGACAAGAAATAATTTTGTCTCTCCCCTCTCCCCAATATTGGTCTTTATATGGAGCCATTCTAGAATTTTTATGTTGAACCCACCTGCCCCATTCACTATTGACTCACAGCATTTATACTTGGAAATTACCCAATTTCCAGAAGTGCAAGAACAACCATACTCAACAGCTGGTGCTTGTCAACGTGGGTGGATAAATCAAAAATGCTTGCAAGCATTTTTGCCTTGGTTCCAGGAGGAAATTGCTCCCACCGCCAAGGTTTATCCTCACAGTGCGGCATTGCCGAGTTTTTGGGAAGTAGTCAATGGCACAGCTATTACTTTCGATCGCGATCGCCTGGTATTAATTCCCACCCTGGCGATGGATGACGATGAGTTACGCGTACCGCAGGAATGGGTAGATATACCAGAGTGGGTTGCTGACTATTACATAGCAGTACAAGTTAATCCCGATGATAGCTGGATGAAGATTTTTGGCTACACAACCCATCAAATTCTGAAAACAAGAGGGGTTTATGATGCTGGCGATCGCACTTACAGCTTGGAAAGTGAAGATTTAATTCCAGATATTAATGTGCTGTGGGTTACACGCCAACTAAATCGGTCAGAAACCTTACGTGCCGAGATTGCACCTTTAGATTCTATTGGCAAAACCCAGGCAGAAAATCTTTTAGAAAGATTGGGCGATCGCGATGTAAAATTTCCACGTTTAGCAGTTCCATTTTCACTCTGGGGTGCGCTCTTGGCACATAGCGGTTGGCGAAAAAAGTTGTATGAACTGCGTCAGGGTTTACTCATACAGCGGTCAATTCCGCAATGGTTGCAGACAGGAGTAGCCAATTTAGCTCAACAGTGGGGATGGGAAAAAAGAGAATTCGTTGTCGTACCTGCGGGAATGCGGAGTGCAGAAGCAGTTCTCGGCTTGTCTCGGCAAATAATAATTGCAGAGCAAACATACGAGTTACGCATTTTCCCAAAAAGCGCTTCTGAGGATTATGTTTGGCGTTTTGAATTGCGAAGTACAACTCTTGATGGTCAAATTCCAGCTGGGTTTAAGCTTCGACTACTAACAGAAGACTTACAAGCTTTTGAAAATAATCAAGATACAGCAACAACTCCTGTAGATATGTTGTATTTGGAAGTAATTTTGGAACTAGGAGAAGGATTGGTTTGGGAAATAGAACCTACACCTGAAGACTATGACCGAGAGATTTTGCGGTTTTAAATATTACCTTCAGAAATCTTCACGTTTAGCCTTTATTATTTGCTCTTAAACTGAATTTCACAACACACAACAACCTATTTAGTAACCAAGATATATATAGCAGGGTGTAAGGGCACGGCAGTGCCTATTGGTGTCAATTTAACTTGAAACCTTTGTCAGGACATGATATTGAGTTCATTTACTTATGGTTACTCACAGCGTCACCTCACCCCGGTTTTGTCTAAACCCAAAACCGCCTTTCCCTTTACCAAGGCTACGGTGTACATACAAGTTGAATTACCCCCCTCAATCCCCCCTTGTAAAGGGGGGAAGCCGGAAATCCAGTTCCCTCTTAAAGGGGCTGGAGAATTGTCGTCCACTAACTAACCTTGCAAAGAGGAGAAGCCGGAAATCCAGTTCCCTCCCCTTTGCAAGGGGAGGGTTAGGGTGGGGTAAAGCGTATGTGGGACAAGCGTTTGAGGTTAAGTTTAGTGCCCTAACCCGACGGATGTACCTTACATAAATACAACTCAACATCTAGGGAGAACTAGCTGTGGACAAGTTAATCATCTTAAAGTTAGGGGAGGGAAACTTTGAACAAGGGTTTACCGTGACTCTACAGATTGGCGATGAAAATGTCCGCCCGACTGTGGAAATCACAGGTGAGCTTCCCCCCAACCCGGAAATTCTCCGCGATTATCACCGTTGGCAATCTATTTATCGTAATTTAAGGCTGCCATCTCGTCCGATTGGTTTAGCTAAAGAACTTAACCAAGCCCCCAGCCTAGAATACTGCCAGCAGGTGAGTGAGGAATTTAAAGTAAGTTTTAATACTTGGCTTGCTTCCGATTCCTTTCGTTCCATCCGCGAGAAATTGTTAGAAAAACTCGTGCTTGCGGATAATATTCGGATGCTTTTACAAACCAAAGACCTGCGATTACAGAAATTTCCCTGGCATCTTTGGGATTTGATAGAACGCTATCCCCAGGCGGAAATAGCCCTGAGCGCTCCTGCCTACGAACAAGTCAACCCTAACCGCATAGCAACTACATCTGACAAAGTAAAAATCTTAGCGATTTTGGGTAACAGTCAAGGTATTGATACCAAAGCAGACCAAGCGCTGCTTAATTTGTTACCCAATACAGATATCACTTTTTTAGTTGAACCACAATGCCTTGACCTGACTGACCAGCTATGGGAGCAGAATTGGCAGATTCTATTTTTCGCCGGACATAGTTCTACTCAGGAAACGAATCAAACAGGAAAAATCTACATCAATCAAACTGAAAGTCTAACAATTAGCCAGTTAAAGTATGCCTTAAAAAAGGCAGTAGAGCGAGGTCTAAAACTAGCGATTTTCAATTCCTGTGATGGCTTGGGATTGGCATGGGAGTTTGCAGATTTACATATTCCCCAAATTATCGTGATGCGAGAGCCTGTACCCGATCGCGTGGCGCAACAGTTTTTAAAGTATTTTTTAGAAGCCTTTGCGCGGGGAGGCTCATTGTATTTAGCCGTCAGGGAAGCACGAGAAAGGTTACAGGGACTAGAAAACCAATTTCCCTGCGCTACATGGTTGCCTGTGATCTTTCAAAATCCGGCTGAGATGCCGTTGAATTGGGGGGAATTGTTTAGAAATCCACCCAATCTTCCTGCATCTTTGTCTCAAACTACGCCTGTTAGAGGAACCACAAATCGGCTTGGCTTTTCATCGATCTTACTGGCGAGCATGGTAGTAACTGGAATATTAATTGGGGTAAGATATTTGGGCGTGCTGCAAACATTAGAGTTAAGTGCATTTGACCAACTGGTACGCTTGCGCCCTCCTGAAAAACCAGACTCACGCCTACTGGTTGTCACTGTGACTGAAGAAGATGTGCAAGCGCAAAAACCGGAAAAACCTCAAGGTTCGCTGTCAGACAAATCACTTGCCAAACTGTTAGAAAAATTAGAGGCATATCAAGCACAAGTTATTGGTTTGGATATATACCGAGATTATCCAGTGGATAAGGATTATCCAGCATTGGCAGCAAGAATGCGAAAAAGCGATCGCTTTGTGGGTGTGTGTCAACTCAGTGATTCTCAAGCCGGAAAACCAGGTGTAAAACCACCCCCAGAACTTTCTTTACAGAATCTCGGTTTTAGCGATATTGCCATCGATTCAGATAATGTTGTGCGTCGCCATCTGTTAGCGTTAACTCCTTCGCCCTCATCTCCTTGTACTGCGCACTATGCCTTGAATGTTCAACTGGCGCTGCGTTACCTGTACGCAAAGGGAATTCGGTTGCAATTTACTCCTGATGGCGCATGGCAATTAGGGAAGGTGGCATTTAAACCAATAGAAGCTCATACCGGGGGTTATCAAGGCGTTGACGCTTTTGGACACCAAACTTTATTAAATTATCGTTTCTCTGGTGAACCAGAAGCGATCGCACCAAGTATGACCTTGCAACAAGTGCTAACAGGTAAGCTCAATGCCAATGCAGTCAAAGGCAAAATAGTCATTATTGGCACAACAGCAGAAACTTTTGGTGATTACTGGTTAACTCCCTACATCACTCCTCAAGGAAAATTACAGGCAATACCAGGAGTATTTTTACAAGCCCAAATGGTCAGTCAACTGCTCAGGGCTGCTTTGGACGGACAACCTCTATTGTGGACTTGGCCGCTTTGGGGTGAGGTAATTTGGGTTTGGGGTTGGTCTTTTTTAGGCGGTTTATTTACTGCTTATCTGCACCGATTCATTTACTTAAGCTTGGCAGGAGGAATCGCCATTATCAGTTTATACGTTAGCTGTTTTATATTTTTAATTGTATATAGTTGTTGGGTTCCCCTGATTCCTGCTATGTTGGCTTTAGTAGGTAATAGTTTAATAGCTACAACTTACTTAAACATGAAATTTAAAAATTAATAATAACGCCAATTGGAAGCATGAAAATCGCCGTTTAGTAAGAGTTAGAAATTTTTATGAAAAGCTATTGGCAAAAAATACAATTAATCGCGGCATTCGGAATGACTTTATGGGGAATTATCGGCTATTCTCCAATGATTGGGATGACACCAGTTGCGGCCACTCCTAAGAAATTTTCGCCTCCTCCGCCTCCTCCTGATAGAGGGGCAGCAGGCGATCGCGGAGGGGCTGCAAGTCGTGGTTGTGGTGTTGGGAATCAGTCTGTTGTTGCATTTGTACCTATATACAAACAGACATTAAATCAAGGGAAAACAGAAGCTGTTGCTGTTACTAAAGTTTGGGGCTTGACGAATGAGGAATATCCAACTTTTTGGTTTTTTGTCCCCTATCAAAAGTCTCTAATTGATTCCATTGAGTTTGTTGTCAAAGATGAGTCAGGTAAACAAAGTCAAACACTTTACCGAACAGTAGTAACAATACCAGAAGTACCAGGAATTATTAGCATTCGCTTAAACGCAAATACTTCCCCATTGCAAGTAGACAAGATGTATCACTGGTTTTTCAAGATAAAAGTCATTTGCAATCCCCAACAACCTCCAGAACGAGAGTATGTAGAAGGATGGGTGCAACGGGTCAATCCAAATCCTCAATTAGTAGATAGCTTGAAGCAAGCAACTCCTCAGCAACGGGTAAACCTTTATGCCGAGAATGGTATTTGGTACGATGCCTTGACTACTTTGGCTGAATTACGTCTTAGCAAACCTGAAGATCCAACTCTAGGGGTGGAGTGGATGAATTTGCTTCAATCGGTAGATTTAGAGAATTTAGCTAAACAACCTTTGATAAAGTGTTGCCAAGCTGATGCAAAATAGCACAGCAAATTTACAATATGGAATTATTCAACACTTGGGCAACGACATACCCTTAACAAATAGATTATCAAAGTTTTCATCAGCAAGCAGTTTTAACATGCTTCTGAATCTGTAACGATTTCAACTACAACCAGGGCGATTATAGCTCAATACGGTTCAGTTAAGCCTAAAACTCTTTGTAAAAGTCAATTTCATTTTTTTAACGAACCGCCTTCGCGTTAGCGTCTCCCCTTGGGAGAAGGACGCCAAGGACGCAAAGAGAAGAAAGAAATGCTTAACTTAACTGTATTGGATTATAGCTTTTGTCCACAAATCTTCTAAAGCAGTTTGGCTCATTTACAGATCAATTCGAGCTTGTGCCTCTTCTATCACTCTGAGGAAATAAAAATAAGTAGAAGGTTGGGTTTAGGAACAAAACCCAACCTCTATCTTGGGTGAAGTAGGAAAAGTAGGAAAAGTAGGATATTGAGTAAAAACTGTTGACAATGTGTCAAATAACTTGTTAGGTTTCAAGTTACTCTCAAGCACAATAAATTTAAAAATTAACGGCTTATGCCTTATCAAATAAGAATTATCTCTTTTTTGATAATTCATGCAAGAGAGCCATAGCACAATCAATTACACAGTTTGAAAACAACCAAAAAGAGTCAAATAATATGTTAAAAATATTTTCAACAAAGAAACAAGCAACAAAACAAGCACCTACAGTTACTCAAAAAGATAGGGAATTGTTTGAAGAACTAGAATTGTTTGAAGAACTAGATGATGCTGATTTATTGACTGTAATTGGTGGAGATGCTGGTGCTCAAGGTGCTGCTATTGGTTCTCCTGGAGTTCTTTCGGGAAACGTTGTTCAAGTACCCGTTCATATACCGATTAACGTTTGTGGCAATACTGTCAATGTCATTGGTCTACTTAACCCAGCTTTCGGTAATACTTGTGTAAATGCGTAACGATTTGCGCTCTATTGACTATTAGGATTAAATGGCGATCGCAATTTGCGATTTATGCTGAACCGGAATCGGGTTTAATTGAGGCAAACTAGCTCTAGAAGTATCTTAAAAGAGCAAATATTATGTCTCGTCAAAAACGTACATCCCGCGTTTTAGAAAAAGCTGAATTAAGAGCATCTGGGATGAAATCGATTCTTCCAAGCATTAAATTTGAAGAGGATTATACTTTAGAAAAACTGATTGATTCAATCGAACAGTTACGCAACAAAATTGATGTTCATAATAGCGCTCTGGCTATAGTTGACTCTACTTTAACAGAAGTTGAAGAGATGGAAAGAAACTTGAAGCAGCTTTCTGAGAAAATGTTAATGGTGGTTGCTATCAAGTACGGCAAAGACAGCGCTGAATATGAAATGGCGGGTGGTGTTCGTAATAGCGATCGCATCCGTAAAATGAGATCGAGCCGCTTAAAAAATATTGCAGAACAAGCATCAGATAAAAATGGGAAAACTGCATAGAAAATGAGGTACTTTGACTTGTGGTGGAGTTTCTTTTTTCAGTCATTATGATGTACTTCTTCACCACACTATCATTTAGTGGTAGTCTATGTAGGGTAAGAAGGCAAAGCTAATGACCCAAAAAACGAAAACTCAAAAACTGCTGACCTTTGAACACACAAGTCGAATTACCCCCCTTAGTCCCCTCGATGCATTGGTGCTTGTCGAGAACCGCTATATATAGCAATTACGAATTACGTTAGGATTGAGAAAAATGAATACTTTGCAAACACAATAGAAGACAATAATTTATGATTCAAGCCTTACGCAAACTAGTTACGTTCGATGAATTCGTTGCTAAATATCCTGACAACACAGGAAAACGTTATGAATTGCATGATGGAGTAATAGTTGAGATGTCGCAACCCACAGGCGATCATGAAGAGGTAGTTGGATTTTTAGCCTTTGAAGTTACTAGAGAGTGTATTCGTTTAAATCTCCCCTATTTCATACCTAAAACAGCATTAGTCAAACCGCCTGAAAATGAATCTGTTTACTCACCAGATGTGCTGATATTAAATCGCCCTAATTTAGTAAACGAACCTCTGTGGAAAAAAGAATCTACTATAAGCCAAGCGGAATCAATACCTTTAGTAGTTGAGGTAGTGACTAGCAATTGGCGTGATGATTATTTAAAAAAAGCTGCTGACTATGAGGCTATAGGCATACCAGAATACTGGATTGTAGACTATGCGGCTTTAGGCGGTAGGCGATTTATTGGCAACCCTAAACAACCAACTGTCTCTCTCTACACTTTAATTGAGGGAGAATACCAAGTTAGCCAGTTTCGAGGTAGCGATTGCATTATCTCACCTCTTTTCCCCGAATTAAACTTAACCGCCGAACAGATTTTTCAAGCTGGTGGATACCCTGTATAGTTATTACACTGTTAAAAAAGAGCGACTTCCGTTACAGACGAAATTTGTTGTCGCAGATTCTTCAGTAAATCTAGAGTTTTTTCGTAAGCAACTTTTTTTCCTTGCTGTCCATAGTACTCAGATGCTTTTTGTAAATCAGCGATCGCTCCTAAATGATATCCTAAGCGATACTGAGCTACTCCCCGATTAACATAAGCCTGGGCATTACTGGGGTTCAGTCTGATGACTTGAGAAAAATCACGCACTGCACCAAAGTCATTTCCATTTCGTCCGCAAGCACAAGCTCGATTAAAGTAAGCTCTATAATCGTTAGCATTGAGACGAATTGCTAGATTAAAGTCGAGCATCGCAGCTTGGATATCTTGCAAGACAAAATGCGCTAAACCTCGGTCATTATAGATATCTGCAAGCAATAAGCTACTGATTCGAGGAATTTGAGTTAGGGCTAAATTAAAGTCAAGAATTGCCTCCGAGTCTTTCCCATCGCCGGCACGGGCTAGCCCTCGGTTATAGTAAGCTCGAAAATCGGAGGGTTTAAGTGTAACGGCTCGATTATGATCGACAATAGCGGCAGAATAATCTCCTTGTCTGTAGTATGCTACTCCCCGGTTTAGATAAGCCTCAAAGTTATCCGGTGCAAAATTTATCGCTTGAGTACAATCTGCGATCGCTTGATGGTAATCTTGTAATTGGAGATGAGCAAGACAGCGATCGCTATAAGCTATAGCCAAATTTTTCTCAAGTGCAATCGCCTGGTTGAAATTCTCTATTGCTTCCTGATAATCACCTCGCCGCATCTTATCTACACCCAACTCTAAGAAATCACCTGCTGTTATTTGGGTAATTAAAATGGGTGAGGAATGTGCAGGTAAAGTCAAAAAAGTGAGGGATAAAGCAATAATTATACTGAAAAATAATCGCCAGAAATCACTCATAATATCAAATTAGGATAGGTAGTATTGTTTGATATTTTTGGAACAGTCTTTTTGTAAAGACTCTAATCCAAAATTGGTATAAGCATCCTATTTGATAATTTCAGTAGCAACAAAATTAGCGGGACACAAAGCCCCGCGAATTATTAATTTTTGAAGTTAGATTTTAGTCTACTTCCACGCATTATCTGCTTGTGAAAGAACATAAGCAGCTACATTTTCAATTTGGTCAGCTTTTAAACGAGCGCCGAAGGCAGGCATAGCACCTTTACCTTTTGTAACCTGGGCAACAATAGCCTCTGCTGAATACAAACCATACTTTTCTAAAGCTTCCTTCTTCAGGCTTTTTTCAGCTTTAACCAGATTCTTTCCTCCTGCGTGACAAGAGGCACAATTGGCACTAAATACTTTAGCTCCACTAGCAGCATCTGCTGCCAATGCTGGACGACTGAAGGCAAAAGTGAAGATTGCTATGCCTAACAGCATGACTGTAATCATTTTTTTCATTTCGTGTTCTCTCTGCAATAACGGCTATATTCGGTGCAATATCCTCCATAATTGTGAGTTGACCCGTTGCCATAGTCAAATGACAAGCTGTCAAACTTTGCTTTATTAAATAAAGTTTTTGGATTTTGAATCTTGGTGATTTTAGATTTAGGTTTATTAGCACAAAGCAATATGTAACAAGAATATGCTTCTCTTCAAAATACCCTAACTTACTTATTTGCAAAAATGTGCATTTATGCTGATGATTAAAATCCCAATTTATATAATTCTGAATATTTTATAAAAAAAATGATTAAAATTTAAGGATGAAATATTAAAGATGAAAATTTTCTTGATTCATTCTTTATACTTCATCCTGTGTTTTTTATTTTACGGAACCTAATTGAGTAAGCACATCTTCTGTGACGCGACAAATTCGCCAATCATCTAATATAGATGCTCCCATACTACGGTAGAATGCTTGGGCTGACTCATTCCAATCTAAGACGCTCCACTCTAATCGCCCACAATCACGTTCTACAGCTATCTGAGCGACTTTAGTTAAGAGAGCCTTACCAATACCTTGCCTGCGATATTCTGGTAAAACAAATAAATCTTCCAGATAAATTCCTGGCTTAGTCAGAAATGTTGAATAATTATGAAAAAATAGCGCAAAACCGACAGATTCACCCGCAGATTCTGCTAATATTGCCTCTACATACCTCCGCGAACCAAATAAATGCTCCTGAAGTGCTAGAGCATTGCCAGCGATCGCGTGAGATAATTTTTCATATTCTGCAAGTCCCTCAATTAATTTAAACAGAACGCTGCAATCGTCTGCTTGGGCAAAACGCACAATCAAATTGCTACCCGAAGTCATTAGTCTATAGTCCATAGTTTATAGTCCATAGTCTATAGGCAACTGGGCAATTTTTTTTGAGTATCAACGAAACAAGAGCCGAAAAACGCTACAAAACGCCCGATTTTTGCGAATTGCAAAGCTAATTAAGTTCCAGATTGCATCTCTATCTTGAGCAATGTAGTTAAATTAACCAACCTTTTAAGCGTTTGGCTATGTGAGGACGACGCAATTTCCGCATGGCTTTGCTTTGAATTTGACGCACTCGCTCACGAGAAAGATTGAACATATTGCCAACCTCTTCTAAGGTACATGGTTCGCTGCTTGTCAAACCATAACGCAGAGAAATCACATCTTTCTCTCGTGGAGTTAACACATCACCCAAGACTTCCCAAATCTCCTGACGCATCATGTTTTCATTCATTTTTGCTTCTGGAGACAAGTTATCTTCATCTTCTAGCAAATCCATCAATTCCGTGTCTTCTTCTTTACCGACGCGGTGGTTGAGAGAAAGTGCTTGTCGCCGTAGCTGTTGTAGCTGGCGTAGTTGTTGCACACTAATCTCTAAATATTCTGCCATTTCTCCTTCGGTAGGATTACGACAGAGTTTTTGTTTGAGTTCCCGTTGAGCTTTTTTTAGCTTGTTCAGCTTTTCAACAATATGAATCGGTAGCCGAATTGTGCGCGCATCGTTAGCTATCGCTCTAGTAATCGCTTGTCTAATCCACCAATAGGCGTAAGTAGAAAACTTATATCCTTTATCGGGATCAAACTTTTCTGTAGCGCGATTTAAACCCATCGCTCCTTCCTGAATTAAATCCAGAAAAGGCACTCCCCGATTCAAGTATCGTTTAGCAATAGAAACTACCAATCTCAAGTTCGAGCGAATCATTTTGCGTTTCGCTACTCTCCCTTGATACAAGCGACTTTCTAGTTGCTTTTCCGTCATTCCTAACTCGGAAGCCACTTCTAATTTGCTGGCTTCATGTTCCAGTTTTAACCCTAAAGCCGCTTGTATTTCTCTAAATTCCTCTAGAAACCTGACTCGCCGCGCTAACTCTACTTCTTCATCAGCTTTTAAAAGCGGATAACGCGCCATTTCTTTAAAAAATGCGCCGACAGCATCATCATGTTCGGTTTTGTTGTATCCCGAAGGACGAGCCGCCGCCATGTCATCGCCATCGCGTTCGTCTGATTCCAGATTTTCTACTACAATTGGAGATTCTTCTTCTGCCACTGCATTTAAACTATCGAGCGATGGTTCTTCGATATCAGCAGCATTCTCCAGTCTTTCCATTTTTCCCAATTCAACAATATTCATATTTTCCTTTAGGGATTGTTGCTTTGTTTGGTACATCATTTATTTACACCTACTCGTTTGAGGCTTGGTAGTTTTCCCTAATGGACGATGCACCCGTAAAGAATAGCGAAATATAGGCTGATGCAATTTGTCTATAGAAATAAAAATCGGCATCTACCTAGTATCTATAGGTTACAGTTATATACAACCTATAACGAAACTTACCTTAGCACCCAGCAAAACTTTTTTCTTAGATTCCCAACAGATATATTCTTCATTTTTTTCTGAATTATCAAATATGTCAAACCCCCCTCAAACTTTCTCAACCTTAACAAATATAAAAATTCCAGCTAATCATCCAAATTTCTTAAACTTTCATATATTTTTCTAAATACTTATAATGCTTGAGGCGCTGGAGACCAATCTATAAAAGGAAGACCTACTAATGGCTTTACGCATTCCTGATTTGATTTCAAGTTACCTATATGATACAAATTACAAGAGTAGCAGCTTAATTTTGATCCGATCTTACTTTGTATAAAAGCATCTCATATACAGAAAGGGTTGAATATCTACCGATAGGCGGAAAAAGGCTACTCCATATTTAGTAGATAGAGCAACTGTTGCAGCAATAGCCGACATGCTTTTATTTGTATAGTGGGCACCAAATATTTATTGCATATATAGTTGATACGAATTTGTCTAGTAGATTACATAAGAGGAAAATTATCAAGTATTATGAAGAATAACAGTATTGAGAAATACCATTTAAATTTAAGAAAGCGAAAAACTAAAATTTAGCTAGCTAGGTTGATTTTGACCAGCTATGTGAGGAAAATATTTAATTATAAAATCCGCAAGTATGTATATTAATGACATAAATTTATCTCCTTTAGTGGTGAGTGAACCGAGTGAGTCATACCAGTCAAGTGAAACTGTTAATCGGTGGGTTGAAGTATTGGTAGACTGTCCAGGAAGTACAGGACTATTTACTTATCGATTGCCAGCCCAGTTAGAAATAAAACCAGGGGATATTTTAAGCGTGCCATTTGGGGCGCAACAATTAGGAGCGATCGCGATTCGATTACTGGCACAACCAAATATCGATTTACCACCAGAAAAAATTCGGCAAGTAGAAGATATAGTCAGCGTTGGATTTTTCCCAAGTGCTTATTGGGAATTACTCAACCGAGTTGCTGCATATTACTATACGCCGCTGATTCAAGTGATCCGGGTTGCTCTACCGCCAGGGTTACTGGGGAGATCGCAGCGTCGTATCCGCCTGGTTGGAGGCAGGGGGGCAGAGAGGCAGGGGGGCAGAGGGGCAGGGGGAAGTAGTTATTTACTGGGATCTGCCGCTTCTTTGGCTTTTTTGACTCCGACTGCGCGGCAAGTTTGGGAACTTTTGCAAGGGCAGCCGGCGGGGGACTATAGTTTTGTCTACCTTCAACAAAAAGTCAAATCTGCTTATCGGGGAATTCGGGAGTTATTGCGATTTGGTTTAGTAGAAAGTTATTTAGAACCGCCGCGACTAACTCGACCAAAGTTACAAAAAGCAGTTACGCTCACAGGTACAATTGACCAAGAGTTAACTACTCGTCAACGAGAGATTTTAGAAGTGCTGCGGCGACAGGGTGGGGAGTTGTGGCAAAATGAATTACTGCAAATTTGCAATGCTAGTTCTTCTATTCTCAAGACGTTGACACAAAAGGGTTACATCGTTGTTGAAGAACGGGAAGTATTGCGAACGGAACAAGGCCTAACTTTAGTAGGGGATGGTGCTAAATCTTTAACTACAGCTCAAGCTAGCGCCTTAGAAACAATCCAGACATTAGATGGATTTGCTCACGTTTTATTGCATGGGGTGACAGGTTCAGGAAAAACCGAAGTATATTTGCAAGCGATCGCACCTCTCCTCAATCAAGGTAAATCTGCCCTGGTTTTAGTCCCAGAAATTGGACTCACACCGCAGTTAACCGATCGTTTTCGCGCCCGTTTTGGTAATAAAGTCAGCGTTTATCACAGTGCCCTCTCAGATGGTGAACGTTACGACACTTGGCGGCAAATGCTCACGGGAGAACCCCAAGTTGTCATTGGTACTCGCAGCGCCGTTTTCGCCCCTTTACCCAACTTGGGTTTAATTATTTTAGATGAAGAACACGATAGCAGCTTTAAACAAGATTCCCCTATACCCACCTACCACGCCCGCACCGTTGCCCAGTGGCGAGCCGAATTAGAAAATTGCCCCTTGGTATTGGGTTCTGCAACGCCTTCGTTGGAAACTTGGGTAAGTGTCAGGAGGCAGGGGGCAGGGGGAGAATTCATAACTCCTCACTCCTCACTCCTAACTCCTAACTCTTCACGGGCTAAACGCCCCGCTACCGCTAACAGCACTCATTATTTAAGTTTGCCTGAGCGCATCAACTCTCGCCCTTTACCGCCTGTGGAAATTGTCGATATGCGGCAAGAGTTGCAACAGGGAAATCGTTCTATATTTAGTAGATCGCTGCAAGCAGCTTTGCAAGAGTTGCAAGAAAGAAAACAACAGGGAATTTTATTTATCCATCGCCGGGGACACAGTACTTTTGTTTCTTGCCGCAGTTGTGGATATGTGTTGGAATGTCCGCACTGTGATGTGTCATTGGCATATCACCACACTGAAGAAAAAGCGCCGGAATTATTGCGGTGTCATTATTGTAATTATGCGCGATCGCACCCCAAATTCTGCCCTGATTGTAGTTCCCCTTACCTGAAATTTTTCGGTAGCGGTACTCAACGGGTAACGCAGGAACTAGCGCGACAATTCCCAGAGTTGCGCTTGATTCGTTTTGATAGCGATACCACCCGCAATAAAGGCTCCCATCGTACCCTACTCACTCAGTTTGCCAACGGCGAAGCAGATTTATTAGTCGGTACGCAAATGCTCACCAAAGGTTTGGATTTACCACAGGTGACACTTGTGGGCGTTGTCGCCGCCGATGGATTGCTAAATTTATCAGATTATCGTGCCAGCGAACGGGCATTTCAAACCTTGACGCAAGTCGCTGGACGTGCTGGTAGAGGTGAAGATCCCGGTAGAGTAATTGTACAGACTTATACGACAGAGCATCAGGTAATTGCAGCAGTGCGATCGCACGATTATCAGTCTTTTTCTCAAGCTGAATTAGAACAACGCCAAGCACTCAATTATCCTCCTTATGGGCGGTTAATTTTGTTGCGTTTAAGTAGTCTCGACCCGATTCAAGTACAAAATACAGCGCAAGTTATTGCTACAGCTTTGAGTACAGAAGAAGAATTCGAGATATTGGGCCCAGCACCAGCGAGTATTTTACGAGTAGCTAATCGTTATCGTTGGCAGATATTAATTAAATTTGCCCCCGATGCTTTACCGCGATTACCAGATTGGGAAGAAGTGCGATCGCTTTGTCCTTCGTCTGTAAGTTTAACTATTGATGTAGACCCATTAAATATTATGTGATCGTTATGCGATCGGAAATTATAGCTAATTATTAAAACATTATATTAACTGTATATTAACAGCACACTAAAAAATTAACTCTGTCAGTACCAATTAAAGATTGGTTTACGGTAATAATTTTGAAGATTTATTGCTTTTTACGTAATCATACTGTGGCAACTTGAGGAATTAGAAAGTTCCTTTATAATTCTTTTAAAAAGAAGTTCAGTCTTTATGTAATTTCAAGTATTTACTAAATATTTTTTATACAGTCTGGAGAAATGGTTCCCTGAGACTTGCGGTCATTACGTTCGTTTCTTAGCCAGTGAAGGATTGCCAGAAATCATCATTGCAGATACTTGGCCAATGTTAATGGACTACTCACGTATCAACTACGAACACAACGGCAAGGCATACTATGATTTACAAGATCAAACCCCAAATACTGGTATTAGCAATTGTTCAAGGGATTGCTTTTCAACCAAATGACACTCCTGTACCATCTGGGTATATTAAAGATATCGGTCAAGCCTACAATGATACTAGAGGCTTTGGTTGGGTGCGTGAAGATAGCTTAGGCAATAGTACACCCACTCCCCTTGATATCCAACTCAATACACGCGATCGCAACCAAAGTGGCATCGATGGACGACTCAATAGACTGATTCATCTGCAATATCCTCTTAGTAGTTCGGGGACCGCAGTTAAGATACCTGCTGCTTGGGAATATGCCCTATCCAAAGGTTCTTACAATGTGACTGTTAGCGTCGGTGATGCTAGTAATACTGTAAATAGTAAGCACCAGATCAATATAGAAGGGACGGCTGCTATTTCTGGCTTTGTACCAACGGCAACTAGAAAGTTTGCCGCAGTTACCCGAATTGTTAATGTTATCGACGGCAAGCTCACCATTGATGCTAGAGGTGGTAAAAATACCAAACTCAACTATATTGCGATCGCACCAGGTAATCGTCCCTCGATCAGAACGACCAATCCCAATGATGGTCAGACAAATCTCTCGCCAGATATCTCGATTACAGCAGACCTAAATCTTCCCAATAGTGGGATTGCGGTTAATACTATTTCTGCCTCCACTATCAAGCTGATTGATTGCAGTACTAACACGCAAGTCAATGCTACTTACAATACTTCTGGTGGCGGAGATGTGATTGTAGTGTCTCCGATAAATCGTCTCAAGAACAATACCAAATATTTGTTACAAATCACCGACGGGGTTCAAGATAGCAATGGTGCTGCATTCTTACCATATAGCATCAGTTTCACAACAGGTACCTTTGTGAACCCAGTAAGCAATATTACTTTCGAGCAAATCTCACTAGCGAATGTACCAGCCAAATCTTACACCACAGTATTGATTGGGCCTGATAATAAACTCTATGCTGCCACCCTACTAGGTGAGATTTTGCGTTTCCCGATTAATGCTGATGGTACTCTGGGTATACCACAAACGATTTCCTCGTTGCAGACTGCAAATGGTGGTAATCGAACGATCATTGGTATGCACTTTGATCCCTCATCAACCAATGCCAGCAACCTAATTCTCTGGGTAACAAATAACTACTACTGGAATGGAACTATTGATGCACCAGAGTGGAGTGGTAAAATTACTCGTTTAAGCGGCACCAATCTAGAGATAGTAAAAGACTATGTAGTTGATTTACCGCGATCGAGTCGGGATCATCTAACCAATAGCATTGAGTTCAAGGCCAACGAGCCAAACGTGCTGTATGTGTTGCAGGGTAGTAATAATAGTACAGGCGCACCAAACACTGCCTGGAGTAATCGTCTTGAGCAGTTGTTAACTGCTGCTGTATTACGAGTTGACCTGTCCAAAATCATCTCACCTCCTTTAAGCGTTAAGACGGAGGATGGAGGTACTTATAACCCCTTTAATCCGGGAGCGCCTGTAACTATCTTTGCTAGTGGTATACGTAATGGCTACGATCTGGTTTGGCATACCAATGGTCAGTTGTATGTGCCAACGAATGGTTCGGCGGCTGGTGGCAATACGCCAAATACACCTATCCCTCTACCTCTTGCCTGTCAAAATCGGATTGATAAGGCTACTAATGGGGCTTATACTACTCCATCTGTACCTGGACTTAGCAGTCTAGGCACGCAGCGAGACTTTCTGTTTCGCATTGTTAAAAATGGTTATTATGGTCATCCCAATCCGAAGCATTGTGAGTGGGTGTTGGGTGGAGGAAATCCCACAGCTGGTACAGACCCAGTTCAGATAAATGAATATCCCATTGGTACTCTACCTGACCGGAATTGGAAGGGTATTGCCTTCGATTTCGGAGAGCATTTTTCACCTAATGGCATCATTGAATATCGTAGTAATGCTTTAGGTGGTCAGCTGCAAGGCAAACTGCTGGTAACACGCTTCAGTTTAGGGAAAGACATCATTGTGCTAACACCAGGTGGCGCAAACTTGGATATTGTAAATTCCCAAACGGCTATTAGTGGCTTCACTGGTTTTAATCCAAGTCCATTGGATTTGGTTGAGAATCCCATGAATGGAAATCTCTACGTGGCGCAACTCAGCCAAGAGACGGGCATGGGCAAAATTACACTTCTGCGTCCACTTAATTAATATCAGTACCGAGCGATCGCTCAATCTAATACCAATTCAAAAAATGTTTACGATATCTATGTGTTGCATTCTTTTTTTTAATTGGTATTACTTCATCGGTAAGGTAAGGGTGAATGCTGTTTGACCAGAAGATGTTAAGTCAAGAGTAAGGTTGCCACGATGTGCCCTGGCAATTTCTCGGGCTAGGCTCAGTCCTAGTCCGATTCCTTCTACATTGCGGTTACGTGAGGGATCGCCGCGATAAAATCGGTCAAAAATGCGATCGCGATCGCTTAGTGGAATATCTTTTGATGCATTGACAATGGTAATGTGAAGAGTTGTTGGAGTTTGATGAGTGCGAATTTGTATCCAGCCGTTGGCGAGATTGTATTTAATCGCATTGCTAAATAGGTTTTGCAAAACTTGAATTAAAAGATCGCGATCGCCTTTCACTCGCAACCCATCAATAAAGTCAGTTTCCACAGTCAACTGGGGAGCTAGCATTTCTATATCTTCTAGCATCTCCATCAGCAACTCAGACATATCCACTTCAACCAGATACAAGCTCATTTTTCCGGCATCTGCCAGAGATAGCAACAAGAGTTTTCGCATAATTCCACTCAGGCGGCGCACCTCATCTAACAGGTTGCTTAAGCGCTGTTGTACTTCACTACCGGGATCGACCTGTTGGAGTGTTCGTTCTAGTTCGCCTTGCAAAATAGTTAGTGGGGTTTTCAGTTCATGAGCCGCGTCACCACTAAAGCGGGAAGCTTGGGTAAAACTACGTTCCAAGCGTGACAACATCAGGTTAAACACCTGAATCAGTTCGACAAATTCGACATCAGTTGTCCCAATGGGAATCCGCTGATCTAGCCCTTTGACAGTTACCTGTTGAATTACACCTGTTAATTGACGAATGGGACGCAAAGCACCACCAGAAACTAACCATGCTCCCACCGCAACCAGCAGCAGCGCTCCCGGAATTGAAACCAGGAAGATATTGCGAATGGTAGCCATTTCTTGATCTACGGCTTGCAAGCTAACAGCAATGGCAACCTGAGCATTGGGTAATTTAGTTGCGCCAATCCGCCAGGCTGTTATTGCCGTCTTCTCTGTGACAAATTGAGGTGGGCGTGGCCGAATCAGTGGTGGCCGCTCGAAAGATGGATTTGTATTGGAGGGTAAAGGTGGTGGTTCTCTCTTCGGGGGCGGTGGTAGAGGTGTTAATTGTAGACGCTTAAGCAACAGACGATTCACCTCAAGGTCAGCAGGTAGGGAGTTTGATTGATAAAGTATGTTGTTATTTGCGTCCAGCACCACCAGGGCGACGGGGGTTTTTGTATTGGTTCCAAAAGTATATGATAATGAATCTTCATAAAACTGCCATCGCGATCGCTCGCGTGAGTTTTCTCTTCTGGGAGACGCTGCACCAACGGGAGGTTCATCTCGTGGAGGGAAGTTCGGAGTTGCCCGCATCAAGTGATTTAATAGTTCTGCATCCAGGCGGCTAATCTTAGCATTGTAAATCTGAAACCAGGAAACCGCGCCAAATCCGACTAATGTGCTTCCAGCTAGAGCCGTAGACAACAGAGCAATGCGGAGTCGAAACGAAGGAAGTTTCATGATGAAGAATCTGGTTTGCGAAATCGATATCCAACCCCTCGAATGCTTTCAATCCAGACTGCTTCATCAAGGGGGTCAATTTTTTTACGAATTCGCTGGATACAAACATCCACAACGTTGGTGTTGGGGTTAAAATCGTAGCCCCAAACGTGTTCTAAGATTTGGGTACGAGTGAAAACCCGTCCGGGAGAACGCATGAGATATTCTAGAAGATTAAACTCGCGGCTGGTAAGTTCTATCGCCTGCTGATTGCAAGTTACTTCCCTAGTGATGCGATCGAGTTTGATCGGCCCAACGCAAAGTAGATTTTGGCGCTCGCTCACACTCCGGCGCACAACCGCATGAATTCTAGCCGCTAACTCTTCCACAAAAAACGGTTTAGCGATATAGTCATCCGCTCCCAAATTTAGCCCTTGCAAGCGATCGTCTAGTTCATTCCGAGCCGTCAACAAAATCACCGGAGCGTTCCGACCTTGCCGCCGTAATAGTTTTAGAATCGATAGTCCATCTTTTCCCGGCATCATAATGTCGAGTATAATCGCATCATATTCGTTGTCTAATGCCCGCAGATATCCGTCATCACCGTTATCGCAGTAGTCTACAACAAATCCCTGCTCCTTTAATCCAGCCCGGACAAAGTTAGCAATTTTCGCTTCATCTTCAACAAACAGAATGTTCACAGCATTTATTAATTCATATATTCTTCTATTCTAAATTCATTATTTTTTATTCAAATTACAAAACTGTAATTTAGAAAATAGGAAAGCTGTAATTTTGAGGTGGCTCAATTAGAAATATGAACACCGTAGCTTTTGAAGGTTGATTTTTATGAATATTCGTCGAGTCTTAGCCGTAGCAGCGATTCCTTTTTTGATTGGTACATTCGGTTTTGTTGCACCCAATCAGGCAAATGCCGCTAATCCACCTCATCGGAACGCCGAGATTTCACAACAGCCCAACAAACGGCAAATATCTGAGAAAAAACCACAAATCAGACATTCTAAACCCCGTCCACATCAGAAAAAGCGTACTCCCCAACGTCCCCAAGCTCATAATCAAGAAGCAGGTCAAAACCGGGTAGAACGCAATAACCGTTAATCGATGCACCCTTGCATTTCACCTCCCCCTCAGCGGCGATATCGTCAGAGTATTGTTGTTTCTAAATTACAAAACTGTAATTTAGAAACAGGGCAGACTGTTATTTTGAGAAGACTTAATTAGAAATATAAACCTTTGGAGATTTAATCATGAATATTCGTAGAGTACTAGTAGTAGCAGCGATTCCTGTTCTGGTTGGCACATTTGGTTTGATTTCACTCAATCAAGCAAATGCCACTAATCAATTCGATCAAATTGCACAGGCGCAACAACCGCCCAACCAACCATCAAACGAACAGCTGCGTCCACCCAGACCTGATTTTGCCGCTGCGGCAACAAAGTTAGGAGTTACAGAAGCCCAGTTAAAAGCAGCATTAGGAGTTCCTGCCAATCCGCCAAATCCAGGCGATCGCAGTCAACGCCCACACAGACCTGATTTGAAAGCTGCGGCAACAAAGTTAGGAGTTACAGAAGCCCAGTTAAAAACAGCGTTAGGAGTTCCTGCCAATCCGCCAAATCCAGGCGATCGCAGTCAGCACCCACACAGACCTGATTTGAAAGCCGCAGCAACAAAGTTAGGAGTTACAGAAGCCCAGTTAAAAACAGCATTAGGAGTTCCTGCCAATCCGCCAAATCCAGGCGATCGCAGTCAACGCCCACACAGACCTGATTTGAAAGCTGCGGCAACAAAGTTAGGAGTTACAGAAGCCCAGTTAAAAACAGCGTTAGGAGTTCCTGCCAATCCGCCAAATCCAGGCGATCGCAGTCAGCACCCACACAGACCTGATTTGAAAGCCGCAGCAACAAAGTTAGGAGTTACAGAAGCCCAGTTAAAAACAGCATTAGGAGTTCCTGCCAATCCGCCAAATCCAGGCGATCGCAGTCAACGCCCACACAGACCTGATTTGAAAGCCGCAGCCGCAAAGCTGGGTGTCACCGAACAACAGTTGATCGACGCGCTAGGTGTTCCACCTCATCCTCCTGGCGATGGTGGAGCCTTTCCCCAAATCAACCAAAATAGTAAATAGACCACGTGCTAGGGGCGCAAGAACTTGCGCCCCTACGACAGGTGTGGTTCAAATAGATGAAAACTGCTGTAAACCCTGTGATCGCTAGTAAAAGAGACATCACCAACAACATCACTGTCCCCTGAAACAAAGCTAGATATCTGCGCCACAGTACATCCAAGTCAGATGTAAAGAATTTCTGCCCCCTACCTCCTGCCTCCTGCCTCCAAAAGAAAACTGCTGTATATATATAGTGTGAGATTATTTGATTTTTTCTTTCACCAGAACTACTACAATTACTATTGATGCTAGATAATGGGAAGGCTTTGACATTTTCTTGCCAATCTAGCCCGGAAACAATAACTAAGACTTATGCGAACTCACTATTGCGGCGAACTCCGAAAAGAACATATTGGAGAAACTGTTACCTTTTACGGATGGGTAGACCGTCGCCGCGATCATGGTGGTGTGATATTTTTAGATTTACGCGATCGCTCTGGAATTGTCCAAATCGTCAGCGATCCGCAACGCACCCCAGATTCTTACGAACAGGCGAACGCCCTGCGAAATGAATATGTTGTCAAAATCACTGGTAGGGTAACACAACGTCCCGAAGAATCGTTGAATACCCGCATCCCCACAGGCGAGGTGGAAATTTACGCCGATAAAATTGAACTACTCAATGCTGTCCGTAAACAGTTACCTTTCCAAGTTTCTGTAGCTGACACCGAGACAGTGCGGGAAGACTTACGGCTGAAATATCGTTATTTGGATTTGCGACGCGAACGGATGGCGCAAAATTTGCAACTGCGTCATCAAATTGTCAAAGCCATGCGTCGTTATTTAGAAGATTTGGAAGGTTTTATCGAAGTCGAAACCCCAATTCTTACCCGTTCTACTCCAGAAGGGGCGCGGGATTACGTTCTACCCAGTCGCGTCAATCCTGGTGAGTGGTACGCTTTGCCCCAATCACCCCAGCTATTTAAACAATTGCTGATGGTATCCGGCTTAGATAGATATTATCAGATTGCCCGTTGTTTTCGTGACGAAGACTTACGCGCCGATAGACAACCAGAATTCACCCAGTTGGACATGGAAATGAGCTTCATGTCCCAAGAAGAAATTATCGAACTGAATGAAAACTTAGTTTGCCATATCTTCAAAACAGTTAAAGGCATTGAGTTACAGCGTCCTTTCCCCCGTCTTACTTATGCTGAAGGGATGGAACGCTACGGTAGTGATAAACCAGATACACGCTATGGTTTGGAATTAGTTGATGTCTCAGATATCGTGAAAGACTCTGGTTTCAAAGTCTTTCGGGACACTGTTACCAATGGTGGTATCGTCAAAATCCTCCCCATTCCCAACGGTAACGATGTAATTTCTAATGTCCGCATTAAACCAGGTGGCGATTTATTTAAAGAAGCCAGCGAAGCCGGCGCTAAAGGTTTAGCTTTTATCCGCGTTAGAGATGATGGCGAAATTGACACCATTGGCGCGATTAAAGACAACTTAAGCGAAGAACAAAAACAAGAAATTTTACGCCGCACAGGTGCTAAAGCTGGACATTTGCTGTTGTTTGGGGCTGGTGATGCTGCTACAGTTAATAAAACTTTAGATAGATTAAGACAAGCGATCGCTAGAGAATTTAACTTAATTGCTCCAGACAAAATCAACTTGTTGTGGATTACAGACTTCCCGATGTTCGAGTGGAACGCTGACGAAAAACGTCTAGAAGCACTACACCACCCATTTACAGCACCACATCCTGATGATTTGAGCGATTTAAAGACTGCACGCGCCCAAGCTTACGACTTGGTACTCAACGGCGTAGAAGTTGGCGGCGGAAGTCTGCGGATTTATCAGCGAGAAATTCAACAGCAAGTATTTGAAGCGATCGGTTTATCTCCTGAAGAAGCACAAAATAAATTTGGCTTTCTCTTAGAAGCATTTGAATATGGTACACCGCCGCATGGTGGCATTGCTTACGGTTTAGATCGTTTGGTAATGTTGTTAGCTGGAGAAGAATCGATTCGGGATGTCATTGCTTTTCCCAAGACACAACAAGCACGTTGTTTGTTAACAGATGCGCCTTCGAGTGTAGATGCTAAACAGTTGAAAGAATTACACGTTGCTTCGACTTATAAACCAAAGTCTTAACTCGACTTTATCCAATTAGGCGGCATAAACAGCAACATCGTTTAGTTTCATTGCCAATACCAAACAAGCCAACCCAAGGTGCGCTCTATCACCCAGTGTTTTGGAAGCAAAACAAACCCTTTGCGCTCTTTGGGTTGGAATACTACTTCTATAATCCAACAGCAATTTTGATTATTTTAATATTCAAAACTCAGTAACAATGTTAACACTTAACTGCTTGATAGAACCTGTTGTCTTTGATGAAGTTCGGAGTGCAAAGAATATTTGCATTTAATCTAATTTATTCATTGGCTCTAAATGCAGTTTGCTAGAATTACTATAGTTTTTGTTTCTAAGATTTGGAAGAAATCTAGCATTTTATTATGATTATGCGCCTTCCCACAATTTCTGCGACCTTCCTGGTTGCTAGTCTTAGCATAGGTACTCTTTTGAGTATTGCCGCCCCAGCTTCGGCTCAAGAGATAATAACTTGTTCAAGCCAGAATAATCGAAGGAATACTTGTTCGGTAAATGCAAGAGGTAGAGTGAGGTTTGTCAGACAATTGTCTAACGCCAGTTGTAGAGGAAATTGGGGCTATCGGAGAAATCGTATTTGGGTGAAAAATGGTTGCCGAGCTGAGTTTTCAGTTGGCGATCGCAGAAACGACAGATATGACAGAGATAATAGGAACGATAGATATGACAGATATGACAGAGATAATAGAAACGACAGATATGACAGATAGGAGACTGGGTATTGCATTAATATAGTTAAGCAGAATAGTTAAGCAGAAATTAAACAACTTACTTCTGAATTCTGTTAGCGCAGCGGGGCGCAGCCCATTCTGACTCCTGAATTCTGCTGTATTTTAACTTTTCTAAGATTCTTTTGGGATTGACAAATAAAAAAATACTCAACTACTTCTTGTGAGGTGGGCTTCTCGCCATTAGCGTCAAATTAAGGCAGATGCCCAAATGTCAAGTCTTCTTTGTGTCTCTTGCTAATGCGATCGCTCTACAGCCCTTCTCCGACAGACGCTAGGCGAACGGGCATCCTAATGGCAAGCCATTTGCGATCGCGCTGGCGGAGCCTCTCATAGAGAAGCGTCTTTGATAGGAGAAGCGATCGCAGTGCTTATTTTATAGTCACAGATAAGATAAAGAAGTAATATCGCTCCTCACACACAAGTAGCAATGACCACAACCCTGCGGAAATTTCCCCGTCTCAATGCTCCGACGCTGCACAAGTTGCCCAATGGTTTGACAATCATTGCCGAGCAAATGCCAGTTGAAGCCGTAAACCTCAACTTGTGGATAAAAGTTGGCTCTGCTGTAGAACCTGATGCTATTAACGGCATGGCTCACTTTTTAGAACACATGATTTTTAAAGGAACAGAACGACTTGCTAGCGGCGAATTTGAACGTCGAATTGAAGAACGGGGTGCTGTTACGAATGCCGCTACTAGCCAAGACTATACTCATTACTATATAACTACTGCCCCTAGAGATTTTGCCGAGCTTGCGCCACTACAAATAGATGTAGTATCGAATGCGAGTATTCCTGATGATGCCTTTGAACGTGAGCGATTGGTAGTTTTAGAAGAAATTAGGCGTTCAGAGGATAATCCTCAGCGGCGTACATATAGACGGGCGATGGAGACAGCCTTTGATTATCTGCCCTATCGCCGTGCAGTATTGGGGCCAGAATCGGTGATTGCCGGACTAAAACCCCAGCAGATGCGAGATTTTCATGCTAATTGGTATCAACCCCAGTCAATTACAGCTGTGGCTGTGGGCAATTTGCCAGTAGAAGAATTAATTGCAACTGTTGCAGAAGGATTTACAAAAGCTATTCCCCAGCCCAGTAGAGATGCCATTAATCGCGTTTCTGCCGACTCGCCACTGAATCCTGAATCACCATTTACAGAAATTGTCCGTCGAGAATTTATCGATGAAAGTCTGCAACAAGCAAGGCTAGTAATGGTTTGGCGAGTTCCAGGAATGACTCAGTTAGATCGTACCTATGGATTGGATATTTTAGCAGGAATTTTGGGACACGGACTGACATCAAGACTGGTGAGAGATTTACGGGAAGAACGGGGATTAGTTTCTTCAATTTCTGTGAGCAACATGAGCAACGAGCTACAAGGGATATTTTATATTTCAGCCAAATGTGCAGTAGAAAATTTACCAGTTGTAGAGAATGCGATCGCTCAACACATTGGCAAACTACAAACAGAGTTGGTAACAGAATCCGAAATTGCCCGTGTGCGGCGGCGAGTAGCTAACAGATATGTTTTTGGCAACGAAACACCAAGCGATCGCTCTGGGTTGTATGGTTATTATCAGTCTTTGGTGGGAGATTTGGAACCCGCCTTTAACTACCCGGCGATAATTCAGAGCCAAGATGCAACAGACTTGATGCAAGCAGCCAAAGAGTATCTATCTCCAGATGCTTATGGTGTAGTTTTTGTTAAGCCGTAAATTAAAAATTAAAAATTGGGAATAGGGCATTGGGCATTGGTAATTAATCAATCAACAATTAATTATTCCTCCCCTGCCTCCCCTGCTCCCCCTGCTCCCTCATCCCCCACTCCCCAATTTAATCATGTGGACTCAAATCGACACCCATATTAGTCAGGTGACTGGCGAAAAATTTCAGAGTCAGCAACGGCGATCGGTTGGTGGCGGGTGCATCAACCAAGGTTATGCTGTCTCTAATGGTAAGATAACCTACTTCGTCAAGCAAAACCTGGCATCCCAAGTTGCGATGTTTGAAGCTGAGGCATTGGGTTTAAAGGAAATGCTAGCAACAGCTAGTATTCGCATCCCTAAACCAATTTGCTGGGGTACTGCTGATAATTCTAGCTACATCGTTCTGGAATGGTTGGAACTTGGTAGCGGTAACAGCAATTCATGGGAAGAAATGGGGCGCAAGTTAGCAGCGATGCATAAAGCTAGCAGCAGTCAAGATTTTGGTTGGAAAATTAACAATACCATTGGTTCCACGCCGCAAATCAATACTTGGACAGCAGACTGGACGGAATTTTATATTAAACATCGCTTGGGTTATCAATTTCAGTTGGCAAGGCGACGGGGAGGTAATTTTCCCCAGCAAGACAAGTTACTGGCTGCTATCCCTGAACTATTGGCGGATCATCAGGTACAACCTTCTTTAGTACATGGCGATTTATGGGGCGGAAATGCTGGGTGTACAGCGTCGGGAGAACCAGTGATATTCGATCCAGCAACTCATTTTGCAGATAGAGAAGTTGATATCGCCATGACAGAATTGTTTGGTGGTTTCCCCGCAGCGTTTTATAAGGGTTACAACGAGGTATTTGCGTTAGATACAGGCTATGAACGCAGAAAAACGCTCTATAACCTGTATCACATTTTGAATCACTTCAATTTATTTGGCGGCGGTTATGCTTCCCAAGCCAACCGAATGATTGACCAGATTTTGCGTTGAACTTCATCTTTTTACAAAGTTCCAATAGTCTGAATCGCTCCTCCACAATAAAACATAAGCATGTAGAAAAGCAATTGCTTGTGGTGGAATGCTGGCGTCAATGCCCAGCAGTATATAGAGTACGTATAACCTAGCATGACATTCTAAAAAATTAGAATTCTAGAGAGCGCGATGGTCATTCACACTAATCTTATGTGCGAGTGACTAATTTTTTTAATTTTTTTGTATAATGCAACTTTTGTAGTACTATTGTACCAAAACAGTATTTTGTTTACTGATTTTGAAAGTATTTAAGGGTCAGAGAGCCAAGATTCATAATTAATAGAAATTGATTTTTGGGCTTGGCACTACTCCATTGACCTGTAATTTTGTCACGAATATTAATAGCAAATAAAAATGGCTCAAAAATCAAACGGTAATGAATCTGAATCACAGCCTAATTTAGAGAAGGAAAACTTTAACATGAAATGGCCTCCTAATGCATTATTTCCTCTTAATCTTCCTAGTGAAAAGAGAAATGTTAAGCAAGAAGTGATTAAAGATATTAATTCAAGTGAAAATTATTTAATAAACACAGGATTTAGCTCGCTGGGAAATATCATAGATATTTTTAATACTGAGGTTGATATGTCCACAATTAATTCTGTCCGTATTCTTCTTGGTTCGGAGCCTGATAACCGCCCCAGAAAGTTTTGGAAAATAGTTGATTTACAAAAAGAAATAAAAGACTACTGGTTAGAACGTGGATATTCTTTATTGAAGGGCGGAAATATTATTAAAACTATTGAGTATATTAGAACTGGTAAACTTCATTTTAAAATTTCGGATAATTTTCATGCCAAACTTTATATTGGCGAAAGTCATGCAATTTCAGGTTCCTCTAACTTTAGCAAAAATGGTTTATCTCAACAATTAGAAGCTAATGCCAGGGTTCATAAGAATTCTATTATACTGTTTGAAAAACAACAGTATGAAGGAATGGAGCAGATTGCAGAAAATTATTATAAATTGGGGCAAGACTACAAAGATGAAATCATAGATTTATTGGAAAAACTAATGTCAATAACATCTTGGGAAGAAGCGTTGGCGAGAGCGCTCGCAGAAATCCTAGAATGCAATTGGTTCAAAGAATTTCCTCAACTATATGAAAAATTAAATAATATTAGCTTGTGGCCTGCACAGAGATATGGTTTAGGACAAGCATTATATATATTACAAACTCAAGGTTGTGTCTTGATTGCCGATCCGACTGGTTCTGGTAAGACTAAGCTCATCAGTACACTTCAATTATTACTATTCTACTGGTTGTGGGAATCTGACAGAATGAATAAATCATATATATTGACAATATGTCCGCCAATAGTACAAAACAATTGGCATCAAGAATTTGTTGATATAGGCTTTGCTCAGAGTTCACAGGTTTCAATGGGATTATTAAGCCATTCTCATAACTCTAGACATAAAAATATTTTGAAAGAAATTCAAATAGCTAATATCTTAACAATAGATGAAGCTCATAATTATTTAAATTCAAAATCTCAGCGAAGTGATAATATTTCAAAGCATAAAGCTGACTATATTATTCTTTCTACCGCCACGCCTATTAGCAAGCAAGTCAGAGATTTATTACGCTTGATAGAAATGCTTGATGTCGATAACTTAGATGATGATGAACTAAATCAGTTAAAAAGACTGAAAAAAGGTGGATTGTTGAAGAATGCTAGAGAAACAGAGAATTTAAGAAATTATATTAAAAAATTTATTGTCCGTAGAACTAAAAAACAATTTAAAAATTTAATTAAACAAGAACCAGAGAAGTATAAAGATAAATTTGGAAGATTATGTCGATATCCCAAAACTGAGAGTCACACTTATGCTACTAAAGAAACAACAAAGGACAAATCAATAGCTTTAGAAATTAATAATCTTGCTCAACAGTTAAAGGGAATTGTATATTTACAAAAGTTAGAAAAGACTGACTATTATTTTGAAATTGGAGAGGAAGCTTATATTAAGATGAGGTTAAATACAGCAAATGCGCTAGCAATATTTGCTGTACAAGCAAGATTGAGGTCTTCGAGAGTAGCTTTAATAGAACTTATAGAAGGAACAAAGGTAGTTCTAGATGAATTTAAATTTACAACTTCTAAAACACACTCTGGAAACATTATTGAAAAATTAGAAACCTATAATAGAAAACTTCCTGACAATAAACTTTCTGATGATTTGCTACCATCCTGGCTAACAAATTTAGTAGAATATAAAAAAGTTTGTGATGAAGAAATTAAAATATACAAACAAATAGCACAATTAGTAAGAAAAATATCATCTGCACGCGAAAATTCAAAAGTCAATAAACTCGTTAAACTTTTTGAAAAACATAATTTAGTTATTGCATTTGATAGTACTATAATAACTCTAGATTATTTGAAAAAGCTGATTACAGACAATCACACAAATATCGAAACTTGTATAGTGACTGGGACAACAACAAAAGATACAGCATTAAAAAAATTTGAACTAGGTTCAAAAGAGAATAATATTTTGGGATTGCTTTCTGACTGTATGTCAGAAGGTGTTAATTTACAGCAGGCATCTGCTGTATTATTTTTAGATATGCCAACTGTTCTCCGAATAGCTGAACAACGTATTGGTAGAATTGATAGATTAGACAGTCCTCATAAAAAAATCCAAGTTTTTTGGCCATCTGACTCTGATGAATTTGCGTTGAAAACAGATAAAAAATTAATTAAAACTTCTTTAGACGCAGAGAGTTTAATTGGATTAAACTTTGACATTCCTCCTCAAATTTTAGATAAACACATGGATGAAATTGTACGTCCTGAAGACTTTGTAGAGGCTTTGGAAGAACTTGAGCAAGAAGACTATATTTGGGAAGGGATACAAGATGCCTTTAAACCAGTTCATGATTTATATGAAGGAGAAAATTCACTTATCAAAAGAAAGGATTATTTATATTTTAAAGATGTGAATGCAAGCGTAAAAGTCAAAATAAGTATATTAGAATCTAAAGAAAGTTGGTTATTTATAGCAACGAGAGCAGGGAAATCATCACCACCCAGATGGTATTTTATTGATTCAAAAGATTGTATCTATTCAGAGCTACCAGAGATATGTAGAGAACTAAGAGCAAAATTGAACACATCAATTAAACCAGAGAAGTGGACTGACACAACAACTCAAGTTCTAAGTCGATATCTTCAGCTTCTTAAAAATAATGAAATTAAACTCTTACCAAATAAGAGAAGAAGAGCATTAGAAGTTGTACAGTTTATAATTGAAAGACAATTACAGATAAATAAAAATGCCTCTAAAAAGAGTCTATATGAAGAAGTACTTGAGCTATTTAAACCAACTTCAATAGACTCAGAGTATAGTATCAATTATTATCTTTTTTCACAGCAATGGCTTGATATACTTAATCCTTATTTATTTGAGAAACGCCAAGACATAAAATACAAAAGACAAATAGTTAGTTTAAACGACTTAAAAGAAGATAAAGAATTTCACAAGATTTTACTGAACCCTGAAAAGCTAGAACAAATAATCAATAATCTACCATATACTCAACCAATTTGGCAAAATGTTGCTGCTTGCATCATTGGGATTTCATCAAAATAAATAATTGCGCTTTGTGAATAAAAAGGTATCAGATAATGATTCTTGTGCCACTTTGTAATTTTTAAGCATACGAAAAGGTGATCGTTGCTCAAAACTTACTCAGAAGTATTGTAAAAGTAAAACTTATGAGTCAGCAAACTTAAGTTATAGCAATTTTAAGCTTTATAAACCTTAGTTAAGATAGGGAGTAGGCAGTGCGAAAAGACAAGATTTTTTTTATAACCCTACTAAATATCAACTACCATCAACTATTGCTTCTATCCTGTCTTAAAGGAGATGTGTAGTTAATAGTAGTTAATATTTGTCTCTTGCCCTTAATGCAACTATATCCTTTAGTATAATTTACTCTGTGGTTTCAATATCATATAAATTGCATAGAGTGAGGAGTTTTTGTTTGAGGCGATCGCGCACATTCTCTGGTAATATCACTACACAATCTGGCGCATACTGCATAACTTCCCGCATAAACCAAAATGTACTAGATACTCGCCTAATCACTCGTCGAACTTTTGGTTTATCTGGTAGCCATTCATGGATATCATCTTCTGGTTTAGCTTGATAAGCAAAAGCCAAATTTGCTAATAAGTGCATTTCTACTTTTATCTCATCCAAATTAGTACGCCATTCACCAGTAAGTGAAGTCACCGCCGCATCCGTAATTCGGTCTAATCGCAAACTCCAGTTGTGAACCAGTTCTGGGATATCAAAGTTTCCTTCTGTTTCCTCACACCAGCAATCAAGATATTGTCGCTTTTCGTGGGGTGCTACTTTGGCGTGGCGAACCGTAAAGTTTAATAAATGTCCAGTTGCATCTTGATAGGAAAGCTGAAAGGGCTGTTCGCGCAAGATATAGCGGTCTATCTCTAAGCGCCAAGGTGGGGGCAAATTCTCTAAGAAACGTTCGATTTCGCCCCGCAACGGTAATGATAGTTCGCTGCGTTCGAGAAGTAAGTTTGCAATGATTTGGGCTTGTTCAATTTGCCCAATGTCTGTCAACGCATTGATACATCTATGTAATGCCCTGATGCGTGGTTCTTTCCAATCGTTATTGTTACCGATGAGTAACTTACGTTGAGCGATCGCTTTAATTAATTTAGAGATGTTAGGCTGCTCTTCTCCCCACATCATACCGAATTCACGAGCGATCACTTCTAGCTCGGCTTTATCATGTTCTGATATCGACAGTGTAATAGATTGACCTTTTCGACTCATTAAAAATGTCCGTGTACTTTATATGTATACTCTCTTGTCAACTTCTATTTTGCGTGCCAATATAGTTTTTAACAACCAGTTACGGACACTATTTAAGTGTATATCCGAATATAGAATTAGGAGAAGAGGATTCATTGAAAAGAATTACAACAAATTTGGAGAAGTTTCAATGACTAAGAACGATTTACTATCTCGAATTTCCATTGATCCAAATATTTGTTTCGGTAAACCTTGTATTAAAGGTCATCGTATTTGGGTTTCTCTAATTCTTGATCTTCTTGCAAGTGGAGAAAAAATAGAGACAATTTTGGAAGAATATCCCGGTTTGGAACGAGAAGATATCCTAGCCTGTATTGCATACGCTGCGGAGATGACAAGAGATAGCTATGTAGAAATTCCTTTAGGATTGCAAAAGGAATCAAAAAAGTGAATATTAAACTTGATGAAAATCTTGGTAGTCTGCGAGTAGCTACATTATTGCGTCTTGCAGGACATGATGTTGCCACTGTTCGAGAACAAGGTTTAATTTCAACTCATGATGAGGAATTAATTGATATTTGTCGTAGCGAGAATAGATGTTTAGTAACGATAGATAGAGGATTCGGAAATCGTCTTAAATATAATCCTTCTCACTATACAGGAATTATAGTCATTCGTTTACCATCTCGTCCTAGTTTTGAAGATTACCGTACAGTTACAGAAACTCTAATTGCTGGGCTAGAAGCAGCAGATGTAACTGGTAAATTATGGATAATTCGACAAGGAAGTATTCAAGAATATCAGGATATTGAGGTGGAGAGAAAAGACAAATGACGGAAGCATACAAAATTACTCTCAAGCCTGTTTATTCTCAAACCGTCCCAACACCTGACGGCGTGAAATTACCTAAAGATTGGTTGCTTTCTTGGCATCAAGCCGCAACTTTAGAAGCGTTGCGCGATCCAAATATTGATGTCGTGTTCAACACTGCGATGACTGGCGATGGTAAAAGTCTAGCGGCTTACCTAGAAGTGCTTCAGGGCGAATTTTCTGCGATCGGACTTTACCCAACCAATGAACTCGCCCGCGATCAAGAAACGCAAATTAGAGGATATGTTGAGAAATTTCAGCCAGAAAATCAGCCGCGTGTGGTGCGACTAAGTGGGGCTGATTTAGAAATTTATGCAGAAAATGAAGGATTGAAAAAAGGGGCTGCGATCGCAACTCTGACTAACCAGAGAGAAGCATTATTAACTAACCCTGATATTTTTCACTACCTACATCGAGGTGCTTATATAATTCACGGCGATAGCCCAGATAAGCTATGGGGCAGAATTGATAAAGATTTTGACTTATTCATTTTTGATGAATTTCACGTTTTCGCAGCTCACCAAATTGCTAGCGTGATTAACACAATGTTGTTGATTCGCTGCACAAATCGCCGCAAGAAATTTCTGTTTCTCTCAGCCACACCAGATACAAACTTAATTGGGCGATTAGAAAAAGCAGGATTTCGTTGTAAAGAAATTGATCCTTTAAAACAAAATAAATATCAATTTCCCGATACACCAGAAGAAGGACAGCAACTCCAAACACAGAGATGGCGACAGGTAGCACGAACAATTATATTGAATTTTATTCCTTTGGAACCATCGTTTAAAGCTTCGGAAACTTGGCTAAAAGAAAATAGTGATTTGATTTTGGCTCAGTTTCAGCAGTATCCAGGAAGTAAAGGCGCAATCATCCTTAACTCAATCGCGGCAGTCAAACGCCTAACTCAATTTTTTCGGGAAATTTTACAGCCTTACGGATTGAAAGTTGGAGAAAATACAGGGCTATCGGGAAAAGGAGAAAAGGAGCGAAGTCTTTCTGCTGACTTGGTTATTGGTACTAGCACAATTGATGTTGGAGTTGATTTTAAAATCAATTTCCTAATTTTTGAATCATCCGATGCAGGTAACTTTATCCAACGTTTAGGACGCTTAGGAAGGCATGACGAATATGAAAAAGATGGTCAGATAGTTAAGTTTGAGAATTTTACAGCTTTTTCTCTAGTTCCTAACTTTTTGGTAGAGCGATTGTTTAAGAGTGATACTCCACCATTAAAAGTGAATAGTATTTGCGATCGCCCCTCTTTTCACAATACAATTACCGAGAATTATCGACAAATAAACGATTTTCGTGGTTATTATCGTCGTTGGGGGGCTGTGCAATCATTTCGGTTGTGTTATCAGTTGAGCGATCGCACAATTAAACAACAGTATGCCCAAAGCCGAGACAAGTTTCAAGAAGCCTGTGAACAAGTATTTGAAACAAGTCTGAAGTCACAAGCCGGACGTATTCAAGGATGGGCGAAAGATTGGCAAGCTCTTTCTGGTAAATCAGGAAATCCTATTGCTGAGGATGCTGCTAGTTTTCGAGGTTCAAGTCCTTTGCAATGTGGTTTATACGACTTAACGGAAGAAAATGAGGCAGATAGGTTTAAAACCTACGATTTACCGGGTATTTTGGGCAATTTAGAAATTGAAATGTGGACGGAAGCGGCATTTATACGGACACTCAAAGAAACCGCAGAACGCACGGGACAACCCATTGCTAAAGGTAGATTTGCTCATTGTCTGGCATTTATGAAGTTGCGTTCCTACCGAGAGGAACGGCTGAACTGGAAGTTTACCTACTCTGGCGACTTACAGCCAATTGCTGACGCTTGGAAAGTTCAGGTTTTGACTGGTGTGGAAATTTGGCAACCTGACAACTATTGGGTTGGGGAAATTAACAAACGCTTAAAAAAGGAAGGTTTGGTTTGTTACGTAATTCGCCGTCCTCTTGCTGAAGTGCGGATGCGGCTAAGGCTACCGATGAATTTTCAGATTTATGGCATCAGCGATCAGTATAGCTTTTATGATGCTACTGCCCCGTGTGCGATCGCTTTTGGTCACTCTGCACTGCTGCTGGATACGCTTGCTTACACGTTTAAAAGCAAAGGAGATGAGATATGAGTTGTTTGAAGTTTCAATCCCTGATAGGGATTTTGGTTACTGATTTACAGTAGGAGGGCGTAAGCCTTCAAGTGCAGAAAAGGAGATTTCAATCCCTGATAGGGATTCTAGTTTGCTCAATACTTTATCGCTCTCCACCCTCAATGATATAGGAGAATTCACAAGAATTTTATAAGGTCTTTGAATTTATTGTCAGAAAACTTTCATGTGCTATTCTTTACTTGTTGGTGTCAGCCTACAAGGACAGAGAAGGAGATTCGTTGTACCGATGCTTGCATCCGTCCGACGCTATGCTTCTCCCGTAGTTGAACTGATAATCACAGCCGTCCAACTAATGCTTCGCTTCTTTATGAAGCAAGCAGAAGCCCAAAATCTAAATGGAGGTTCTGACGTAATAAAAGACCTTTTAAATCTCATTTTCTTGAGAAAACATTCCTAAAAATTAAGTGGAGGTTCTAACTGATGGACAACTATGTTCAGTTGGAACTCTTTGACCTGCAACCTTACACTTCAGAACAACCTTCTGTAACTGAGGATGTACCAGAATTGGTTGAAGAGATTCAGCAATCAAGCAAGTATGAGCAACTTGAACTTAATCTATTTCCGCAGCAAATCTGTATTACTCCTCTAGAGTTTATAAAATTGGCTGCTTAGTTAGTTAAGGAGTTTGTAAATAAAAATTTCTTTGTTTACCAACCTCCTCAATTTCAGAATTTATAAATATCTATTAGGGCAGAATGCCTGCCCTAATAGACAGTAGATTATTTTTTACAGGTTATATGTGATTACAAGCAAGTTAATAAAAATATAATTTAGGAGCTTCTATAAATTGGAGTTTAGTATGAGTAACCCGATTTCAGACAATTACAGAGATTTGCTAATGGAAATAAAACAGCGTATTCGTTCAGCCCAGTACGAAGCACTAAAAGCAGTTAATCGGGAAATGATTAACCTCTACTGGGACATTGGACAGATAATTGTTACTCAACAGCAGGGCGCTACTTGGGGAAAATCCGTAGTAGAACAGTTAGCAAAAGACTTACAAGCAGAGTTTCCAGGAATTAGCGGATTTTCTGCTGCTAACCTCTGGCGGATGAGGCTTTTTTATGAATCATACGTCAACAATGAAAAACTCGCACCATTGGTGCGAGAAATTGGATGGAGTCACAATCTGGTCATTGTAGAGAAGTGCAAAGATGACCTAGAACGGGAATTCTATATCAGAATGACTCGTAAATTTGGCTGGACAAAGAATGTTTTGATTCACCAAATTGAAAATCAAACCTATGAAAAGACTCTGTTGAATCAAACTAATTTTGATAAAACTGTTTCAGCAGAGATTCGTAACCAATTAAAACTAGCTGTCAAAGACGAATATACTTTTGATTTCTTGGAACTAGCAGATGAACACAGTGAACGACAGCTAGAACAGGCGATTTTGGTAAGAGTTGAACCATTCTTGCAAGAAATGGGTGGGCGGTTTACTTTTGTTGGCAGTCAGTATCGCTTAGAAGTTGGCGATAAAGAATTTTTTATTGACCTGTTGCTGTATCACCGCCAATTAAAATGTTTAGTTGCGATTGAGTTAAAAACTGGAGAGTTCCTACCTGAGTATGTGGGAAAAATGCAATTTTATCTGGCGGCTTTAGATGATTTATCTCGATTCCCAGACGAAAATCTCTCAATTGGAATTATTCTTTGCAAATCCAAGGATAAAACTATTGTTGAGTATGCACTGAGAGAATCGAATAAACCAATTGGTATAGCGACTTATAAGTTGTTTTCTACATTGCCTCAAGAATTAAAAAATCAGCTTCCGGCTCCAGAGCAAGTTGCCAAGTTGCTAGAAGGCGTGGAGTAAAAAAATGGAGTTTGAAAATGTCTAATGATGATTGGTTATCAGGTGATTTTGGTTTTGATGGTGATTCTTCAGACCGTACAATTGAAACCGAAGGCGAATTATTAACACTCAAGCTATTACGAGAAGCAATTCAATCTCAAAATCCAGATGATAAGGTAATGGCAGACTTTGGTGAGTATGTTTTACCAAATCTGTTGCGGGTAGCAATTGGTGTAACTGCGAAAGGCGGTAAGTTTTTTGATGAAATTGACCAACAGCGAGAAGCAGAAGGTAAAACTAGAGTTAGACGAGATAACGCTGCTGATCAATCGCTTAATACTCACTTACTCAATGGATTATTCCCAGCAAATTTAATTGAGAAACGTTTAGAAAAACTCAATACCACAGTGCAGCGAGTGGTGAAAGAGCGAGAACGTAGATTAGTAATTACTGGATTTATTTTACATGATTTTGAAAAGTTTCCTGATGTACCTGAAAACTGTCGCAAGCTATCGCTAACAGAACATCGTAAAATTATTGATAAAAAAGTTCACCAGTTAGGACTAGATAACTTTATAAATCCAGAAAAACCTGAAGCTTATCGAGAATATCTAGATGATTTGTTGTGCATGGCTTATAATGCTCAACGTCGCTGGGATACTAACTGGAATTTTTCTGAATTTGGGTTGAATCCTCTTCTTAAAGACCGTACCCTTCGCAGTCTATCTGATTTAACTTGTTTAGCTGATTCCCTCGCCTCAATTGTTAAACATCCCCAGGATGCAGAACATCCTAGACTCAAAGAAATCATCCACAGCCTCAGTGATGGGCAATTAAAATTTACCTATCACAGCATTGCTGAGAATCGTGGTGTTTTAACTAATGTAGTGAATAATGCTTTAATTCAGGCTCATACTAGTCTTAATACTGATGAGCATACTTACTATGAACCTTTGTTATATCTGCCAACAGGCGTAATTTACTTGGCTTCGCGCAATGCTCCACCTATCTCGCCGTCAGATTTACCAGACCGTGTAGTTAACAGTATTAAATCGCTTTGTGCAGGTCAATTACGCCTCAGACAAACAGGATTTGGTAGAGATGGCAAAGGTATGAAATATGCCGAATATTACAACTTATTTTTTGATGATATAGGCTTGATGAAAGTAGCCTTAGATGCTACATTACGCATCTTAAACCCTAATAAAGGTTCTGTTGCTAAAAGTCGCAGCGAAAATCTGAATAAGTTTCAGCAACAAAATGTTTTATCTGCTGATTATGACTTCAAATTTGAAGATGATATCCGCATTGACCAAATAGCAGAATTTGGTGATTTAGTTAGCCGGAAGATTTGGGAAGAGACAGTTAATCGCGTTTATTCTGCTCGTAAGAAAGATAAAAAGCTGCCAGCAGTTCCCGATTTTGATTTAACTCACAAAGTTGCAGAATTTTGGGATTTAGCAGAATATTTGCCTCAAATTCTAGAAATTCAACGCATTAACGAAAGTCTCAAAGAAAATAAGTTAAAAGGGAATACTGGAGGAGTACCTTATGAATGGTATTATCTGGCGGCTAAATATTTAGAACATCATCCAGGAATTGAAGATGTACGTGAAGCTTGTCAGGAAGTCATTGGCTATTTGACAACTTTAATTCCTCCGATAATTTCTCAGTATGAATTGCCTGATGGTTGGGATGATTTAAGGCTTTGGGTAAAACGAGTTGTGATGTTACCAGGTACTAATCAAGAGCCATCTGTTAAAACGCAAGTTGAAACATTTATAAATGAGTTAGATAATTACAATGCTGCAAAAAAAGCAGGGCGAGGTAAACAATTAATCTGCTCAATTTCTCATTCTGCTTACACGGTTACTGAGCAAATGGAATCAGCAGTTTTATTTACGCCACAAGTTTATACAAACAAGCAAATGTTAGGAGGTTCTAACGCTAAACGCAATATCTCCAGTATTGCAGGTGTGGAGATGATGTTAAGGCAAATCTTGATGAATCAAACTCAAGCTGTAGGTAAGCGATTTGAAGATGGTAAATATCGCTATCTCTATTTTTATCCTACTTATTACTTTACTCCAGAGACTAATAAATTTTTGCAGAAAGCTTACAACGGTATTGCTCAAACTCGCTTTGATACCAGCGTTCGCAATCATTTTATCAGTAAGAATTTACAGGCGGACTTGGGGCGCGATCGCTACCAAAGTGTAGATAGTTTCTTAATTGATGAAAACCTCCAGCGTGACAAAGATCGCACCTTTAAGCTTTCCTATCCTGAAGACCAGCCTTTAACATTTTACTTCATGGCGCTCCCGCCAGGAAGAGACAGCACCGATACAGAATCTTGGGTAATGCCAACTTGGTTAGCGTTTGCTTTCCCGATGATTTTAGATGTTAAAACTGTGGTTTCAGAGTCACCGATTCCACCTTTTAATGATGGGGCTGAATTTGAGGAAAGCGTTTTCCTTGATAGTGCGCCTCATGCTTTCCGTTCTTTAGTAAGGCGCGATCGCTTCCGTCTTGACTACATCCTCGAAGGCTGGAATGAAAACGGTATTCAATACCCAGCACCTTTAAATGTGCTTACCGCCGCTTACGCCATTCATTTAGATGTGAATGCGCGACAGGGTAAGTCTGGTTACGATGCCAACTGGGGAAGATTTACAGAATTGGCTAAAGATTTTGAAACCAGTCCGTTGTACGTCTTTTCTTACCTCAATCGCTGGGTGCGTAACCAAGGATCAGAAACAGCACGAATTGAAAAAATCCGGCTTTATGCTTATCATTTTTATCCTTGTTTTGACCCTTATGTGAAATATGACACTAATATGGAGCAATTAATTGTGGGAGAAGCATCAAGTCTGAATCATCCTAAGAAATTAACAGATTTATACCGCAGATTTTACCGAGCTAATAAGCGTTATAATCCTAAGTCTAATGCTGTGTTGAAACCAGTTGATATTGCGGCTGAAACTATACTCAAAGCTGAGTCAAGTGTGTTTCAGGGAGAAACATTAGTTGTGGCTGTTGCAGCAGAAGTTTTTAAACTCATGGATCGTGTTCATTCTTCTACTGCTGAAGGACGCTGGATCATGAGCAAACGAGAAGAAGAACGGCAAGCTGTTCTAGATTTTGCCAAGTATTTTGTAGTGGAGGTATTTGATAACGCATTTGCAGGCGATCGCGCTCGTTTAGCAGGCCGTCAACTCAACTTAATTCGAGATACCTGTGAATTTCTTTATCGTCTTGAAGATGACAAAGAAAATACAGAAAGAAATGAAAATATTCCTGTAATTGATGATGTTAATGAACCGGAATAAATTCTTCTTCTAGATATAAACAAGTAGTAAATAATTTTTTGGAGAGAAATCATGGCAATTTTAAAAACAGTTGAATCCAAATTATTTCAAGCTGAGATTCCTTACAAACCAATGGGTAAATATGTTCATTTTTTAACTATTCGCATTACTGAATCTTACCCTCTATTTCAGACAGATGCAGAACTGAATAAAGCACGGGTAAGAGCAGGAGTTAAAGACAAAACCACAATTAGCCGTTTGTCAATGTTTAAGCGCAAACAGTCTACTCCAGAGCGTTTAGTTGGTCGGGAACTGCTGCGTAACTATGGCTTGATGACGGCTGAAGAATGCGAATACAACGTGAATTTCGCAATGGATAATCCTGATTGCATTATTTACGGTTTTGCTATTGGTGACTCTGGCTCTGAAAAATCAAAAGTTGTAGTAGACACGGCATTTTCAATTACAGCTTTTGATGAATCACACGAAACATTCACCCTCAACGCTCCTTATGAAAATGGCACGATGGCTTCCAAGGGTGAAAATGGTTCTAAACCTGGTGAAGTTACCAGTCGAATTAATCAACAAGACCATATTAGACCGCAAGTTTTCTTTCCTAGTATTGTCACCTTGAAAGACCCCACTGAAGCTAGCTTTCTTTACGTTTTTAATAATATTTTGCGAACTCGTCATTATGGAGCGCAAACTACCCGTACAGGTCGTGTCAGAAATGAGTTGATTGGTGTTGTATTTGCTGACGGAGAAATCACAAGTAACCTGCGTTGGACTCAGGCAATATATGACCAAATGAAATCTAATAATACTTTAACTGCTCCCGATCCACTAGATGAAGATGATGTAATCACTGCTGCGAAAAACGCTATTGAGGCGTTAATGGCTGATGAGTTTATTGTTCACACAGATTTCATTGGTGATGCTTTTGTATCCCTAATTAATGAAGTCAAAACTTTAACAGGAAGTGAGAAAGGTATTCAGGCAATTTTACAAAAAGCTGATGCAGAAGCGAAGGATTATGCCAAGAAGCATATTAGCAAGAAGAAAACTACTGCTAAAGCGGGGAAAGAGTAATGGTGTTTATTTACCGTTGTCAAATAGAACTACATGACAGTCTCTATTATGCAACTCGTGAAATCGGGCGATTGTATGAAACAGAGGCAATAATTCATAACTACGCCCTCTGTTATGCACTGGGTTTAGTTGATAGCCAAATATACTCTACTACCGTTGCTGAAGAACATTCCTATCGCTATTTTTGCCCCGAACAAGTGCCAAAATATGAGGAGCATTTAACGCCACTCAATCAACAGGGTATTTACGTAACTCCGGCGCGATCGCTCAATCATTCTTCTATCCTCAACACCTGGAAGTATGCTAACAATAACTACCACGTTGAAATGGAGAAAACTCAGAAAAATATCCCCAGTTTTGGTAGAGCAAAGGAAATAGCAGCAGAAAGTAGATTTGAGTTTTTTGTCATTTCCCAAAAAGAACTCAAATTACCAAAGTGGATTCGCTTGGGTAAATGGATGAGCAAGGCTGAAGTGACGGTTGAACAATTACCGAAACATAAAATTTATGAAGGTATATTCACTTGTACACATCCATTAAATCCTTTAGATGTGATGTTCACTAATCAAGTAATTAGCTATGATGTTGTGAATATGCCTCCAGTTAGCTTAATTCAGAATGTCCAAATGCGAGGTCAATACTATCAATTTGATGGCATTCAAAACTTAAAAATTCCAGTTCGGATAGAATATCGTTTTCGGAGTTAATCACTTACCAAAGCCTTTACTACGGTTTTTATTTTTTCGAGGCTCTATCGTCATTAACTCGGCTTTAAAACCTCTGGAATCTTGCAACATTAACTTACGTATTCGCTGGCGTTGGTAAGTCTGCACTTCAGCAGCTAGAGGATGATTAGAGTCAATTTTTAGATGAGTAATAGAAGAAACATATTTTTCTTCACTTTCGGGATTATTTGGCTCTTTTAGTCCGCACATAATCCCGCCTTCATCTCCTGAATAGCCAACGAAATCAATTTCAAATTCTCTGTCTGGATCGGCGTTTACTCCTTTTTGCTTTAATGTCTTCAAAAACTCCTTGCCTGCTCGTGCTTTAATGGGTAAGTTCTCTTTGAGTTTTTCAGTTAGTGCCTTTGCTGCATTGTAATCATCAATTCTCATTGGTCTTTCTCGCTATGTAGTTTTTCTCACTTAAAAGAATACTACTATCATCACTCGACAGTCTTTAAAATTTTAGATACCACATTCAGCGATCGCTCCTCTATCTCCAGTGAAACACTATCAACAACAAACCAACGCCTTCCCCAACGACTACCTAAACAACTTGTGGGGAGAAATCCAAGCTTGTCCTTACTTTGCTATTAACAACCTCAACCGCGATTTTGTCGCCACTAAAGGATTTTCTGTAGTATTTCAACGTTCTGGATTAGCAAAAGTAGAACAACAGTTTCCCTACTTCAAACCTTACCTAGATTTAGCTCTCCAGCCGAATTGTAATGCTTTTTACCTCAATCCTTTACAACTCAAAGAAGGCTCCCGCGTCGATCCGCATATCGATCGCTCCCTGCGTTCCTACTCCAAAACCATTGAACCGCCTGCGGTTGTCAGTGTGCTTTATGTGCGCGTACCTGCGGATATGGAAGGGGGAGAACTGGTATTGCGATCGCACAAACGCCAACTTGGGCAAATTAAGCCTCAATTCAATACTTTAGTTTATTTTCAAGGTGATTTAACCCATTCGGTTAACGCTGTCAAAACCCCAGGAAATCGCTTAAGTTTAGTTTGTGAACAGTATAGTTTGAGTGAAACTGAACTCCAGGAAATCCCTGAGTTTACTGTAGAGTCAAGAATCACTCAGTCTACAACCAAAAAGAGAAAGTATGCCTCATAGTTTAGTGTTGAATTTGCTACCCCAATCGCCTATTCCACCACAGTATCTTACAGGTAGACATCTCCACGCCCTATTTTTAACCCTTGTTAGTTCTGTAGATAGCACATTAGGCGATCGCTTGCACGATTCCACTGCTGATAAAGCTTTCACCCTCTCCCCCTTACAAATTAATTCCCCCCTTTTGAAGGGGGGTAAGGGGGGATCTAAATTGCAATACTCACATCAACAACCCATTCCCGCCGGAACTCCTTGTTGGTGGCGCATCTCTTTATTAGATGACACTCTATTTGGCAAACTTACCCAACTCTGGCTAAATCTTAATCCCAATCGCCCTTGGCATCTTGGCCCGGCTGACTTGTATATTACGAGCATTCAAGGCACACCCCAATCTATTCAACCTTGGGCAAATGCTAGTACTTACGCCCAATTATACGAAGAAGCTAGCGAGCGCAATTCTTCCATTAACCTTAGCTTCTCTACGCCTACCGCCTTCCGTCAAGGACAGTATGACAGTACCCTTCCTACCAGAGAATCGGTTTTTAATTCCCTACTTTCGCGGTGGAATAAATACAGTGGTATAGAATTTTCTCATATTGCCATTGAGTCAATATTTCCCTCATTTGTCAATATTCATACAGAAATATTAGCCGACTCCCGCAGCAAATTTATTGGCATTATTGGCGAAGTTACCTATAAGATTTTGGGAGAAATTGAACCAATACAAATTAAGCAAATTAACGCTTTAGCTGACTTTGCTTTGTATGCAGGAATTGGTCGCAAAACAACAATGGGAATGGGAATGACACGGCGGCTATATTCCAATACAGTTCAGATAAGCCTAAAACACTTGTAGAGACGGCGATTTATCGCGTCTCGAAAACCCAAAATTGTTGCCAGTAGCCCTTAACGCAAGCATATTGGGCTATATTCTCCATAATTCTAATAATCATTTAAAAACCACCCCAATTATGAATCAAACCGAATATATTTCAATTGCGGCATTGAATCAATATGCCTATTGTCCGCATCGCTGTTGGCGGATGTTTTGTGCAGGGGAATTTACCGATAATCAATACACAATTGAAGGCACAACCTTACACGATCGCGTCCACACTACAAGCGATATACAGCGAGGAGAAACTTGGCAAATTCGGGCAATTTGGCTGAAGTCGGAGCAATATAAACTCATTGGAAAATCTGATTTAATTGAAGCAGAATCAGGTCAAGTTTATCCAGTCGAATACAAGCGGGGACGCAAAGGCGAATGGGATAACGATGAGTTGCAAGTTTGTGCCCAAGCCTTATGTTTAGAAGAGATGACAGGACAACCTGTTACTACTGGATATATCTATTATGCCCACTCCCATCAACGACAATTAGTAGAGATTAATGCAGAGTTACGACAAAGTGCGATCGCAACTATTCAATGTGTCACAAATCTCCTAGAAACAGGAGCAATGCCAAAACCAGTTTACAGCAAACGCTGCCAAGGATGTAGTCTTTATTCGCAATGTTTGCCCAAAGCAACTGATACAGTCAAAAGTTACCAAGAATTAAATTAAATCATACCCCAAAACCATCATGTAGAGACGCGATTTATCGCGTCTTAAAAGACCAATTATCTACACCAACAACCCTTGCTAACCCGTATTTAATTATACCCGAAAAATCTATTCACTCAATCTCCAATTATTACTAGGAATAATCAAAAATGGGAACACTTTACGTAACACAAGCCGATGCTTTTATCGGTAAAGTTGACGAACGCCTCACCGTTAAAGCCGAACAAAAAACAATCTTAGATATCCCTTTAATTAAAATAGAGGGAATTGTAGTACTAGGACGGGCTACTATTTCTCCCGCCGTCGTCAGTGAACTTTTAGAACGTCACATTTGTTTAACATTTCTCACACAAAACGGACGATATTTAGGGCGTTTAGAACCAGAAGTTACCAAAAATATCTTTGTTCGTAAAGCCCAATGGCAAGCTGTGGGAGAATCACAACCAGCAATACATTTAGTCAGAGGATTTGTACGGGGTAAATTGAAAAATTACCGCCATAGCTTACTTCGCACTCAGCGAGAACATCCTGATACTGACCTGAATAATAACATTACTCGATTGGAAAACGCGATCGCACCAATCGAAAAAACGAACAGTATTGATTCCCTCAGAGGCTTAGAAGGTGCTGGTAGTGCAGCCTATTTTGGTTGCTTTCAACAACTAATCAAAACCTCAGAATTTCAATTTGAAGCCAGACGCCGCCGCCCACCAACCGATCCAGTTAATGCCCTACTGAGTTTCGGGTATTCATTACTACGTCATGATGTGCAAAGTGCTTTAAATATTGTTGGCTTTGATCCCTATCTAGGATACTTACATGTCGAGCGTTATGGTAGACCTTCCCTAGCCTTGGACTTGATGGAAGAGTTTCGTCCTTTAATAGTGGATGCTGTAGTTTTGTCGCTGATTAACAAGCGATCGCTAACCTTAACTGACTTTACCACCGAACCGCTCAGTGGTGCTGTGTCTTTAACCAAAGAGGGATTGCATACATTTCTTCGCGCCTATCAACAAAAGAAACTATCGAGTTTCAAACATCCAGTGATGGGAAACAAATGTACCTACCAAGAATCCTTTGAAATTCAAGCGAGGTTATTAAGTAAGTACCTCATGAACGAAATCGATAAATATCCCCCTTTAGTTCTTAAATAACTCCCCACTAACCCATGTATTATATTGTTGTCAGCTACGACATTCCAGAAGATAAGCGCGGGACTAAAATCCATTCGGTTCTCAAGTCTTACGGACAATGGATGCAACTGAGTGTGTTTGAGTGCAATATCACTTCCACTCAGTATGCTAAACTGCGATCGCGTTTAGCTAAATTGATTAAACCCGACACAGACAGCGTTCGTTTTTATTTTCTCTGTGGCTGTTGTCAGCGAAAAGTCGAACGCATTGGCGGAGAACAGCCACGGGACGAAACAATTTTCTTTGCTGAGTCTCCTTCTAGCTAGGTTCCTGCATCTCAAATGCGCGGAAGGGTAGGTGTAGAAATTTCACAGCCATAAAAAAGTGCTTATATCCCAACTCCAGTAAGCCTTTTAAGCCATTAGTCGCCTAATCTTCATCCGCGCAATCTCTGAAATGCTTATCAAAATACGATTTCAGGCTTTAAATTTTCCTGGCGCTCTTTCCAAACGAATTCTCTAATGCTATGATTGCCCTTGAATCGCGCAACCGTACCTTGAAAACTAAATACAGCTTGACTTTCAGCCTCCCGCAATTGCAATTCATCAAAATCCCTATTAGGGATTGAAACCAAAGCAATCCGCCCCACTGTTTCTAGGGATTGGATTGCAATTCATCAAAATCCCTATTAGGGATTGAAACCTCTTGGTGGTAGCTATGGGCGCGTCTGGTTTGAATCAGAGATTGCAATTCATCAAAATCTCTATTAGGTATAAAGCTTGTTTTACTTCTAAATTCTGACTCCTGAATTCTGAATTCTGCTGTAGAGGTGTTCGTTATTTACTGAACACCTGAAGAGTTTAATTGAGCTTCACCAATATCTTTGTTAAGCCATCGCCTAACCGTTCAATAGATTGTTGCTGTTTCGGATCTTTTAACGTGCCATCAGCATTAAAGGCTTCATAAGCTTTGGATACTGCTATCTGGTCGGGAAGTACTAAAACTTTGATGTTTCCCAAAATGGAACGCAGGTGAACTAACCCCCGCAAACCACCAAGAGCGCCTGGGGAAGCGCTCATAATACTAGCAACCTTCCCTGCAAAAGCAGTCAAAGCCAACGGTGCTTCATTTTGATATGGACGGGATGCCCAGTCAATGGCATTTTTTAAAACTGCTGTGAGTGAACTGTTATATTCCGGCGAAGCAATCAGCAATCCTTGATGAGAAATCAGCAAATCCTTGAAAGTACGGGCGTTGGCAGGTAGTCCTTCTTGAGCTTCCAAGTCTTCATCATACAGAGGTAAAGGCAAATCGCGGAGGTCTATATAAGTTACTTCTGCGCCTGCTGCCTTAGCGCCAGCCGCAGCGATTTTTACCAATTTTTTGTTGTAAGAATCAATCCGGGTGCTGCCGGCAAAGGCGAGGATTTTCGGTGTAGATGCCATAATTCTAGGTTGAATGGGAAGGATTAACCTGTTCAGCTGCATTATCCTGTTTTCAGGCGATCGCTATTTGCTAACTTTAGATTTTCTTTAGAAACCACTCAACTGAGAATCTCGGTAAACCAATCTGGAAACAATACGGTAGTATCTGAATAATCTAAGTTTTTGTTAGGCAAAGGCAGATTTATGTTCCAAGATATTGCTGCTCAAATTGCTTTTTCTGACTCATTTCCATATTTAATTACAGCTTTAGGCATTACTAGCACAGCAGGAATATTAGGTTGGCGGTGGTGGAAACAAAAAAACACTTACAAATCTCTACAGTTCCTTCCTTCTCCTAAGAGACACTGGCTCTTAGGAAATATTCCTCAAGTATTAGCAGCAGTAAAAGAGAAGAAATTCTTCCAATTATTGTTTGATTGGAGCCAGCAACTAGGGCCAATGTATGTTTGCTGGACTGACCAGCCAGTTCTCGTTTTGAGTAAGCCAAAAGTTATCGAAGACACTATTATCAATGGGATGAGAGACGGTAGCCTAGTTAGGTCACAACGAGCTAGCAAAGCTTGGAACGACATTAGTGGGCCCATTCTTTTAGGTCAAAATGGAAGTGAGTGGCAGTACAGACGTAAGGCTTGGAACCCTGAATTCAGTTCTAGCGGTCTCTCCAAATATGTGGAAATTATTAGTCAAGCTTGCGAACAAGTAATTGAGAAAATTCAGTCAACTGCCTCACCAGAAGTTCAGGTAGATCCTCTGTTTGTAGAACTAACAATGAGGGTAATTTCCTGTTTAGTACTGGGCATTCCTGTGGATAGAAACATTGCTAGTCATGAAGGACAACCTCTTGATGTCCTCAAGGTGTACGAGGCGATGTCTATTGTTGGCTATCGGTTCCTACGGGTAGCTACTGGCGAGAAGATATGGATGAAATATCTGCCAACTAAGAATTCACGAGATTATTGGGCAGCAAGGCGATATTTAGAGGAGTTTATTACTCCCCGTGTAGACTTAGCTTTACAGATGAGAGAACCAAATCAGACCGATTTACCACAGGTAAGTCCTTTGTTCCAGGAATCAATGTTAGTGAAAATAGCTGCCAAAGAACCAAAATACAATCGGGAAACACTAGTAGCAGAAGTTATTGAACTTTTAATCGCTGGTACTGATACCACGGCTCATACTTTATCTTTTGCAATAGGAGAGTTGGCCTTAAATCCAAGAGTTTTTCAGCAGGCCCAGGCCGTTGTTGACAAAGCTTGGGAAAGTCAAGGCAGTATTAATGGAGAAAGCCTTAAGGAATTGAATTACATCCGCGCTATTTTCAAGGAAACTTTGCGCCTTTATTCCGTCGCTTCAGGCTCGACTTCATTGGAGGCTCAACGTGACACTGTTATTGAGGGTACGGTTATTCCTCGTGGCACGAAAATATTCTGGTCAATGCTTGCTGCTGGACGAGATCCTGAAGTCTATTCTCATCCCGATGAATTTCTGCCAGAGCGTTGGTTAGAGAAGGGTAAGGAAAGTAGTGTAGTTCCAATGATAGACTTTGGCTCAGGTTCTCATCGTTGCTTGGGAGAGCATTTGTCAATGCTGGAAGGAACGATGATGCTGGCACTACTGCTTTACTACTTTGACTGGGAGTTGGTCAACGGTCGATCATCGCTGGAACAGTTACAGCAGAACCTTTTGATTTATCCGCCTGATAGAATGCCGGTGCGTTTTCGTTTGAGAAAGTAGGGATAATCCCCTTTCAGAAGAACGTATTGGCATTGCATTGGGATGCATTAACAATGCAAGTCAACGCATTAACATTACGAAAAGATGTGGTTTTTAAACTTATGTATATTTAGTATTTTTTGTCAATGCGTAAGTTCAAGAACAGCCCTTTCAAGGTGACTCGTAAAATCTCTGTTTTTCTCTCTGCGCTCTCTGTGCCTCTGCGGTTTAAAAGTAATTTATTTAACCACAGAGACGCAGAGAACACAGAGTTAAGAGATTAAAGAGGAATTTTTTGAGCAAAATTTTTACTCACCTTGAAAGGGCTAGTTCAAGAATACAAGAAAAGCGGCAAATTTCAATTGTTCTAAAGCATTTTTTCTAAGAACTGCTTGGCGCGATCGCACTGTGGATTTTGGAAAAACTCGCTAGGAGTAGCATCTTCTGCTAAAATTCCCTGGTCGAGGAACATAATTCGATTGGCAACAACTCTTGCAAACCCCATTTCATGAGTGACGATCGCCATTGTCATCCCAGATAGGGCTAAAGCTTTCATCACTTCCAGCACATCTTTGACCATTTCGGGATCTAGTGCAGAGGTGGGTTCATCAAACAAAATCATCTCTGGTTCCATTGCTAATGCCCGAGCGATCGCTACTCGCTGTTTCTGTCCCCCAGATAATTTGGATGGGTACACAGACACTTTTGACTCTAAACCTACCTTAGCAAGCAATTCTAAGCCATGTTCTTCTGCTTTTTGCTTGTTTATTCCTTTCACCTTGATGGGTGCGTAGGTGACATTTTGCAGCACATTCATGTGGGGAAACAAATTAAAATGTTGAAATACCATCATCAAATGCTGCCGTACTTTAGCGATGTTTGCCTTGGGATTGGTAATTTCTTGGTCGTGAAAATAGATTCTTCCTTTGGTGGGTTGTTCTAGCAAGTTTATGCATCGCAAAAAGGTAGACTTACCTGAACCAGAAGGCCCTAATATGGCAACCACTTCCCCTTGGTAAAACTCAGTGGAAATATCTTTGAGTACGTCAAGTTTGCCAAAGGATTTACATAAGAATTCTGTGCGAATTACTACATTATTCACTTTCCCGTAACCTCCTTTCTAAAGCGGATGCACCCAAGGTCATACCCATTACCAAAACATAGTAGATTAACCCTGCAAATAGCAGTGGTTCAAAATAAATATATTTGTTTGCACCAACAATTTGGGCACTGCGTAATATTTCCACCACCCCAATCGTTGACACCAGCGCGGAATCTTTAAGCAATCCGATAGTTTCATTTACCAATGCTGGAAGAATATTCTTCAATGCTTGGGGCAAAATCACATCCCACATCATCAACCAATAAGGAACACCCATAGACATCGCCGCTTCACTTTGCCCTTTATCCACCGCCTGAATCCCACCCCTGATGGTTTCCGACATATAAGCGCCAGAATTCAGGGTAAAAGTTAGCACCCCAGCCTCCAATGCGGAAATGTCATAGCCTGTAAGCTGAGGTGTTGCGTAGTAAACCAATGCCAACTGTAATAGCAAAGGTGTGCCTCGAAAAACAGAAGTGTAGGCGTTAGCAACCCAGGTAAGCAGTTTGATACCAAGAATTTTTAATAGAGACAGAATTGTTCCCCAAATTAACCCCAAGGTTACAGATAATAGCGTGAACAACAAAGTTAAAGGGATTCCCCGCAGAATAAAAGGAATATCTGGAAGAATTCTGGTGAAGTCGAGATTCAATCCGCCTTTAGCAGGAGTTAAGGATGCAGGATTGGCGGCGGTATTCTGTGAAAACCACTTGGTTACTAGTTTAGCCAATGTGCCATCGTCCTTCATTTGTTGAAGGACTTTGTTAAACGGTTCTACAAAAGAAGAACCTTTGGGAAAAGCGATCGCAGATCCACTTGCTTCCTCTGACGGAATAGTATTAAATTCTAAATCTGGGTTAGCTTGGGCAAATCCCTTAGCGACGGTATCCTCAACAATTGCTGCATCAATTCGCCCAGATTTGATTTCTTGAACTACTTCCGGCACTTTGTTGAGTTGCTTTAGCTGAATACCTGCAACTTTTTTAGCAATTTTCTGAGCATTTTGTTCTTGTATGGTTCCTAGTTGTACCCCAAGCTTTTTTCCTGATAAGTCTTGGGGCTGCTTCAGGTTGCTACCTTTAGGAGCGACAATTGTATCTTTAGCTTCGTAATAGATAATTGAAAAATCAATATTTTTCTGACGTTCTGGAGTCGGAGTCATCCCAGCCATTACAAAGTCAGCACGATTTGCTTGGAGTGCAGGAATTAACCCATTAAAATCAGATTCCATTATTTGAAGTTTAAACCCTAGTTTTTCAGCAAGGGTTTTGGCAATATCTATATCAAAGCCAACAATTTGGCGATCGCCTCCTTTAGTATCATAAAACTCATAAGGAGGATAATCTGGAGAAGTAATCATCGTCAGCGTGTCTTTCCCTAAAGGTGAAGCAGCCTTTAGAGAATTACTATGTCCGATGATAATGCTGATTCCTATTACTGCTATAACCAGTATTGTTAATTGCCATGCTTTTTTTTTCTTCATAGACTTGATAATTCTATAATTTACATTCCGCACCTTAAGAGAATTCCAAATAAAGAAATATCCCACAACTGACGCAAAAATCCTCTCTATTCCTCCTCACTCTGTGTTCTCTGCGTCTCTGTGGTTCGTCAAATTCTTACTTTAGTCGCCTCCAGCAACTTAACGCTGGCATAAATAGCATCAATATAAGGCGTGGGAATTTGAGTAAGTTGTCCCAATTCTGCCACCGCGCCAACAATAGCATCTATCTCCGTAGCGCGTCCGGCTTCAATATCTTGTAGCATTGAGGTTTTATGGGCACCGACATTTTCTGCGCCATTAATTCGCTGTTCTAAAGTGATGCCAAACTTGATACCTAAAATTTCTGCGATCGCTTGAGTTTCTGTCATCATTTGTCGCGCTAGTTCACGAGTGAGGGGATAACGGCAAATATCCTCTAGAGTCGCACCAGTTAAGGCACTGATGGGATTAAATGCCACATTTCCCCACAACTTGATCCAAATTTCCGTGCGAATTTGATTGCGGATTGGTGCTTTAAATCCTGCCTGTTTTAAAGTCTGTGCTAATAATTGGATGCGTTCGGTTTTAGTGCCGTCGATTTCACCAAGAGTAAAGCGATCGCCTTCAATATGTTTAATTACACCTGGTTCAATTATCTCTGTTGCTGGGTAAACCACACAACCAATAGCACGTTCAGCACCGATACTAGCTTCAATAATCCCATCTGGGTCAACAGATTGAATCCGCGTACCTTCATACTCACCGCCATGCTGACGAAAGTACCACCAAGGAACGCCATTTTGGGCTGTCACCACCATTGTGTGAGGATTGTAGAGTGCAGGGAGAAAGGGTGCGATCGCGGGCACACTGTGAGCCTTCACAGTTAAAATTACTACATCCTGTGGCCCCGCTTCTTGAATATCGCTAGTTGCCAAAGCCGGAGTAGCAATTTGGCTGGAACCGTCTGCCATGAGTAACTTCAGCCCCTTTTTTTGAATTGCCTCCAAATGAGAACCACGCGCGATTAGTGTCACTGCTTCACCTGCCAGTGCCAATTTCGCCCCTAAATATCCACCAATCGCACCCGCGCCAACAATACAGATTTTCATTTAGCCAAAAAATATGATTTGTGGAAAACGGTATCCAATTCAGTTCCCAGTAGTGAATTCTCCAACTTAGAGCTACGGTGTATATACAAGTCCTTCTCACCCCCTCTAACTCCCTCTTGGCAAGGGGGAGAACCGGCAATCGGATATTTCCCCCCAATGCATCGGGGGATTAAGGGGGGTAAATCCACGGTTTGCCTACCGTAGCAGTTTAGAGTGGGAAGATTCACAATACTCAGCACTCAGCACTCCTAAAGCTTTGCATCGCTTCTAACAAGTCTTGATGAACAGATTTTGAAGCAGCTACGAGCAATCCAGGCAGACTATAGTTTGGACAAGTATGCAGTGGTGGTAAAGTCGAACCGTCCAGAGTAGTTACAGTCCAGCCAGCCTCTTTTGCAATAAAAGCGAGTGCAGCACTATCAAGAAATTTGCCCGATTTAATGACTGCTCCACTCAAGTCGCCACTAAGAATACCATTGAGATTGGGAATTTGAATATCACTAGAGTAATCAGTTGCTATATCGATTACTTTATATCGATCTTTTAATAAATGTGCGATGGAATTCATTCCCCATCCCAATAAAATAGAAGGTTTGGCGGATGTTATATCTAACGGGGCACAGGCTTCTAAGTTCATGTCCAGCGTGCCTTTAAAAGCACCTTCACCTCTAAGGGCGTAAAAATAAATGTTTTGGGCAGGAGAAATGGCAATTACTGCTTCAAACTCATCCGCATTTAAAATACTGAGAATAATTTGGTAATTAGAATGTCCATCCATATAAAACTTCGTGCCATCAATCGGGTCGAGTGTGACTAAATAATCACCTTTTGAACCGATGTCGGTAGCACGAAAATACTTGGTGTTATTAGAACTTTCATATTCTTCACCATAAAAGCGAATATCTGGAAAAGTTCCTAGTAATACTACTTCTACCAGATTTTGAATAGCCACATCTGCATCAGTAAGTGCAGCACTAAAAAAGTTGTTTCCTTGTTCTTTGGCGGGAAGTGCAGCAATTTTTGGTTGAAGAACATTGGCATAGGCTGCTGCTACTTTGAGATGGGGGAGTAAAGTCTCTAAAATTAGTCGAGTAGTTGGTTTTGTGGACATTGCAGCAAACTCCTTTTAGAAATAATCTACCGTCCGCAGGGCGATAGAATTATATATCTAGACAAAATTACGGGATCATTTTGATGCAATGATACCACCGTTGCTATATTACTTTAATCTGTGTGTCTCAGAGAGCCTCTAGAGAGATCGCAAGTTTTCTCATAAATTTAAGGGTTTAAGACCGAACGTCAACATTTAGTAAGTAAGCAGACGCAATTAAATATAAGATGTCATTGCGAGCGGAACGAAGTGAAGCGTGGCAATCTCAGTCTTTGCGATTGCTTCACTTGGTTCGCAATGACGAACTATCTTATATTTATTTAGATCCACCTACTTACAGCATTTTATAAATTCATAGCGAATTAAATTTGGCAATACCCTACAATGCCAATGCGTTGGCTTGCATTGCCAATGCATCGGCTTGTATTGTTAATGCATCGGCTTGTATTGTTAATACGTCGGCTTGCATTGTTAATACGTCGGCTTGCATTGTTAATGCATCGGCTTGCATTGTTAATGCATCGGCTTGCATTAAAAACGCTACGCTTTTCCGCAAAACTGTACTTAGCTAAAGTTACTTTACAAAAGGCAAGCTACAATCGGGCTTTAAATTCCCATCTGAAACTCTCTTTTTTACAAGACGCTACGCGTAGCTTGCTTTCCTGCAAGGGTACAATTTTGAATTGTTATTGATGGTTTTAGGAAACTTTTTCGAGCTTCTTCTGAGTCAATTTGGATAGATTGTGGCGTTTGAGTAATGAAGGTGCGCCAACAAGAGTACCAAGAATGAGTAGGCTAAGGATAGAAGTAGGTTCAGAAACAGTAATTATGGTTGCAGAAAAACTAATCGGTAACTCACTATCTTCCAATCCCAAATTTTCAAAACCTGGTGTGATTGGCGGCGCAGAAAAAACCTCTAAATAGCTTGGTGTCGGCAAAAAACTCGCGAAAAATGGACTAGAATAGTTTCCTGCCGAAGTGGAATACCCAAAACCATCACCTGTTAACTGCTGAGTATTAAGACTAATTAAATTATCAACATTAAAAGGTTCGTTTCCTGGTATCGGAGTCCCGGCGGGTTGCAAACCAGTAATTGTTTCACCATTTCGCTTACCAGTAATTCCAGTAATTAAGTAAAAACCCAAATCGTTCGGGGTGTCATTAGTGGTGAAAGTACCGTTTGCGGCTACGCCAGTACCAGAATAATTCCAACTCCAACTTAAAGCAGAAGCGGCTGGCATTGTCCCGAAAACTAATCCAGATGTGGTGGCGAGGGCTATTGCAGATAAAACTAGATTTTTCATAGAAGTCGTTACTGCGATCGTTCCCGTGTATTATACGGAAATTAGGAAAGATCGTATTATCAATCTTGCCTATAGCGGTTCTCAATTGCGTGAAATACAGACCTAACCCCCAGCCCCTTTCCTGCTAGCGTTGGGGAGAAGCATCAAAGCCTCTCTCCTAAAAGGAGAGAGGTTTGGAGAGAGGTCAAAATGTATTGCTTCCATTCGAGAAGCGCTATATATTACTTAGCAGCGATGCCTACGGCGGGCTACGCCTACGCATAGCCATACCAAAACAGCATCAACATTGCTAACCTGCTCTCCTGGCGGTATGGCTGGACGATTTACCATCACAACTTTCACGCCTAGTTCTCGCGCGGCAATAATCTTGGGCTTTGTGGCATCGCCACCGCTATTTTTACTGACGATGGTATCAATATTATTCTCAATCAGAATTTGTCTCTCATTATTGAGGGTAAAAGGCCCGCGATCGCACAATACCATCCCCGGCGGTACTAAAGCATCATCGCCAGGAGGGTCAATCATCCGCATCAAAAACCAAATTTTCTCTAGGCGAGCAAAAGCGGCGAGTTCTTGCCTACCAACTGTCAAAAATACCCGCTGTGCCTGATTTTGCAGGGTTTTTGCTGCGGCTGCAACGCTGTCAACTTCAATCCAGCGATCGCCACTTTCTTTTTCCCAAGGCGGACGGATTAACATCAGACGGGGGACTCCAACTTCCGTTGCCGCATCTGCTGCATTGAAGGAAATTTGAGTCGCAAAAGGATGGGTTGCATCAATTAACAAGTCGATTTGCATGACTCGCAGATAGTTAGCCAATCCAGCCGCACCGCCGAAGCCTCCAACCCGCAAATCGCCCAGTGGTACTGACGGTTCGCGGGTGCGTCCAGCTAGAGAGGTGATTACTTCTAATCCTTGGATAGTCGTCACTTTGGCAGCTAGTTCTGCTGCATCACCCGTCCCACCCAAAATCAAAACGCGCATTATTTAGATAGATAACGGTGGAATTTTTGCCAGAATGCCCTTCTTCATTGCTTCTGGACGCTCTGACCAAGGCAGTAAACCATCTGCTTTAGCATAGTATTGGCTAGCACATTCCAGTACCGCAGAGGCACTGCCATCAACGGCTAAATCACCAAATAAATATGTTAATTTGCCTTTGGCACTAAAAGCGACTACACAAGAACGATTACAAGCACTCATGCATTCAACTTCCTGAATCGGGAATCGATCTCGTAACTCCCAATCTTGTGCCAGCTGCTGAAGTTGGTGTAAAAGTTTTTCACCACCACTTTCACCTAAGCGTTTTCCATTTTGCCAAACACTGGCACAGGTTTTGCAAACAAATAAAGTATGTTCAGCAACATCCAAAGAACTGGTTGGGGAAATATTTACAGTCGTAGTCATCTGTACCTCGCAGATATGTGAAACTAATAAATCTATCTCGGCGGGCATCCTGACTCACTCAATTTGAGATTTTCGATTTAGTTCCTGAATCTCAAATTGGTTCACAGTTGCGGGACAGCGCCGGATTTGCACCGAACTTTCCCCGTTACCTCTGGTAGCTGACTCCCACCAGAACCGAATAACCTTATCGATCATACACTAGGGTTATCGGAGAATACGAAACAACAAGCTTTTCGCCAACTATCAAACTGGGCGGCAGCCAGACAAAATACTGTGCATCTTCACTACTTGTCCAATAACTGCGATCGCAGGCGCACTAAATCCAGTTTCCTCTACTTGCTCGACAATTGTTTCCAATGTCCCTATCAATTCTTCTTGTTCTGGTCGCGTACCCCAGCGCACTAAAGCAATCGGCGTTTCTAAATTCAACCCAGCAGTACTTAATTCTTCCACAATATAAGGCAGATTGTGAATTCCCATATAAATTACAATGGTTTCGGAACCGTGAGCGATCGCACTCCAATTCACTTCCGGTCTATACTTACCCACCGCTTCATGACCAGTTACAAATGTCACTGATGAACTATAGAGCCGATGCGTCAAAGGAATACCTGAGTATGCTGCCGCTGCAATTCCCGAAGTGATACCTGGCACTACTTCCGTTGATATTCCAACTTTGACTAATTCTTCCATCTCTTCGCCACCGCGACCAAAAATAAACGGATCGCCACCCTTGAGCCGCACTACAATTGCATGATCTTGCGCTTTATCAATCAGCAATTGAGTTGTTTCTGACTGCAATAACGAATGTCTCCCCGCACGTTTACCAGCATTAATTTGCTCGGCTTGAGGATTAATCATTGCCAGAATTGCCGGACTCACCAAGGCATCATAGATGACTACATCTGCACATTCCAACAAACCTTTCGCCTTCAGGGTAATTAATCCTGGATCTCCTGGCCCCGCACCTACTAAATAAACCTTTCCCAAATACTTGTTCTCCTGTTTTTCTGTGCGGTTCATCTCTGTGTTAAATCCCAAATTAGCTCGGCTAATTCTGCACTTGCTCCCAGTGGCTCCGCCAATTGGAAATTCACCGCAGAAAATTGTAATTTTAGATCCTCTATTGAGGTGGCGATCGCATCGGTTATTCCACCAGCAAATAAAAAGTATGGCAAGATTGCAATTTCCCGATAACCAGCAATTACTAACTCTTTCACCCGTGATTCTAAACTAGGAGGCCCAGCCCAATAAGCAGTTACGGCTCCTAAACTCGCCGCCATTGCTTCCACAGTTTTTTGCGAACCTGGGCGACGGCTACCATGAGCTAAGAGAATCCATACTTCTGCTTTGATAGCAGCTATTTGCTTTGCTAACAATTTCTCTAAATTAGGATGAGAACCTAAATATGGTTGCAACTCAACGATTGTATCTTGACCAGTAGCCTGTTGTGCGAGTGCTACTTCGGCGGGAATGTCTGTCATCACATGCACTCCTGGCAGCAAAAATAGCGGCACAATTTTGAGGCGATTCTCATTTTGAGAATGTGGGCAATCGCCAAAAGCGTTTTTAGCAAATTGTTGAATCTGCTCGTGTAAAGGTTGAGGACTCATTTCTAAAGCAGCGATGCCAACCAAATGTTCGCTTGACAATTTCTGACATATCAGACTAGCTAGTTGCTGCATAGCAATTTCTGGGCGGCGATCGCGACTTCCATGAGATAATAGCAGATAGGCAGATGACATCGGCAAAGCTTGAACTATCAGTTACTATATCTTACTTAAGATTAAGCCGGGGTTCATAAGTAATCTGGTAATTATTGAAACTATTATCAATTACTAAACAGAAGTATTCTTAATCACTTTTACAGCGCATTTGAAGTTGTAAAGGACACAACTAATCGTTCCAAAACTAGGTATAAAGCTTGTTTTTCTTCTGTTAGCGCAGCCGATTCTGACTCCTGAATTCTGCTGTATATTCTTCCCCTGTTGCTTCCCTTATTGTTCTTCGGCAGTGTAAGTATAAAATTGATCAAAAGCTCCTACTGTTTCAAATTTATATGAAGGTATCCAAGAATTTATTTTTAAATCTGTACGGTAAACACTAAAAATAAGGAAATCTTGCCTTTCTGTAGTTCTGGCAATAATTTCTTGGATTTGCGGGTTAGCTGAGTCAACCAACTTATCACAATTAAAACGGATTAAATTTTCTATAATATTCGTAGTTTTTTTACATACATCGGTTTTTAAGTATTTTGTCAGGCGTTGAACTGCATATTCTTCATATTCAACTTGACCGGGATTGGTTTTCGCCATTGTCACACCCAAGGCGGCGAGGCCTACTGCTGCTCCAGTATACGCGATGATGGTCAATGGTTTCATATTTGCCAAGTAAAATTCATTGTAATCGTTAGATTCCAGAGACTCTAAATCAACTAAGTCCGTTCCTTGAACAAAAACTCTTGATCGATTGCCAAATTATTGCTATAATTCAAATTGTTGAATGGCGAGCGTAGCCAAGTGGTTAAGGCAGTGGTTTGTGGTACCACCATTCGTGGGTTCGATTCCCATCGTTCGCCCTATATAATCTCATATTGATGTATATATTCCTATATAAAGATCGGTTGTGGTTCTGAACATTCATAACCATTACTTTAGCAATGATCTCTTGTCTACGAGTTCATAGACTTGGAAGGGTTAAAAATCTATAATGATTCATTACTTTATCTTATCCAAAAGTTGATGTATATAAGCAAATCTACTTTTTAGCTACTTCTCTACGAGACTGGCTAAGGATAGAGTACCTGTTACTACGCTATCAAACTAAGCAGATGTTCATACTTCTCAGGAGCATGAGCTATTGATATTAAGATTCCCGATTTCTTGGAGAAGTCGGGAATTTGAGTGTCAGAAGTTTTTGAACGCACATTTAACTGTTAAAAAATGCCTAGAAGAATGATCAAAGTAAGCCCACAGAGGGCAAGTAAAGACATAATCAGAATGTTGCCTATACTGTGGTCAGAAGCTGTTAACTTATCTGTATTGGTAGCCATATAAATTGACCAAATTTAAACAACTTTTGCCTAAAATATAACTAGGGCAAATCAATATTAGTCTGTTTTTAAACAAAAATTGATTTTAATTCATTTAAGTTGAACTAAATAGTTAAACTTCAGCAAAATTATTAACTTTTATTTCAATTGTTTAAAAAGAGATTATGGCAAGATTATTATTTATTCCCCAAATTAACACAATATAGGAATAATATTTGATTTTTGAAATTTATTTACCTTACATACAGCATATTTCAAGTTAGTGAACCATACAAGCTAAGTATCAAAGCCTCTTGTACTTCTTTTAGCGCAGCCTATTCTGATTAATAAATTCTGAATTATGCTGTATGTGCTGATAATCAAGATATACGCAAATAAATGATATAGTAAAGATCGCATGAAGCAATTGAGGGCGTGATAATTTGTGCCCCAAATCTTATGATGCAGTTATTTACTAACATCTATCAAAAGAAATAAAAATTGTATTCCTTTAGTGAGATCCAAAAATACTGAGTCATAGATACTTTAAGTAAAGTAGAACATGATTTAAGTGCCTGCTGAAAAGTTGATACTTGTAGGTACACAGGTAAATATAATTTATCTGTGTTGTTTCGTGTTTATATCTGTCTAACAAAAGGTGGGGCTTATTTGTCTTGCCTAGAAAGTTAACAATGCAAACATCATCATTTAGTGGAGTTGCTATGTCTGAATTGCTTCAAGCAGTCTTAGATAGTGAAGAAAAAAGTGATTTACGTTCCTTTATTAGTGAATTACGCCAACAAGAAAAGAAGTACTTGCTACGGAACGACATACTCAATGTATATAGTGAGTATTGCTCCAAATCCCAGAAACCTGAAGGCTTTTACACTTCCTCGGAGTTAGGCAAACTCATTTACTATACTCAGGAAATAATTCAGGAGGACTCAAACTTCTGTTTCATCATCCGTTCTAAGATTGCCAGCCAAGAAGTTTATTGGTTGACATCAGACTTAAGCATTGAGCCGATGACGGTGCAAGATTTGTTGGATCTGCGCGATCGCTTGGTGAACAAATATCATCCCAACGACGGCGACCTGCTAGAATTGGACTTCGGCCCATTTTACGACTACACCCCAATCATCCGCGACCCCAAAAATATTGGTAAAGGGGTACAATTTCTCAACCGCTATCTATCCAGCAAAATATTTCAAGACTCGAAGCAATTGCTGGACAGCTTATTGAATTTCTTGCGCCTGCACCACTACAACGGTGTACAACTTCTGCTTAACGATCGCATTCAATCACAACAGCAACTTTCCGAGCAAGTTAAGAAGGCTATCGGTTTTGTTAATAATCGCCCCGAAGATGAACCCTACGAACAATTCCGCTTCCAATTGCAGTCAATGGGTTTTGAGCCGGGTTGGGGTAACACCGCAGCACGAGTGCGGGAAACTTTAAATATTCTCGATGAATTGATTGATTCTGCCGATCCTCAGACCCTAGAAGCATTCATTTCTCGTGTCCCGATGATTTTTAGAATCGTCCTGGTGTCAGCTCACGGTTGGTTTGGGCAAGAGGGAGTTTTAGGGCGTCCCGATACCGGCGGTCAGGTAGTTTACGTCCTTGACCAGGCAAAGAGCCTAGAAAAGCAGCTACAAGAAGATGTTCTGCTTGCGGGTTTAGAGAAATTGAATGTCGAGCCAAAGGTAATTATTCTCACCCGTTTGATTCCCAATAGTGATGGTACTCTTTGTAATCAACGGCTAGAAAAAGTCCACGATACCGAAAATGCCTGGATTTTGCGAGTGCCTTTACGGGAATTTAACCCTAACATGACTCAAAACTGGATTTCTCGGTTTGAGTTTTGGCCTTATCTAGAAACTTTCGCCATTGATTCCGAAAGAGAACTACGGGCAGAATTTCACGGCACGCCTGACTTAATAGTTGGAAACTATACTGATGGGAATTTAATAGCATTCTTGCTGGCGCGACGGCTGAAAGTTACTCAATGCAATGTTGCCCATGCTTTAGAAAAATCTAAATACTTGTTCAGTAACCTCTACTGGCAAGAATTAGAAGAGAAATATCATTTTTCCTTGCAATTCACAGCTGATTTGATTGCCATGAATGCTGCCAATTTTGTGATTAGCAGCACCTACCAAGAAATTGTCGGAACACCAGATAGTGTGGGACAGTACGAATCTTATAAGTGCTTCACTATGCCGGAGTTGTACCATGTTACCAATGGCATTGAATTATTTAGTCCCAAATTTAATGTCGTACCGCCGGGAGTAAATGAAAATAATTACTTCCCCTACACCCGAAATAAAGATCGGGTAGAGAGCGATCGCCAACGCCTTGCAGAAACACTCTTTACTCTGGAAGATCCCACACAAATCTTTGGTAAACTCGACGATCCTAACAAGCGCCCTCTCTTCTCAATGGCGCGTCTTGACCACATCAAAAACCTCACAGGTTTAGCTGAATGTTATGGTCAAAGTAAAGAATTACAAGAGCATTGCAACTTAATTTTAGTAGCGGGTAAATTACGCGTCGAAGAATCAGGTGACAACGAAGAACGTGACGAAATTATCAAACTCTACCAAATAATTGACCAGTACAATCTCCACGGAAAGATTCGTTGGTTGGGTGTGCGCCTGACTAAAACTGATTCTGGTGAAATTTACCGAGTCATTGCCGATCATCAGGGAATTTTTGTACAACCAGCTTTATTTGAAGCTTTTGGTTTGACAATTTTAGAGGCGATGGTTTCAGGATTACCGACTTTCGCCACCCAGTTTGGTGGGCCATTAGAGATTATTCAAGATAAGGTGAATGGCTTTTTGATTAACCCAACAAATTTAGAGGAAACAGCCACAAAAATTGTGGAATTCATCACTAAATGCGAGCAAAATCCTAACTATTGGAATGAAATTGCCCAGCGAGGAATTGACCGAGTTTACAGCACATATACTTGGAAAATTCACACTAGCAAGCTCTTATCATTAGCGCGAATTTATGGCTTCTGGAACTTTACTTCCAAGGAAAATCGAGAAGATTTATTGCGCTATATCGAGGCTTTGTTCTATTTAATTTACAAGCCAAGAGCGCAACAGCTATTAGAGCAGCATAAGCACCGATAATAAGTTAGAAGGGATAAGCTGTTCCATATTTAACTCAATACGCTTGGGTTAAGAATTTTTGATATGTGGAGACATTGCAATGCAATGTCTCTATAAAAGATTTCGGGCTTAACTAAACCGTATGGTAAGGATATCTAAATTACTCTGGACAAAAAGATTTATTTATGTATTAACTCAATAATAAAGATTTACTTTTTTATTAGTGTTTCAGATCCGAAACCTATGTTTACGATAAGTTACACCTGTATAAAAGATTTGTCAACAAGCAAGATTTAATGTGAATATATCAGAAATTCTTGATAGAGTGTGCTGACTGTAGCTAGATCAGCTAAATCACAATTATTATTAAGGTCTATTTGTGAAATAAGCAGCCCAAAAGCTTAAAAATCAGGAGACCATTGCATGAGCGATCTGACCAATGACAGCCAACTATCAAGGATTGTTTTGAAGGGCTTTAAGTCTATTGCTGAATGTGACCTTAAGCTTTTGAAACTAAACGTACTTATTGGATGTAATGGTGCGGGTAAATCTAACTTCATAGGCTTTTTTCACATGGTTCAGCAGATGATTGAGATGAATCTGCAAGTTTTGGTAAGCCGCCAGGGTGGTCCTGATGCGATCTTGCATTTTGGCCGTAAAACAACTGAGCAATTAGAGATTGAGCTTTATTTTGGAAAGAATGGGTATCTTGCTACGCTTGAACCAACTCAAGACAACCGTCTGATGTTTTCCAAAGAGTCTTTTTGGTGGGACAAGATCGGTGAACGTGAACTCGGCAGCGGTCATTTTGAGACTAATGCTTTACGGGGTAGCGGAACAAGAATTGACAAGTACATATTACCCACGATGCGGCAGTGGCGGGTTTATCATTTCCATGATACAAGCGACAGCGCTTATGTGAAGCAACCACACAGGATTAATGATAATGTTTACTTGCGTTCTGATGCGCGTAATCTTGCAGCTTTCCTATATTTGTTAAGTGAAAATTATTCGGAATCTTATCAGAGAATTGTCAAAACAATTCGACTTGTTGCTCCTTTCTTTGGTGATTTATATCTACGTCCTTCTCCACAAAACAATGAGGTTATCGAGTTGGAATGGGTCGAGCAAGGTCAAGATATTCCGTTTAAAGCTCATCTTCTTTCGGATGGAACACTTCGTTTTATATGCCTGGTTACAGTCTTTTTGCAACCTGCTTCCCTTCAACCCGAAACCATTTTGGTTGATGAACCTGAGCTAGGTCTTCACCCGTATGCAATCACTGTTCTTGCATCGTTAATTCGCTCCGCTGCAAAAGAAAAACAAGTTATTGTTTCAACTCAGTCGGTTGAACTGCTCAATGAATTTAGGGCGGAAGATGTAATTGTTGTAGATCGCGATCGTGGTAAATCATCACTCCGAAGATTGAATGAGGATGATTTACACGAGTGGCTTGAAGACTACAGCTTAGGAGAACTGTGGAAGAAAAATATCCTTGGCGGGAGACCTTCACGATGATCCGAATACACGTTTTTGTAGAAGGACAGACGGAAGAAACTTTTGTAAAAGAAGTACTCTGCCAACATCTTCAGCGAAAAGACATATACCTCAACCCCATTCTTGTGCGAACTAGCTCAACAACTAAGGGCGGAGTAGTAAGTTATGCAAAGATCAAGCCGCAATTAAATCGTAAATGCCTTGAGGATGGTTCGGCGTTCGTCACTACGATGTTTGATTTATATCGATTGCCAAATGATTTTCCAGGAAGCAGTTCTCTGCCTAGTACGAATGACCCATTTCAGAAAACTGAATATCTTGAGCAGCAAATGAGCGCAGACATTAAACACAAAAATTTTCTCGCCAATTTACTGGTTCATGAGTTTGAGGGACTCCTGTACAGCAATCCACAAGCTTTTCTCGCTTGGTTTGACCAAAATATAGTAGATAGCCTACATGCAGAGCGTAATTTATTCCTTTCACCTGAACATATTAATGAAGGCCCAACAACAGCCCCATCCAAACGAATTATCAGATGTTGCCTTGGATATGAAAAGCCATTACATGGCTCCTTGATTGCAATGGATATTGGGTTGGATACAATACGTCAGCAATGCCAGCATTTCAATCAATGGTTAACGCGTCTTGAAAAGATCAGCGGCAGTAATGGCTAAAGAAAATATATTGCCCTCAAAAGACAGTAAAAATGTTACTTGTGTTCTGCATATTTTAGAAAGTTTTCAGCATTATTATTAATTTACAAAAGTGATTTTTTCTTAGATTTCCATAAATGAATCAGGAATTATGAATAATACGAAGTTTCATAACTCCTAACTTCTAACTAAATTGTTAGCGCACTCCAAGTTCGTTGACCAACTACTCCATCTACACCTAAATTTTGCTGGTTTTGAAAGGCTTTGACAGCAGTCTCTGTTAGTGCGCCAAAAATCCCATCTACTCTCACAGCATAACCGTTAGTCACTAATAACTGTTGTAAGGCTCTGACAGCAATACCAGAACTACCAAAATAAAGAGTCGGTAGAGGTTGGCTACTAAACTTCTGGAACCTTCCTGTAGCCTTTGTACGGACTTTACCTTCAGACTGAAAAGACTTCTTAGGCTTACCTAAGTTAGAAGAAACTAGTCCCAGATTCTTTTTGCTAATTTTCTGAAGTATGTGTTCTTTTTCTAATTTCAGCGCTGAGAGAGAAGCTTGGGAAATCTCATCTGTCTGCATAAATTCAGGTGGCGTAACTTTAGCAGCTATCTCTAACTGACTGTGTTTTGACTGGTTTACGTAATTTTCCATCTGAAATAATTGCTGCTGTGACAAATTAGTCCCAGATGCTTGTCTTATTGTTAACACGCCCGTCATCATCAGGCCAATTTCATTCATTTTCGTTTATTTTACTTCAACCAATATTTCTTTTAACCAACAGTTGCTGTCCGGGATAGTACATACTGACCAAATAAAAAAGTCATGTACTAATTTTTCCAGGTAATATTTTTATGTTCATATTTGCTCACCCCCGATTCCATTTAATCAGATTAATATCATTAATCAAGCCATCAAGTTATCAGACATACTATCTAAATCAATCGTTTAGACAATAACATACTATACGATCGCGGGAATGCCATCAAACATATTTACCTAGTTATATTTAGCTCGTGCTTGGGATACTGATGTTGCTTTTATCATGTTTATACTGCCAGTAAAAATACTACTGGATTCATCAAGGCAGTTTTTTAACTATTGATTAAAAGCTCTTAATTTGAAATACTTTTTATCAATCACAACTTATGTCAATACGCTTGGGTTAAGGATTATTGGTTTTTGAAGACGCGATAAATCGCGTCTCTACAATAAGGGTTTTGTTGCTCATTCTGAACTGTATTGCAACTTATGTCGCTCTTTCAAGCTATTCTCGGAAAGCGCACACTTTCACATCAAAAGAATGAAACCGCACAACCTTGTTGCACGGTATGGAATTTGAGTTAAAGTTTAGATACTACATGACAAAATTACACCGAGGCATTGAACATAATGTTTGTGCAATTCTCTTGTCTAATCTGTGTTAAATTTTATATCATTTTGAAATTTTGAGAAAGGATGCACCTTACTCAAAAAGTTTGTAGGCGTAGGTCGCTCTTAGATATCGCTTAGTACAACATTTCATTAATTCATAGCGAATTAACTTTGGCAAAACTCTGCGTACCTTTGCGTTTACCTCTGTGTTCCTCTGCGTTTAAAAAAGTTACGAACTTACGCAAAGCTGTACTTAGTACTCTCAGTTGTGGATATTGAAAAACTTTTTATCTTTTTTCATCTCGCCACAAAGCTATACCGCCTAATAAACCAGTGATATTGGGGATGAGTTTGACATTTAAGGGTAACTGGAAATTCACTCTCACAGCTTCACCACCGCCAATATAAAGGTAGTCATAATTAAACAGATGTTGCAAAGATGCGATCGCTTTTTCTAAACGCCTATTCCATCTTTTCTCACCAATTTTTTCTAACTCTGCACGCCCCAACTGCTGCTCAAAAGTCTCTCCTTTGCGAAACGGATGATGCCCCATTTCCATATTTGGTACCAGCTTACCATCCACAAATAAAGCCGAACCAAACCCCGTACCCAGAGTAATCACCAATTCGACACCCTTACCTGCGATCGCACCAAATCCCTGCATATCTGCATCATTAATCACCCGTACAGGCTTGTTTAAGTGTTTTAATAATGCTGTTTCCAAATCAAATCCGATCCAATCTGGATGTAAGTTTACCGCTGTTTCCGTGACTCCACACCTCACCACACCAGGAAAACCGACCGAAACGCGATGAAATTCACCTTGAGCGGCAGCTAAAACTACAATTGCATTAATTACAACCTCCGGTGTTGCAGGTTGCGGTGTATCTAAACGCACTCTTTCGGTTACAGGATGCCCCGTAATATCCAAAACCATAGCCTTAACGCCACTACCGCCAATATCAACCGATAGGGTACGAATCGATCCATTTTCTTCAACCATTGATTTACATCCTTGTTAATGCTTGTTATTTCGTTATTAATTATGCTCTGCTGCATTTGATAATATCTTGGATGTTTGGAGAGTCTTTATATTGGTGGGGATCAAGGGAGCAAGGGAGAAGTTGCAGTAAATTTTTCCCCTCTGCCCCTCTGCCCCTCTGCTCCTCTGCCTTCTTTACCCTATACCCAAAGTTAAAAATCCCATACATTTCGATGCCGGACAGCATCTAGATTTGTTAATCTAAGAATAATGGAAATAGTACTGGCGTAGCTGCTTAAAATCTATCGGGCAGCAAATTTCTATTAAAAGTAATATAAGAGAAAGAATTATGACGGCGTTTGAACCTCAAAGCATCCGCTCGTATAGCCAAGAAGATGTCCAACAAATTCTGCACTTAGCGATCGCTCGTCAAGCAGATGATAAAGACACAGAATTTTCTTATGAGCATATATTAGAAATTGCTGCTGAGTTAGAAATTTCACCTGAGTCTTTAAAATTAGCAGAACGCGATTGGATATTACAACAGGGTCAAGTTCAACAGCGAAAAGCTTTTGACGCCTACCGCATCAGAAGATTTCAAAAACGCCTAAGCAAATATGCAATTTTCAATGGCTTTTTGATACTGCTTGATTTAATCACAGGTGGCGGAATTTCTTGGTCGCTGTACATTTTACTATTCTGCGGATTGCCTGTAGCGCTTGATGTCTGGAATACCTTTCAAATTAAAGGTGAAGAGTATGAAATGGCATTCCAAAAATGGAGTCGTAACCATCAGATTAAGAAAACCATCAGCACAGTTTTGAATAAATGGTTTAAGGTATTACAGGCTTAACAAAAACTTTCCCTAACCCTAACCCATCTCTACTTAATTCCCCCCAGAAACGGCTACGGTGTACACACAAGTCTGAAATAGCTGATTAACTAGGGTTTTACCCCACCCTAACCCTCTCCTTGCAAAGGGGAGGGAACTGGATTTCTTTTTTCCCCCCTTTATAAGGCTACCGTGTATACACAAGTTGAGTTGGGAATCAAATGGACACAAAAGAACGGAAAATTATTTTTAAAATCCTTGATTTTCCGTTAAACCTCTATCAATAAGCTGACACTCTTGATAATCAGCTTGCTCAGTTCAAAACCTTGCCTACTAAGGCTTGTATCTTACCAGGCAAGGATTTTAGGACTTGTGTATACACCGTAGCCTTTATAAGGGGGGTAATTTGACTTGTTGTGTACACCGTAGCCAGAAACGGGGGGAATTATTTTGCGATCGAATTTAACTAGATACTGAATTAGCCACCTCAGAAGCCTTCTCGGCTGGGGGAAAGCCACCCATACGAATCTCAGAAGTGAAGGAAGTGATACTAAATCCACCAAAACTTTTGAGGACGTTTACCCGCATTCGCAAATTGGGGCTAGCAAACCACAGGCGTTCCTCTGAAAAGATGGTTTCATCCTCTGTAGTTAGGATCAAAGCACCATCACTGTCAAATTTATAGCGTCCGGGAACTGGAGTTTTATTGGCATCAACTATTTCTCTCAGTAAACTGCCTTGGGCCGGATTATCCGCATCCGGTACTGAAACTAACACAGTTGAACCACTATGTTTTGCTTGATCCTTATCCATTGTGCCGTTCCAGGTAATTTTGGTAGCACAGGAAGCAGAACTAGGATTAATGTTGTAACTTTGACACAGCTTGATAACTTCTGGATGATCTAATGCCAGCGCCTCAATGATGATATCTGACTTACTATGTTCCGATTGGTTAAAAGCCAAATGTTGACTAGTACGATGAGAAAACCATTTACCAGTACTTAACTGAAAAAACTCTTCAATATTCATGAATGAAATTACCCTGCATCAAAATGCTAAAATTCCCACTTAATTATTATTAAAAGGTAACAGGAGGCTTTAATATTAAGCTTGATTGCCTATTTCCTCAAGCTTCTTGAGGCCAATTCTGGCTGCCTCAGCAACGTTGAAATGATTGTCTTTTTCCAGGTATTTTAAAGCTGAGACACTCTTGGGAGTGGGAAGATTTCCCAAGGCTTCTGCCAAACGCTGCCTGACTAACCAATCATCTGATTCGGCAAAGCGCAGGATCTTATCTACAGACTCGATGTCTTGAATTTCTCCCAGTGCAGAGATTGCAGCTTGTTGTAACACGACTTCTTTGCTATCCAATGCCTGAAGAAGAATTTGACGGGCACGAGGATCTTTAATATTACCTAGAGAAACGGCTGCACTAAAACGTACTAGCCAATCAGTATCTTCATAAAATGCCCGTGACAGTACCTCAAAGGCTCTAGCATCACCCAAATATCCTAAAGCACCGGCGGCATCAGCGCGTATACCATAATCGGGGTCATTTTCGAGAATTTTTACCAAAATAGAATAACATTCTGGCGTTGGCTTGATTCCCAGAGCAAATATTGCCATCGATCGCAGTTGCAAAGATTCGTCGTCTAGTACCTTTTTAATCAAAGGGACTGCATCCTCAGCCGCAACGTGACGCAGATTAGCAAGGGCTACCATGCGATCGCGTAAATTCGGACTTTCTAACTGAGTAGAAATTTCTTGTAAGCTTAGAGCTGCCATTTAGTTCAAAGCGTTTTCTTTACTTATCTTAATTTACCCGATCTGTTGATCACGCTGTCGCCCTACTGAAGTAGGAGTTTGGCGACTTTACAAAATGGCTCAATTATGAGTGAAGAATAAATAAATATTACTTACGTGAGATTATATATTTAATTTAGCAGTAATCAAGGGATAATCTTCAAAGCTCCAGTGGCTTGTTTTTTGTTGAATATAGATGTAGGGCGATCGCACCTTGTCACCAAAAATCGCACTTTTCCCTCAAACATAGCTTTGTGTCCGCCCTCTTACGTTAAAGTTGCATAAGAACGTGCATCTAAGCCAGGAGGAAAGAATTGTGAAAGCAGTCTTGATGACAGCAGCTGGCAGTCCCGAAGTTCTGCAAGTACAGGATGTGCCAAACCCTGCTGTTCCTGTAGGGAATACTGAACTTTTAGTACGTTTGGTGGCGGCTGGCATTAACCCCATTGACACTAAACTTCGGAGTCGAGGCAGTTTCTACCCCGATCGCACGCCGACAATTTTAGGATGCGATGGTGCAGGGATCGTGGAAGCTGTGGGTGCTGGCGTTCAGCGTTTTCGCGCAGGTGATGAAGTATATTTTTGCTATGGTGGCTTGGGCGCACACCAAGGGAATTACGCTGAATATACCGTTGTAGATGAGCGATTTGTGGCACGTAAACCCGCTTCCATTTCCTTTGCCGAAGCAGCAGCAGCGCCTTTAGTATTAATCACCGCCTGGGAAGCTTTATATGAACGGGGACGATTAGAACCTGGAGATCGGGTTTTGATTCATGCCGGTGCTGGTGGTGTTGGCCATGTAGCAATTCAATTGGCGAAACTCAAAGGTGCTACTGTTTCCACCACAGTGGGTTCTGAGGAAAAAGCTAATTTCGTCAAAGAACTCGGTGCCGATAGTGTAATTTTTTATAAACAAACAGACTTTGTACAAGCGGTATTAGATTGGACTGGCGGTGAAGGCGTAGACTTGGCTTTTGATACTGTAGGCGGCGAAACCTTTCACAAAACCTTCCCCGCAGTGCGAGTCTATGGCGATATTGTGACAATTCTCGAACCAGATGCCAATACTGTTTGGAAAACTGCTAGAACTCGCAACCTCCGCATTGGTTTAGAATTCATGTTGGCACCAGCATTGCTAGGATTACAGGATAGTCTCCACCATCATGCAGAAATTCTCGAACAATCTGCCACCTGGATCGATGAAGGCAAATTAAAAATCCATGTGAGTCACAAATTTCCCTTAAAAGAAGCAGCTAAAGCCCACCAATTAATTGAAAGTGGGTCTGTGGCAGGTAAAATTGTTCTGCTGATTAGTGACGAATGATCGAACAATTTGCATAATTTATCTTTTAAACGCATAGGCGCTTCTCTACGAGACGCTACGCGAACGCCTTCCCGCAGGGTAGGCACGCAGAGGTTAAACGCAAAGGTACACAGAGGAGTTTCTCTGCGTACCTCTGCGCTTCCCTTAGCGTTCCTTTGCGTTTTACTTCTCCTCCTCCTCCCCCTACCAGCTTCGGCAGCACAAACACAACCAGAACGCACACCCTTAACCCTAGAATTATTACAAGAACGACTACGCACACCAATACTCCGCGAAGGAAATTTAACTGTCGATTTGCAGAAAATGGCAATCGATTTGCGCCCAGAAAACGCCACCTTTCGTGATGCTTTTTACCAACTGTTGCGAAAAGAACTTGGAACAAAACCTCTGGGTCTAGACCTCAGCTATGCTCTGATTCTGGGAGATTTTGTCGGCAGCGATTTGGCTTTAAGAACACCACTGTATGCAAAAGCGATCGCACCTATTTTCACCGCTACCGAACAAGAAAAACTAGAACGTTTGCGCTTCGTTTGTCTAGAGTCACTGGCAATCGCTTTACCCAACTCTAAAGATTGTCGATCGCTTCTGGGAACAGAATCAACCCCAGCCAGTGAAATCGCCGTCTTTCGTGGTGTCTTAACACTGGTGCAAACTCGCTTCAACGGCGAAGTGAAGTTCTCCAATACATTTTTTCTTCAGTCTGTTGATGCCCAAGGTGCAACTTTTCTCCAACCCACTAACTGGACTGAAACCAGATTTGCTCGTCCCGTTAGTTTCACCAGTACCAACTTCCAGCAACCAAGCAATTTTCAGGGCAGTATTTTTTTTGAAAAAGCTAACTTTAAAAAAATTAAATTTCGGGAAATGGCTGATTTTCAAGGTAGTATCTTTGAGACAACTGCCAACTTTAACCAAGCAACTTTTAAACAGTTGGCTAAATTCAGTAGTGTCCAATGGCAAGGAAATGCTGATTTTTCGGAAGTGGATTTTGCCAATCAAGCCCAGTTTACTAAAGCAGGTTTTAATCAGTTTCTCCTTTTAACAGAAGCGACTTTTGAGCAAGGTGTAAGCTTCCGAGAAGCTGAGTTTAACCAATTAGTAAATTTGCAAGGTGCGAATATTCTTAACCAAGCAGATTTTAGTGATGCCAGGTTTGCTAAAGAGGCTTGTTTAAGCGTATCTGGTTTAACTTTTAACTCCAACCAAGCGAAAATTTTAGGTAATCCCGGTCAGATTGGTCAGATGTTCTGCATCCCAACATTGCAAGGTAATCAAAACGTCTTGCGGAATTTGGGGCAAAATTTCCGTCAGCAACAGCAAGTTGCGGATGCTAATGAACTGGAATATACAAAACAACGACTGCGATTAATCGAGTTTGGGCATCGTTTGACGGCTACAAATATTAATAGTGCAACTGTTGCAAGTTTGATTAGCCTGGGTTTTTCTGCAACTCAAGCCCAAGCGATCGCCCAGCGTCGTCTGGTAAAATCCTTTCGTAACAGTAGTGAGTTACTCACCATAGCAGACATCGATTTAGAAAAATATACCCAACTAAGCGATCGCTTAATTGTTGGCGAAACCCTTTCTATAGTTGGATGGTTACTGCAAGCTTGGAGTTGGTTGGCGTTGAGTGTATTGTTATTGTTGAGTGGCTATGGGACAAATTTTTGGTTAGTTTTTGGTGTGGGAGGATTAGCGATCGCTTATTTCGGTTTACTATTTTGGCTAGTAGATCGCTATCGTCGGCTGCATCCCGTACCAATTATTCCCACATCCTACGAAACCATTTCGATATTAGTCAGTTTTAGTGTTTTAGAATTCTTCAGCTTACTAGCGATCTTTCGGAATGCTGAACAACCTTGGCTGACATTGGGATGTCTTTTGATAATTATTGTCCCCGTCCCAATGGCTTTATTAATCCGACTTTACCAACAAGGTCGTTATCATGACTTAATGAACGTTTCTTACTTTACAGAAGACGGCACATTTCGCCAGTTACGATTATTGATTGGACGTTTGCCAGTGATACCAAGGAATCAGACGTTTCGTGAACGATATATGCCCTTGTTGTGCGATCGCCGTTGGAACTGGCTTAACTACTATGATTTTAGCCTCAACAACCTAGTTAAATTAGGATTTAACGACATTCGCCTGCGAGACGAACATTTACCCGGTATTATCTCTGCACTTGCTTGGTATCAATGGAGTTTGGGTTTAATTTACATTACGCTGGTTTTGTGGACACTTTCGCGTACAATTCCGGGATTGAATTTGCTGATTTATCTGAAGTAATCCCTGCACCTGAACCTTTTTTCGCTGCACTTCGTAACGATGCTAATACGATGCAACGTATGGCGGAGTGCTAGGAACCGTGCTATTTATTGTTATCAGTTTTGCGGTATTACGTCGGATAAAAGTAATAGAACCCCGGTTAAATGCAAATTAATTAAATATCTAAAAATTTGGCAAATTTATCAAAAGATTGTTCATTGCAATATAATCTTTAATCTAAATTTAATTTTATTAGACAAAGATATCAGTTTATTTCTGAAATCAATGTCTAAAAATATCTACAATTTTGATATATTTATCAAAATATTTTTCATTGTACTTCAAAATCAAATCCTATACATTGTAATTGTGAGTAGCAGTGATTAAAAATAGATTATCTCCACGTAACCAAAGATAACCAAATAATCTAATAGCTACTAACTAGTTCTGCTAACAAAAAGACAACAATAAAGTTATAAAGCGCACTTAATTTTTGTCTATTTTATGTTGCGAACTAGCAAAACTTTCATCAAAACAATAAGAGGATTAATCCTAATGGCAGAAGATTTGAGTAATAGCAGTAGCAGTAACTCCTCTACTAGTGGGAACAATCCGCTTGGACAATCACCCTTTGGTCGCTTGACAGAAGTTCTTAGTGATAAAGACCTCGCCAATCTATTTAGTGGTGTTGGTAATGGAGAAAGTGGCGGTAGCCCATTTGGTGGTGGTGCTGCTGCTGGGGGTGGTGCTGCTGGTGGCAGTCAGCCTGATTTAGCCTATGGTGGTAATCCTTTCGCTGGCGACAACTTCTGGAATATCTTTGCAGGCGGTGTAAACCCATCTACAGTTGGTGGTAGCCCATCCACAGGCGGCGGTATCCCATCTACAGTTGGTGGTAGCCCATCCACAGGCGGCGGAAACCAAGGTAGTGGCTACGACCCTTTGACTGGTAGTAGCAGCCAGACCTATGGTATTAGCACAACTGAAATACCGGACGGGTTCACTTTGAGGGCTACTATTGACAAGCTAGTTAACTCAAAGCTTGACAAGGAAGTGGGTGGTGGACAAACCTCGCCATTTCCTACTGGTGGACAAACCTCGCCATTTCCTACTGGTGGACAAACTTCAGCATTTCCAACTGATGGACAAACCTCGCCATTTCCAACTGATGGACAAACCTCGCCATTTCCTACTAGTGGACAAAACCCCTTCGCTTAATAGAATCCTTGCGAAAATCAGTAGATAAATAGAAGAGAACAATGATGAGTTCTTCAGTACATAGTATGCTAGTACAGCTTGGCACAAATAAACATATTATTCGATAAACCAGAAAAGCGTGTATTATCGCTGATGTGTCTTCTGCCTTATTGTACTAGTTTGCTATTTTACGCCCGAAACTCTTCTCAGGTAAAGGTTTAGGCAATATCTTCTGTTAGTTTGACGGTAAGATTATTAAAGCCTTTATTTTAGAAATATTTTGGATTTAGCAAATTCATAATTGGTATAAGAAGTACTGAAGACTCCATAATTTTTTAACTAAAAATAGGAGAATTAGTGCCAATGGAAGCGTCTGCTGTCAATCCCATTAATGGTGGAGTTAATCACTTAAATGCAGGTGGCGCTAGCAATCTATATAACGGTAATTCCTTTGCTGCCAATAACAGTTTGTCTGCTGCTAAGGACAGCCTGTTGATGGGTGGTAGCAATCTGTTATTAGGTAACGGTAGCAATCCGATTCCAGGTGGCGGTATTAACCCGTTTGCAGGTGATGGTGGCAGTGGGCTTCAGAAATTAATCTTTGAGCGATTAAAGTTAGTTCTGGGTGATAACTATTTCAAGGGTATTGATAACACATTAGCAGGAGGTAGTAACCCGTTTGCAGGCAGTGGTTATCCCATTCCAGGTGGGGCTACCAATCCGTTTGCAGGTAACAGTAATCCGATCGCAGGTGGGGCTACCAATCCGTTTGCAGGTAACAGTAATCCGATCGCAGCTGCTGGAAGTCTGCTTCAACAATCGCCTTTCGATCCGTTGAAAGAAGTTCTTGGTAACACTATACCCTTTAGTAACACTGGCAATACATCTAATTCAGGTAGCCAAACCTTTAATCAGAGCAACGCACCGGTTGGGAAAGGTAATAATAACTTTGGTAGTAATAACGCAACTATTGGTAATTTTAACTCGGATTATGGCAGTAACAGTGCAACCATTGGTAATGGTAACTGGAACTTTAATAATGACAACGCAACTATCGGTAATGGCAACTGGCTATTTGGAAAGAGTAACACAACCCTTGGTAATGGCAACTGGGATTGGGACAACGGCAGTAATAATGCAACACTAGGTAATGGAAATTGGCACTTCGGCAGTGACAACGCAACCATTGGAAACGGCAATTGGGATTTTGGTACTAATAACACAATTATTGGTAATGGTAACTGGGTTTTTACCAGTGGAAATGAAATTATTGGTAATGGTAATTGGTTAGCGAATACTGATAACACAAAGATTGGAAACGTCAATAATCTCAGCAGTTTAAAGTTATCCCCACTAGGGATAAAAACTGATGTTAACAATCTGATTGACTCTCTTATAGGTAAAATAGGTCAAAATTTTCTTGGGTTCACAGGAGATTTTGATGAATCGAGTAGCCAAACCTTTAACCGCCTCATCTCTTCTAAAAGTGTTGGTAATGATACTGGTATATCTAGCGATATTGAGCAACTTTTGGCATCACTCAGCCCAATTCAAGAAAATTTCATCAATTATCAGCCTGTGCAAAACCCTCAGCCTGTACCAGAATCTGCTTCTTCAGTGTCGTTGATAGTAATGGGAATGGTGTGTTTGCTGTTGTCACTCTTCAAAAAACAACAGCACTGTTAACGTAAATTTAATCTTTCTCAGCTGATTGCGATCGCACTTTCTGTTTCTCTACCAGGTTAACTTACAGCAGTAATTAGCGAGAATTGCTGCTGTTCGCGCCAAGCTATCCTCATGGAGACGGTTTGCGATGTCTACGACGGTCACTGAGCTTGTCCTGAGCGTAGCCGAAGGGCGCAGCCGAAGTGACGCACTATAGAGCAACTGATAAGTTAATTACAACAATTGTTGCAATGATTTAAACGTTTCTTATACATTAACAAGTAATTGTTGCAAAGCATGAAGCCTTTGCAGCAACTGCTTATACCTTTCTTGGAAATACTTAAACCTTTCTTATACATGAAGAAGCAATTGTTGCAAAGTATGAAGCATTTGCAGCAACTGCTTATACATTTCTTGGAAATACTTAAACCTTTCTTATACATGAAGAAGCAATTGTTGCAAACGCTTCAATTTTGGCAACTAGTTTTCAGGGTTAAGCGAGTTACCAGTGCTGATACCAAGGAAAGGGGAGACAACGCATAGCTTTGGCTGTTTGGGGTGCAATGAGTGTAAGAATCATAACTAATTTCCTTTCCTTGCGCGCGGAGTTTTATGAGTTCTATAGCTGTATTTGCTAAATTTGATGGGCGATCGCTTAAAATTTAAAAGTTGGTAATTGTTATCTGCTCAAAAGAATGCCTGACTCAAGTTTTCAGCGTGCAAATACTCTTAAAGCGGCTTTTTTGGCTTGTAATGTTGAGCCGCTTGAACCAGCAGAAATGGAACGGTATTATGTCGATCTGTCGCTGGTGCGGAAAACTTCGGCTATTGATAATGTCAGTACAATTTTGGATTTTCAAGAAGCAGGTGACTTTACAACAATTTTATTTACCGGACATCGCGGTTGTGGAAAAAGTACGGAGTTAAAAAAAATTCAAAGCCTTTGGGAAAATAATTATCGGGTTATTTATTTGGAAGCGAATGAAGAGACAGATATTAATGATACTCGATATACAGATTTATATTTGATTGTAATTAAACAAGTTGAATTTGAATTACGAAAATTAGGTTTGACTTTTAATCAAGATTTATTAAAAAGTTTTGAATCATGGTTTAAAGACATTACTCAAGAAAACGAGCAAAGTGTCGAAAAATCAGTCAACGTCGAGGCAGAAGCCACTCTCAGCCCTACTGCGCCATTTATCGCCAAACTAATGGTCAAATTGCTGGCACAAATTAAAGGCTCGGACAAGCAAAAGACAACTATTCGGCAAACTCTAGAAAAAGATTTATCTCGCCTCAAATCTGATACTAATCTGTTATTAAGCGACGCTTACGCAAAATTGCGGCAAAAATTTCCTCAGTGTAAAGGTTTATTAATTATTTTCGATAATTTAGATCGGGTTCCTCCTGTCGTAGCAGAACATTTGTTCTTTGATTATGCGGCGCAGATGCAAGAATTAAATTGTACAATCATTTATACAGTACCAATTTCAATTCTTTGCTCGCCGAAAAATCCCTTAAATCAATTTGATGGTAATCCTCATATTGTGCCGATGATTAATATCTATGAATTTGAACGGCATAAATGCGATTTAAATTACGATCAGACGGGCTTAGATGCGATGGCAAGTGTAATTGAAAAGCGGGTTGATATTGATGCAATTTTCGAGAGCCGTAATCAATTATTAGAACTAGCAAAAGCTAGTGGTGGCCATGTGCGTCAGTTAATGCAAATGATGCGCTCTGCATGTCAAACAGCGAGTACCAAAAAACACACAAAAATTATCTCCGAAGATATAGAGTATGCAGTTAAACAGCAACAATTTAGTTTTGAGCGGTTTATTCCTGAAGAACATTACCCTCATTTGGCTCAGGTTTGCTTAACTAAAAATGTCAGTAAAGATGAAATTGGACAATTAATGTTATTTAATACTTCCGTGTTGGAATATAACGGCGATAAACGATGGAATTATCCAAATCCAGTGGTGAAGCGAAATGAGTTCTTCCAAGAAGCTCTCCAATCAGCACAAAAACAGTGAACTTCAAGCCGAAATAGGTAAATTTATTGCCTATAATAAAGATGAATTTGCTGAATTACTGACATTTGTCGATTTTGCAGAAAAATTTACATTAGGTTTTATTGAAATTAACTTTACACCCGATATAGACCTATTAATTGCTGGATTGCAACAGAACCCTCAATGTCAAGAAATCCAATTTGTGGTTTTAGATTTTCCTGATGGGAATTTACGATTTCTGCGGGATGAATTGGTGGAGCAATTAGCCAAAATTACTAAAGAAACAAATAAAAAACTTGTTTTATTAATTCGTAATTTAGAAAAATCGATTGGTGTTTTTGGAGATTATCCACCAGTTTTACAGGATTTAAACTTCGTCCGCGATTCTTATCGAAAAACTGTACCTCATCCGCTTTTATTTATCTTGCCAGATTATGCAATTTCGCGGTTAGCAAAATTTGCACCTGATTTTTGGGCTTGGAAATCAGGTTTATTTCGCTTTAAAACCACAGAATTGACTAGAGATAGAGCAATTGCCAATACTCTGAATACAGACATAAATATAGATCGCTTACCAACACCAGAACAACAAGAACGCATCGATTTATTACATCGCTTGTTGATGGAATATCACCCAACTGGAGAAATACCCAGCCCAAAACATCTCCGCAATTGCTGTAATATTTTAAATGAATTGGGCAAAGCGTATTTAAGCCAGCACAAACCAATCAAAGCTAGAGAATATTTAGAAAAAGCTGGGAAAATTGCCAAGCAATTTCCTGATTATTCCTTAGAAATCGAAGTTATCAATCAGTTAGGTAAAAGCTATCAGCAGCAACGACAGTTTGAAAGTGCAAACAGCTATCATCAACAAGCTTTAAATATTGCCAAAAAACAGAAAAATCATCCTGCTGTCGCCAATTCCTTGTTTTATTTAGGTAATGTCTCTTTGGATATGCGACAGTTCCACCAGGCACAGGATTATTATCAACAAGCCCTGGAAATCAAAATCGAATTTGGCAATCGCTATTCGAGTGGTAGGACTTACCACAACTTGGGAATCGTTGCCCAAGAGTTGCGGGAATACAACCAGGCACGGGATTATTATCAACAAGCTCTGGAAATATTTATCGAATTTGGCGATCGCTATTCGAGTGCTGGGACTTACCACAACTTGGGGAGGGTTGCCCAAGAGTTGCGGGAATACGACCAGGCACGGGATTATTATCAACAAGCCCTGGAAATTTATATCGAATTTGGCGATCGCTATTCGAGTGCTGGGACTTACCACAACTTGGGAATCGTTGCCCAAGAGTTGCAAGAATATGACCAGGCACGGGATTATTATCAACAAGCCCTGGGAATCAAAATCGAATTTGGCGATCGCTATTCGAGTGCTAAAACTTACCAAAATTTGGGAATCGTTGCCCAAGAGTTGCGGGAATACGACCAGGCACGGGATTATTATCAACAAGCCCTGGAAATTTATATCGAATTTGGCGATCGCTATTCGAGTGCTGGGACTTACCACAACTTGGGAATCGTTGCCCAAGAGTTGCAAGAATATGACCAGGCACGGGATTATTATCAACAAGCCCTGGGAATCAAAATCGAATTTGGCGATCGCTATTCGAGTGCTAAAACTTACCAAAATTTGGGAATCGTTGCCCAAGAGTTGCGGGAATACGACCAGGCACGGGATTATTATCAACAAGCCCTGGAAATTTATATCGAATTTGGCGATCGCTATTCGAGTGCTGGGACTTACCACAACTTGGGAATCGTTGCCCAAGAGTTGCAAGAATATGACCAGGCACGGGATTATTATCAACAAGCCCTGGGAATCAAAATCGAATTTGGCGATCGCTATTCGAGTGCTAAAACTTACCAAAATTTGGGAATCGTTGCCCAAGAGTTGCAAGAATATGACCAGGCACGAGATTATTATCAACAAGCCCTGGAAATCAAAATCGAATTTAGCGATCGCTATTCGAGTGCTAGCACTTACGGACAATTAGGATTGTTTGCACAAGCGCAGGAGAATTACGCGGAAGCTAGGGCTAATTTGCAGACAGCGTTGGAGATATATGTTGAGTATCAGGATGAATATATGGCTACGGTGACGCGAGAGAATTTAGAGGGTTTACCGGAGTAGAGGGATCTGGGCGATGTGCGATGTCTAACGACAAGCCGCATTGTGTCTACGCGTTTGGGTTTTGTGGGGAAGGGCGATCGCGTTTGCTTGATTGGTTTGTGGAGGTGCGATCGCTCTCCAGTTATCCTAAAAAGTTACAATGAGTATGGTATTTACAAGAAAAGTAGAAATGACCGCAAAAGACAAAATTCACGCTGAAATTGATAGTCTTAACGAAGAATATCTAGATGAACTATATCTTTTAATCCAAGATTTTGCCCAATCTAAACAACATCTTAAAAAACCGAGTTTCATGTCAAAATTGAAGCAAATCAAGATAAATGCCCCAGAGGATTTCGCTAGCAATCTTGATTCTTATCTAGCTGGGGATGAGGGTGAGAAATAAAATCTTTGTTGATACGTTATTTGTGGTAGCACTAATTAATCAGCGTGACCAATATCACCAGCGAGCCTCCGAATTAGCCGATAGCTTAGAAACTCAACTCTTAATCACAACTGATGCAGTACTTTTAGAAATTGGTAATGCACTAGCTCGTAACTACAAAAATGAGGCTGTTGAAATTATCGAGCATTTTTTTGGCTCAGATGAAGTGGAAATTGTGCGACTCACTCCAGAATTATTCGCACAAGCATTCACACTTTACAAAACCCATCAAGATAAAGCATGGGGTTTAGTTGATTGTATTTCGTTTGTAGTTATGAAGCAAGCTGAAGTCTCTCAAGCTTTAACTTTTGATCGGCATTTTGTACAAGCAGGTTTTCAAGCTTTAATGAGATAAGTTGGAAACTGAGTTGGTTTTGTTCACCACTAGAAGATCGTCGAAAATATCATAAATAACGCGATAGTCACCTATTCTAATTCTGTAAGCATTTTCTTTCCCTTTTAACTTTTTGACCCCATTCGGACGTGGTTCTGTAGCTAAATCATCAATTTTAATTTGTATACGTTCTTGAAGTTCTGACGGTATTTTTTTTAGTTGCTTCAATGCACCTCTCAATATTTCAACTTTATAACTCACGCAACTTCCTTTTTGATTCCTGTTTTTAATTCTTTTTTAGCTTCTTCCCATGACAACGAATTCTCAACACTAGCTTCTTTTTTAGCTTTGTCGTAGGCTTTTAAATCTTCTTCCTCTTCTTCTTCTTCGATTGTTTGAAGTAGTGCGTAAATCTCATCTAAAGTGCTATCATAAGCTTGATTTAACAGGATGTTAATCTCTTTAATTAATTGTTCGCGTTCCTGTTCACTTTTCATTTTTAGACCTCTTTTATTGCAAATATATGTTTATAATTTGTCTTTCTTACTCTCAACTGAGGCTATAACTAAGACAGTAATTCAATTATAAATGCGATCGCGTTTTGGGGTTTTGAGATGGGGAGAGGAAATAAATAAGTGTATTAACGCCTATACCAGTCGTAAAATTTACTCAAAATTTCTCTTTGCTTCCCTGCTCATTTCACGATAATCTCACTTTTTCGCGTTGCTCCTCTTAAGGAAGCGATCGCATCTGTATTTTATTTCCCTGGTGGAAAAGTTCCCCTGTCACCTGCATCGGTAGACTTACAATAGACATTCAAGCTGATTTTGAGGATGTAGAGAATAACAATAGTCGCGATCGATGCAGCACTTATGATATAGAACTCATATTTAATTTTTTAAATATACGTAGGGTGCGTTACGCTATGCGATAACACACCCTACTTCAATTACATTACTTTAGTTTTCTGGACTCTTTGCCGGACAATTCTTGAATTGAATTTGCAAATAAACCTCAAGTAGCGGCAAATGTCAAGCGATCATTTCCTCTTCGATGTTATCTGTGCCAGTACGAACCTCGTCGAGATTTTCCGGTAGAAATCCACCTGCTTGCATTTTCCATAATCTGTAGTAAGCGCCGCCGAGTGCCAGCAGTTTGGCGTGGGAACCATCTTCGATAATCCGACCTTTGTCGAACACCAGAATCCTATCTAGATGGACGATGGTAGAAAGTCGATGAGCTACTACGATGACCGTTTTCCCATTCATTGCTAAGTCGAGGGTATCCTGGATCGCTTTTTCGGTGATTGAATCGAGGCTAGAGGTGGCTTCATCTAAGATTAGAATCGGCGCATCTTTAAGGATTACCCGCGCAATTACAATGCGCTGTCTCTGTCCTCCAGATAACTTGACACCACGTTCGCCCACCAGAGAATTGTAACCATCTTTACTTTGGACAATGAAATCGTGAGCATGAGCCTTTCGTGAAGCCTCGATCACTTCCTCATCGGTTGCATCCAAGCGTCCATAACGAATATTTTCTAGCAAAGTGCGATGAAACAGAGACGGATCTTGGGGAATTAAGCTGATCTGAGCGTGTAGCGCATCCTGAGTCATATCTCGAATATCGACCCCATCAATGATAATCTGTCCAGATTGTGGGTCGAACAAACGCAGAATCAGATTGACAAAGGTGGATTTTCCAGAGCCAGATAAGCCCACCAGTCCGACACGCTGTCCCGCTTGAATGGTGACAGAAAGGTTGTTGAAAACTTTCTTTTCATCTGTGTAGTTGAAATTCACCCGCCGAAACTCAATCTTACCTTGAGTGATTGAGTGGGCGATCGCTTTCTCGCGATCAACCAACTCGTGCGGTTGAACGATGGTGAAAACACCATTGGCGACATTCCCCACATGTTCAAAAAATTCCAGAAAGCGGCGGCTTAAATTCCGGGCTTCACTAATAATCAACAGTGATAAGCTAGTTGCTACAACAAAGTCAGCAGTAGCGATCTTTCCTTGACTCCAGAGAGAGAGGGAGTAATACAGGGTGCTAATTTTTAGAATAGCTGCTGAGATGAACTGAAACCAGCGAATGCGCTCCGAGTACCAGTTGGACTCTCTCACATGTTTGAGTTCGTGCCTTAATTGCTCATTCAAATAGCGTCGTTCAAAACCAAAGCGAGCAAATAGTCGGCTACTAGTGAGATTTGTGACTGTATCTACAATGATGCCAGTTGTCTCACTTCTGGCGGCTGCGGCTTTCCGGGAGTAAAATCGGCAGCGAGTTGCCAGCCAGAACGAAATACTGATGAAGAGAACTGCCCATATTCCCACGAGTGCAGCTAGTGGAGGATAGGCGCGATACAGTATCGTCGTGGCGACGGAATACACAACAATTACTGGCATAAATTCAGTAATCATCATTTGCATCGTCTGGGTAACACCCAGAGAAGTTTCGCTAATCCGATGTGCCAATGCCCCGGAAAAACTGCTGCTCAGGTAGCGATGTGAATGGTGTTGTAAATAGGCATATAGCGATCGCACAATATGTTGTCGGTGGATTGGATGGAGGATTGTCTGCAAGAGTCCAGCCGAGCGCCCAAATACCACTTCACCCACACTCAAGCCGATGAACAACATCAAGGGTTGCTTCATGGCATCAAAAATGGGCTTACTGTCGCCCGTCGATCGCGTCACGCCCCGAATGATCTCACCAATAGCATAAGGCAGCATGATGCCACAGGTTGCGTGTATTACCTCCAGGATCACCATTAACACATACCACCAGCGAAACTGGTTAACAAAATAGCAAATGAACCTGAATGGAGTTGATGGCAAATCTGGTGCATCAGGAGCACGTTGAAAGGATTTGGATTGTCTGGTCTTTTTTGTCATGAAAGTTCCGGTTTGCAAACCTCTAATACCAATTCGTAATGATGCTCCTACATCGCTAGTGCTGCGCTAACGTAATTCATAATCATGAAAATCATTTTTTATCAATAGAAACTAACGAAGAGAATCTCCCCTCCGGTATTCGGCGGTTAGGTCGTCTAACTTTTGTTTCAAATTGTCGTCAAGTTTTAGTTCTAGCGCCTTGAGGTTGTCAGCAAGTTGTTCTGGACGGCTAGCGCCAATGATGGGGGCAGTGATAATGGGATTAGACAAAACCCAAGCCACTGCTAGAGTGGTGAGAGAAAATCCAGCTAGATCCGCTACTGTGCGTAAATCTTCGACAGTATTGAACTCGCGATTGCGCCAGTAGCGTTCTTGATAACGTTCTGCAGCAGCACCTAGCGTAAAACGCGTACCTGATGTGGGGCCTTGAGTAAAATTGTGTTTACCTGTAAGTAGACCACCTGCCAAAGGATTGTAGGAAATTACACCCAATCCTTCTTCTTTCGCCAGGGGCAATAGTTCTCGCTCAATTTCGCGGAATAATAGGTTGTAGCGGGGCTGAATTGAGATGAACTTGGTTAAATTGCGCGTCTCGGCACGACCCAAAGCACGGGCGAGTCGGTAGGCTAAGAAGTTGGAAACCCCGATGTAGCGCACTTTGCCAGCACGAACCACTGCATCGAGCGCTTCCAAAGTTTCATCAAGGGGAGTTGAAGCATCGTCGGAGTGCAACTGGTACAGATCGATATAATCGGTTCCCAGCCGCCGCAGAGAAGCATCGATCGCATCCAAAATATGTTTCCGGGAAGCCCCTTGATCCCAAGGTGCAGGACCAACTCGACCAACGCACTTGGTAGCTAAGATAAAATGTTCGCGTTTGCCTTTGAGCCAGCGCCCAACGATTTCTTCAGTGCGTCCAGCAGTAGCAAGCCCGCCACCGAGGGGATAAACGTCGGCTGTATCTAAAAAGTTGATACCACCATCGGCGGCGGTGTCGAGGATCTGCCTGGAAGTTTCTTCGTCGGTCTGCAAACCAAAGGTCATAGTGCCGAGACAAAGACGCGAAACGGTCAATCCAGTTTTACCGAGATTAGTAGTTGATAAGGTCATAAAAATGTTGTTGATTGAGAAAGTGTGGAAATTTTTAAATAGAATGCGACCTGTGTTCCGCCCCGCTTCTCTACGAGACGCTACGCGTAGCTTGCTTCCCCGCAGGGGTACGCTAACGCAAAACTAAAACCCTGACACATCGACTAAGCCATAATTAGCCAATAGGATAGTCGGTATTTTTAAGGCGTGAACCAATTTAACCAACCTTCCCAGTTTTGGACGATCGCAGCAAATTCTGCATAACCATCTGCTTTTGGGTGAGCGCCATCATTAGCTTTTGCTTCTGCTAGCCAGATTGGTGACTTCACCAAACTGGAAAACGCATCAAGATACGGAACATCTAGTTCGTTACAAACCAACGCGAATTCCTCTGAGAGATTTGCAAGAATTTGATTTCTTTTTTCTTGATCAACATCACCACAGGGTGGCGGACTAACCATCAAGATCGGATAGAGTTGCTTTGCTTGGCTTAAAATACTGCGAGCATTTGCGATCGACTCTGAAAGTTCGATTCCTTGCTGTTTACCCGCCCATCCTGAATCGTTTGCCCCAAAAGAAAACACTACTCGACCATCGGATTCTCTGGGGAGACGATAGGAGACTTCTGAGTACCAACGTTGTTTGAGATACCGACTTGTCTCTGCCCGCACGCCCAAGTTGTAATGGGTGATAGCGTATCCTCTTAACTCAGCATTGCGGCACACTCTACCTGTCCAACCCAAAAACTCTGGATCGCCTGTGCCATTGACAAAGGATTCACCGATAAAACAAATTCTGATTTCTTTGCGAGAATCTGACATAAGTCAACTGAATTTTGCCGAAAAAGTTCGGTTTTGACTTGAGAAGAAGCATTATGTTCATGATTCTAGAAGATATTAATATATTGTTATGTTAGGCAGGCAGGACGCTGCCTACCTCACAGAATATTGCAAGTTAGTTTTTGAACATTTTACTTCAAGCGACTACAGAAATTTCACGACGGTTCTGGGAAATTAGCCATTGTTGTAACTTCGGATCGCCGTATACTTCATCTGCAATAAAATGATCGCCTTCCGGTAGCACTGTCAAATCAACTTTCCCCCCGACTTTGCGTAAGCGCTCAACAAAATTCTCTGTATCCTCAATCGGCAGATTTTTGTCCTGTCCACCTTGGAATATCTGAACGGGAATGTCTTTGAGTGCAGCTAGTTCGCTTTCTGCTAATGTTTTTGGTACACGTCCAGAAACAGGTACTAAACCTGCGAAGCGATCAGGATGTAAAGCAGCGATATGCCAGATACCCGCCGAGCCTAAGCTGAACCCAGCCAATATCACTCGCGCTGGATCGACAGGCTGAGAAACAATCAGTTCATGAAGCAAAGTAAGCACATCATCTGCTCGATCTGCCCAAGTCTGTTCAGCCGGAATTTGGGGTGCAGCAAAGACATAAGGTAACGAGTCAGATAAATCCACGAAACGAGGTAGACCCCATTTCAGTAGCACATTCAAATCCGTCCCGCGATCGCGTCCTCCGTGCAGAAAAAGTATTAAGGGTGCAGGTTTGTTGGCATTGTCAGAAACAGGCGAGAAAAGATAAGGCAAGGAACCATTGTTGGTGTCGTGAGAGCGTTGTTCGACAGGCATTATTGACTCCTAATAATAATTTGGGGATTGGGTACAAGAGGCAGAGGGGCAGGGTGCAAGGGGGAGAATGAGTAATTAATTTACCTCTTTCCCCTTCTGCTCCCTGCCTCCCTTGCTTATTCACCTCGCCTTTTACGCCACCACTAAACTCTTGTCCACTTGTTTAAATTCGGTGTTACCTACCTTGGATTCGATCGCTGTACCCTTGAAGAAATCGGGGTTAGCTTGGGTGTAAAACTTGTAGGGATTAGCGAATACATAGGATTTGAAGTCGGCTTCGGAAATAACGCCTTCTTGCACGAGATCCCAGCTTTCAGCTAAGGGGGAAGTTAAGTCTGGCACATCCCAGTGACCAACATCTGAGGAATAGATGGCGTTGATTTTGACTCCCAAGGGATTGGCTTTGTCATTGAATGCCGTAGCGATCGTGCGATCGTCAGACTCGGAACCAAAGAAGAAACTATTCACCCAGCGATCGCGGATGTCTTCAATTGTTTCAATACCTGCGGCTGCAAAATCGTCCAATTCGCTACCAATCGGCGCACGGCTATGACGGCTGAATGAAGCTCCCAGTACAGTCTTGGTCAATTCATCCTTATCGAGGGAATACCCTTGAGTAACTTCTGCACCGTAGCGCTCAAATATTTCAAACAACTCATCAGAATTCGTCAACGCTGGATTGTAGTTTTCCAGTGCCTTGATATTGCGCTTGGAGAACCGATCTACTAAATGGATGTAGACACGCGCACCCCAATCTGCACCACCTTCCAGCATCGCTACGCGCAACTGTGGAAAACGTTTGGTAACACCGCCGAAGAACAGCGCTTTCGCAAATGCTTCCGAACCATCGGCGAAGTGACCGATATGGTTGTTCATATAGTTACTGATGGAAGAGCGTCCAGTCCAGCCTTGACTGCCGTAATGGGTGGTGACGGGTACGCCCAGTTCCACGACTTTGGCCCAGAAGGGATCGTAGTCGTATTCACTATCTAGTCCGTAGAAGTCGATATAAGAAGCATACTTGGCGATTTCGGGGAATTTATCAGCTGGATATTTATCAGCGATCGCTTTAATCGGCCGTTTCACCCCGCCAGTAATATTAATCACTTTTAAACCAAGTGTTTTTACTGCAAACTCTAGCTCCTCAATGCCTTCTTGGGGAGTAGTTAAGGGAATACCAGCTACCGGTGTCAGGCGATCGCTATATTTCCGGTAGATATCAGCATGATAGTGATTGACCGCGCGTTGCAGTGCTTGACGATTCTCTGCACTCGCTCCAGCTGGTGCTAAAACATTGTTGGGAAACAGCACCGAATAATCCGATCCTTGTTCCGCCTGACGCTCATAGAGCAATCCGGGAAGGGTGTAAGTAGCGAGATCCAATGTGTTTTTAGTAACTCTAGCCCACCAAGGCGATCGGATTGTGCGGTTATATTGACGTTCTTCAGGAGTTTGTTGATACCAGTCTTTACCGTTGCTCTTGGAGTTGAGACGGGAAGCTTCTGTCTTACGTAACTCATCTACAAGTTTCACACCGCCGTACTTAGCGATGTAATCCTCAAAAGCTGGCGTGAAATCATTGGTATGAACATCGGTGTCGATTACTGGATAATCAAGGGTTGCTCTGATTGCAGCAGAACGTGAGGTCTTCAATCGGCTATATTCAGTCATGTTTTTTTCCTTACCTACGGCACAAAAATTACAGAGTTTTTCAGCATCCAATGCTGCTATTGACAAATACATTTCTTGTAGAGACGGCGATTTATCGCGTCTCTCCACAATCGCGTCTCCCTACGATTTTCTGTAAGGCGGCGATCTACAGAAGGTACGCTTTAAAAGGTATGGCTTAAGCATCCGTGAAAAATTCATTTATCCTACAGCACTATAAACACAGTGCAGATATGAAAAGTCATTTACGCCAACACCAATCTTTCATCTAGTTGTTTAGCGACAAAACGATTCATCGGACGACGCAATCCCAGGTTTTCGCGCAAAGTACTGCCTTCGTATTCAGTACGGAACAGTCCGCGTTTTTGAAGGACGGGAACGACTAGGTTAACGAATTCATCTAATCCTGTGGGAAGGATTGGCGGCATGATATTAAAGCCATCTGCTGCACCGTTGTTGAACCATTCTTCTAGTTGGTCAGCAATGGTTTCGGGAGTACCAAGTATGGTGCGATGACCTCGTGCAGTAGCAAGAGAGAGATACAACTGACGCAGCGTAAGACTGCCACGAGTCGCTAAATCTTTGACTAGTTTGAGACGACTTTTGTTAGTGTTGGTGTCGCTGGGTAGTTCGGGAGCCACATCATCTAAAGAATATTTCGACAAATCCACACCCTTGTAATAGTTATTTAAAATCCCCCAAGCGACATCGGGATGGATTAACGATTGCAAGAATTCGTACTTCTCTTGAGCTTCTGATTCAGTACGGCCAATGATTGGGAAAGCACCAGGCATAATTTTTAGATCGTCTGGCGATCGCCCATATTGTGCTAGCCTACCTTTGACATCAGCATAAAATTCTTGGGCATCAGCTAGGGTTTGATTGGCGGTGAAAATCACTTCGGCAGTCTGTGCAGCCAAGTCGCGTCCTGATTCGGAGGCTCCAGCCTGAACAATCACCGGATAACCTTGGGGCGGACGACCAACGTTTAAAGGGCCTTTTACAGAGAAATATTTGCCCTTGTGGTTCAGTGTATGCACTTTATCTGGGTCGAAATAGATCCCAGATTCTTTGTCACGGATGAAAGCATCATCTTCCCAACTATCCCATAGACCTTTCACCACTTCCACAAACTCTTCAGCGCGTTCATAACGCTGGCTGTGTTCTGGGTGATGCTCAAGTCCGAAATTAAGTGCAGCATTCTCATTGCCTGTTGTAACTACGTTCCACCCGGCCCGGCCTTTACTCAAGTAGTCTAGGGAAGCAAACTTACGTGCCAGGGTGTAGGGTTCTTCATAAGTGGTCGAAGCGGTGGAAATGAAGCCGATGTTTTGGGTTACAGAGGATAAAGCCGAGAAGAGGGTGACAGGCTCAAAATGGGCAATTTTACCATTGCGATGCTGAGTTTCTGGAGCGCCGCCCCAGACTCCTGGACTATCTGCCAAGAAAACTGCATCGAATAAGCCGCGTTCAGCAGTTTGGGTAATTTCTTTATAATGCTCAAAATTCAGTCCAGCATCTGCTTGTGTATCGGGATGTCGCCAAGCAGAGACATGGTGTCCGGTAGCTTGAATGAATGCACCTAAACGAATTTTGCGTGTTGTACTCATGCTTTTTTCTTTTCTTAAAATTGCCTTAGCAGTAGCTCTATGGTTGGTATCGCTGATTTGTATATAGCTACGTCAGTCATGATTTAACTGCCGCTACGATAGTTTGGCTAATTCCTAATTGCTCAAATGCCTGACACATCTCGATCAAATCCAGATGCCTACATGGCAATTGACTGATGACAAGATGACAGCATTAGGGTTTAAATCGCTGATATAAGTCCCAAAAATACTCGGATAGCATATCGACAAAATCTTTTCCCCATAAAACTTTGAGGTATTCGTGTCAGTCATTCAGGCATTCACCCCTTGCTACACACTGAATGTAATCATGGAATGCTCTCTAGCAACCAAGCTTATCGTTCAGTTATTTAATAATTGCTCAAAAATCAAATAACCGAATTGTAAGCAAGTTTAAAAGCACAGCAGAATTAAGGATGCTGCTGCTTGGCGCTCGAATTACCATAAATTTATTTAGTAATTTTACCCAGCAGATATGAGCCTACACGATCGCTACAAAAAAAGATGTGTTGGCAATCACAATCTCATGAAAAACTAATTATTAGCTTCACTAATATTAAGTATTGCAAACTATTGGTTTGCGAAGTATATAGTTATGTATGATGTCCAAAGCTGATTAGACAATACTCTAGGTTCGCTTGACCTCTCCCCACGGCTAGAAACTGCGGGTTTTTAGTCTGGCAATTGAGAATAGACACCAATGTGGCAAAACTGTTTGCACGCATGAAGGCAACAAGTTTTTCAATGTCATCTTCTCGAAAAGCATTTGGGATGCAATACAGTTCAGTTAAGCAATTTTTTCCTTCTCTTTCTTCTCTCTGCATCCTCTGCGCCTTAGCGGTTCGTTAAAAAACTGACTTGGATAACAGAGTTTTAGCCTTAACTGAACCGTATTGATTTGGGATGTACATAATATACATCTCCGAAAAAGAATGTAGAGACGTAGCACTGCTACGTCTCTACAAGGGTTCTGGTTAACGCATATTTAATTTCTGGAGATGTCTAATGATTATCTCCTCGTGTGATTGGGAAGGCTGAAAGAGACATTCAGTGGAAGTCTTAAACCCTTGCTCTAAGTACTATGAGTTAATACTTCCATCACTTGTGCTTCCGATTTTACCCTAGCTTCTGCTGCCAGAAATTCAGCCACTTGCGCCTCAATTTCATCTCGGACAATTTGGCGATATTCCAAGAAATGCTCAATTTGGGCACAAACAGCTAAATAGCTACTTACCCCACCTGGATTATGCCGATACATGCTCCACAAGTTGCGCCAGAATTGCCAGCGCGTCTGACGACGTACACCCTGCCGCCAGCAAATAATCAGAAACGCTCGCAGTACTTTCCAGTTCAATGGTTTCTTGGCAGCTTTACCCTTTTTCGGGTAGGTTGCTTCGCCCAAAAGCCGGAAGTGTTTGTATGTACGCTCCAAAAATCGCTCTGGCTCATACAAATCACAGAAAGCCTGCACATATTCACGAGCGATGTCTTCTAAAGGTCGAGTTGGGACAAAGTTCATCAACGTGGTTTGATTGATGTTGGCAGATTTATTACGGAGTCGTCCTTCCTTTTCTAATCTATGCCAGAGGGCCGTATCTGGCAGGGCTTGCAACATACTAAATAAGGCTGTAGGAATTGCTGTTTGCTCGACAAACTTGACAATTCGTGCGCCGGCTCCTACTTTCTCGCCATCAAACCCAATGATAAACCCTGCCATGACTCGTAACCCTGAGCGGGTAATTTTATTCACCGCGTCACTGAGTGAGTCTCGCGTATTCTGGTATTTCTGAGTGAAAGTAAGACTTTCTTCGTCTGGAGTTTCAATTCCCAGAAAAACGGCTCCGAAATTACACGCTACCATCAAATCCATCAGTTCTTGATCTTGGGCTAAATCAACTGAAGCCTCTGTGGCAAAGGAAAAGGGATAATTATGTTCCACCATCCAGGGGAGAAGGGACTTCAGAAATAATTTGACATTCCGCTTATTGCCGATGAAGTTGTCATCCACCATAAAAATACTGCGTCGCCAACCCAGTTTGTAGAGATAATCAAGTTCTGCTAAAAGTTGCTCTGGGTTTTTGGTGCGGGGTTTGCGACCGTATAGCACAATAATGTCGCAAAATTCACATTGAAAGGGGCATCCACGGGAAAATTGCACCGACATCTCTGCATAAGCTTCAAACTCTAGCAAGTCAAAGCGAGGAGTTGGAGTGTTGGTGACATCTGGTTTTTCACCACCAGAACGAAAAATGCCTGTGCGATCGCCACGTGCGATCGCTGCTACAAATAAGGGTAGGGTAATTTCCCCTTCGTCTAATATCAAATAGTCTGCTCCAGCAGATGTCATTTCATTCGGTAGCGCTGTCGGGAAAGGTCCACCCACAGCAACCCGCTTACCTCTCCGTTTTGCTTCTATTATTTGAGAGAGCAAATCTTCTTTTTGCACAATCATCGCCGACATAATAACCAAATCTGCCCAAGCCCATTCGGCTTCTGTACAGACGCGAACATTTCGATCTACTAGCTTGAAATTCCATTCTTGCGGTAAAATCGCTGCTACAGTTACCAAGCCTAAAGGCGGTAGCATTGCTTTACGGTCTAATAAAGCCAGTGTTTTTTCAAAAGACCAAAAACTTTTTGGAAAGCGGGGGTATAGAAGTAAAACGTTCATATTTGATGTTTATAAACCTTGATTGTTGGTGCTGATTGAATTCATGTCAAACTAAACCAGTCGTGATGACACATTAGAGGAGCTTCTATATCCACTAGTTATAACTTCTACTATGACTGATTTAGACAAAGCAATATCTTGTTAGGGCGATTATTACTGTTTTCAGATCAGAAAGTAACTGAAAATTGCTTATGAGTGTGAGGAGTGCGATATCTACGACGGGCAACTCTTGCAGAGGCTACACCAACACCTACTGTTCTTTTTCTGACTTGGCAAATTGGCAACTCTAAGAAAATTAACCGTGTTATTTTCAATACTATACAAGGTGTATTTGCACTTTCAAGCTATTTAGACGGGCTGCAACCCGTCTTTTTTATCTTTGGATCATTTTAAAATCTTGTTAAATCTTGTTTCCGGGTAGAACTGACAATGCTCTTTCATTGTAACCCTGCACGAATCTGCATTCCCAGCCTCCGGCTGGAAACGAGGTAAAACTGGCGAAGACATTGCCATCAATTTTAGCTGTTTTTGTTCTCGTAAAATACACGCGAACAAATTTGATGAAATTAGAGTCTTTATTCAATACCCTATGTTCTCTTGTTAGATGATCAAAAATCAGTCTATTTCACAGGAACAGGGATTTTAAGAGGGCCAATATCGTAGATTCCAGTTTGTTTAGGAGGAACCTCAAAGTGGATGACATTCTGTTGATTGCTATTTAGGCGGAGTTCGTACTTACCAGGCTTAAAACCTTGCAAGGCAAATTTACCCACTTTGTTAGTAAACAAAGTAACCGGCTGCCAATTTGGATCGGAGAGTGACCTTACTTCAGCCGCTTGCAATGCAACAGGTTCTCCGTTTGCGTCTAGCAATACGCCTCTGAGAAAAACAGTAGCTTCTGTACCGATCCGAATTAAAGTGCCACTTTTATAACTAGGTAAAAGGTTATAAATTTCTCTGCCTAAATCGTATCCTAGCGGCAAATCTGACGCATACCCACGTTATAAAGTTTTGTAATGCAAAATCTCAAATACAAGGGTTTTGAGATTTCAGCATCCAACTTTAGTATTGTCCTCAAACCAAAACATTCCCAAAAAGAGCCAAAAATCGGCTAATTTCCATTTATACGATACAGAGTCAGTGCTTTTAGTGGAGGATGAATAAAGTACTGGAAATCTGCCTACAGTTTTTTTATGGCTCTGTTAGAGCAGGATTGGTTATAAGCACGTGGGGCTTTTTCAGCCAAGATGCTCCCCGGACAAATTGAGCGGGGAGCAATACTAGAAAGCACTATTAGACTAATTTCCGGTTTGGGTTCCGCCGAAAAGACCTGTATTGTACAAAGTCCCCAGAGCAGTGTTTATTTTTTATTTATCTGTTCGTTAATCCAATCCTTTCTCAATCAAGAGTAACTTTTAACTGATTACTCCTGAAAGCGGGTGCAGTATTGTTAAATGAAAACTATGTCTGATTTCAGTTTTCAGATACCGTTCTTGCAAAGGTTGCCATTGCTGCCACGACTGGTAACGATTTTCAGTTAACAAATTAGCAAAGGTGGGCAACTCTGTCTGAATTTCTGACTTGTATACATCTGCAAGCCAGTCAGTTAAAACGGCACTATCTTGCATCGTACCCAAAATTTCTTGGATACTTTTCACTTCTGTAATATAAGCTGCGTAAGATTCGCCATATAACTCAGTAAACAACTCCATCTGGTAGCGTATACGTTTAGCTTCTTTTCGCAAACTATGAAGACTTTCACCTTCGGTTGTCAATTGTTTTTCGATCTTTTTCGGTTTCCAGTTTTTCTGGATCTTCACTTCTGATTCTACAATCTCAGTACCAATGAGCCAACCCGGATGCAATAAGAAGTTACTCACTTCGGGTAAAAGTAAGTCTGGTAGCACTTGCTGAATAGAAACAGATGCCAAAGGTTGATAACTAGGTTTCTCTAACCACTTATCTAATGCATCCTTTAAAGACTTGTAAGATTCATCGTTTAATGTTTTCTGTACACTTGATTGTACATCTTCACGTTGTTTCGCCAAAGCTGTAAAAGCTGTTTGCAGAGATTCCTGCTCTTTGCGGGGTAAGTTTGGTTTGTAATTGTTTTCCAAACTTTCTTTAAGTACGTCTAAATCTCGCAGATTACCAAGACGACGGGCTATTTTACCAATATTTTTATCGCTGACTGGTTTCGGCACATCCACCGCTAGCCCAAACCGAGTTACCGCTGTGCGTAGGCGGCGCATTCCCACTCGCATTTGGTGCAACGCTTCTGGATCTTCATCTTTCTTCACCGATTTTTCCCACTTCAAGGTTTTCTTAAAGTGTTTTTCAATCGCTTGGTAGGCGTAGTCACCGAGAGTTTTTACTGTAGTTTGTGTAGCTAATTTCATAATGGGTCTGAATGATTACCTCATGAGGTTATTGCATAATAACAATATTATTTAAAAATTTACATATACTTTTGATATTTTTTATGCCATCAAGATTGTCAGGTATGCTTATGACTATTGATAGTTGCACCCTATTTTATAAATATGCTATATCTGTCAAAGGTTTATAAGTATCTCATCCGTCAAGTTGAGATGAACTATAGATAGTTTTAAAATGAAGATTTTACGATAAGAAAATCATATATTATGATAGGATAGCTAATATCTTTATAAATATAAACATAATTTAAAATGACAAGTTTACATTTGCTAAATCAAGTTTTATTGACTTTTATAGATTTTTTTAAAGAACATAGAAAAGACTTATGAGCAGTGCTGCTAACACATCAGAAGTATTTATGGTTAGGGTCAGATGAAACCTCTACTATTGAGCGTCTCTCTTGGGTTGATCCTGATAATTTTACAGAGCATCAACAATTTAGAGTAGCAGAATTTATCGATTTACCTGCACCAGAAGACAAAGAAATCGATATAGAAGGACTGGCTTACAGTGAACATTACTTATGGTTTGTTGGTTCTCACAGCTACAAACGCAAAAAATTTAAACCTGAAAATACAGATGCCAAAAACTTTAAAAGGCTCGGAAAAATTGAATCAGAACCTAACCGTTACGTCTTAGGACGGATTCCTCTAATAGACGGGAAGCTGTTCTCATCTTGTCCACACCCCCAAAAGCCAGATGTACAATTGAATGCCGCTAAATTAGAGGTGACTAATCAGGGGAATTTGCTGATGACAGCTTTAGCCAATGACAACCATTTAGGCTTATTTATTCAAGCAGCAATTCCCGGAAAGGATAATGGCTTTGATATTGAAGGAATAGGCATTTATCAAAACCGTGTCTTTTTGGGTTTGCGCGGGCCTGTATTGCGGGGTTGGGCTATGGTGCTGGAAATAGAGTTAGAAGATTCTACCCCTGGACTGATGAAACTAAAGCAAATTGGAGAATTGCAGGAGTTATATAAAAAGCATTTTATCTGGTTGAATGGTTTGGGAATTCGGGATTTGTATGTAGATGATAAGGATTTGTTGATTTTAGCCGGGCCAACGATGGATTTAGATGGACCCGTGCAAGTTTATCGCTGGGTAAATGGTGTAAATTTGCGAGAAAACGTCTTCAGCAATCCCGATTTTGTCCAAGATATTCCTTATGGAAATCGGGAAGAACACGCTGAAGGAATGACGCTGTTTCAGGATGTAGCTGGTATACCTTCGCTATTGGTAGTTTATGACTCTCCAGCAAAAAGTAGGCTGGTGGGTGATGGTGGTGTACTTGCGGATGTGTTTAAGTTGGGTTAACTTCAATTTTGGATTTTAGATTGTTAAATGTTAGTAGAGATTGCTTGTACGGGACAGGTGGGAATACACTGTTCACAGACGATACAGCGCGATCGCGTGAATGTCAACTTGTACGTCTCTGGCTGGAGGGTGAGGGCTTCGGTAGGACAAACCCCAGTACACAAGCCACAGTGTACACATACATCCTCGTCGATCGCAATTTCGCCTAATGTCGAAGAAACATTAACATTACGCGATCGCATCCACTCGATCGCCGCATCTAATTGATCGATGTCTCCCGATAATTCCACTACCAGTTTGCCAATTTGATTTGGGGCAACTTGGGCGCGGATAATATTGGCGGCGACGTTGAACTCTTTAGCCAGTACGTAAGTGACTGGCATTTGCACGGCGCGTTTCGGGAAGGTGAGTGTTACTCGTTTTTTCACAGATTTAGCAGAAGGTTTTTTCTGTTGTAGCGTATTGAGAGTTTTATCAGTCCTTTTTTATGGGAAGTTGCACGAACGAGCAACGTAAGAGAAAAACACTGCTCCTACCTCAACATACATAGCATCATTTCTAAAAATCTTTACAACACATAAATCAGCTGTACACCCCTACAAGATCAGGGATTTCGTGTTATGGCGTTAAACTATAGCAATTAGTACAGGAGTTACGAACAAAAAGATCCCCGGCTTCTTGAAAAAGTTCGGGAGATGAGCCTCTCTGTATTAGAAAAACTTGTAAGTAAGGTAGTATAAAGCTAGCGTCTGCAAAATGTTTCTTTCCACTATAGCATTTGCTCCTGAGAAGGTAGCTAGAAAAATCCAATTAATATCAATCGATATTGATATTGATTAATGAGTATGAACCGCAAATATAAGCCTTTTGGAGCTTTAAACCTCAGCATTGAATTGATATTATATCAATTTTATAATTTAAATTGATTGCTTGTTATCTGTGATATCCATTTTAACTTGGAAAGCTTTTAACATGAAAATTTTAGTTGTCGAAGATGATGAGTTAAATGCATACTCACTTACCACCGTTTTAACTAATCAAAACTACGCGGTTGAAGTTGCCACTGATGGAGATGCTGCTTGGAATTTTATTCAAACTTACGATTATGATTTAATCCTTCTAGATGTAGTCTTGCCCAAACTGGATGGCATTAGTCTTTGTCGTCAAATCCGGTCTAGTGGTCTGCAAATGCCAATATTGTTATTGACAGGGTGCGATAGTAGTCATGAGAAAGCGATCGGATTAGATGCAGGTGCAGATGACTACGTAGTTAAACCTTTTAACGCAGAAGAGTTAATTGCTCGTGTTAGGGCACTGTTGCGTCGCAAAGGCGTAAGCTCGCAACCAGTGCTGGAGTATGGAAAGTTGCGGCTAGACCCTAGTAGCTGTGAAGCGATCTATGCTGGAAATCTGCTGCCACTTACTCCCAAAGAGTATGCTCTGTTAGAACTATTCTTGCGAAATATTCGCCGGGTGTTTAGCTGCGGCATGATTTTAGAACATCTTTGGTGTTATGAAGACACTCCACAAGAAGAAGCTGTTCGCACCCATATCAAAGGGTTACGACACAAACTCAAAGCTGTAGGAGCGCCTAGTGATTTGGTTGAAACAGTTTACGGTATTGGCTATCGGCTGAAACCATTGGCAGAGGAGGAGAAAGCCAGGGGGGCAGAGGAGCAGAGGGGCAGGGGGGAATTAGAGCCTGAAAAATCTTTGGTTCCCAATCTTAAATCACAGCAGCAAACATTAATCGCAGTTGCGGAAATTTGGCAACGATTTCAAGGGCGAGTAGACGAGCAGGTGAGGCTTCTGGAAGAGACGATCGCAACTTTAAATCACAATAGTTTAAATCTTGATTTGCGATCGCTTGCAGCCAAAGAGGCGCATACCTTGGCGGGATATTTAGGTACTTTTGGCTTGCCTGTTGGCTCAAAATTGGCACGCAACATCGAATTGTTACTGAGTTCTGGTCAAATCTTGAGTCAATCTGAAATTAGCAACCTCGAAAGTTGGGTAAAGTTATTGCGTCGGGAAATTGACGGAAATGAAGCAGTGGGAATATCTTCATCACCAACCCCACAGGTTTTAGAAACAGTCACACAACCACTGCAAAATGACCTCCATACAGAAACTAAAATATTGGTTGTGGATGACGATCCGCAAATTCAGGCATTTTTACAAACCTTACTTAGTCCTTGGGGACTAAAAGCGATCGCTCTTGAAGATCCGCGTCAGTTCTGGGAAACCTTGGAAGTAGTTACGCCAGATATGCTGATTCTGGATGTGGAATTACCTTATACAAATGGTATAGAACTTTGCCAATTAGTACGCAACGATTCGCGCTGGTGTGAGTTACCCATTCTATTTCTCACTGTGCATAGCGATGCCGAAATGGTAAATCGAGTTTTTAGCGTTGGTGCTGATGATTTTGTAAGTAAGCCCATTGTTGGGCCAGAACTAGTAACCCGGATCGTCAATCGCTTAGAACGGATGAAATTGCGGCAGCGTGTGACGCAGGGGAGCAGAGGGGCAGGGGAAGCAGGGGGAGCAGGGGGAGATAGGGAAGTAAATTCTTCCTTGACTCCCTTATCTCTCAATTTACAAGCTATCAACGAACTGGAATTGAGAGTAGCAGAGCGTACTGCTGAGTTAATTCGGGTGAATCAACAATTGCAGTCACAACTTGATGAACGTCAACGGACACAGGGAGAATTACGGTTTTCTCAAGCCCGATTTGCACGAATTTTAGATATTGCTGATGATGCAATTATTTCTATTAACCGGTTCCAAAGCATCACTTTGTTTAATCAAGGAGCAGAGAAAATTTTCGGCTACTCTGCCCAGGAAGTGATTGGACATAGCCTTGATTTACTCTTACCGCAGCGCTTTTTTCAAGCGCATCGTCAACATGTGGTTGACTTTGGCCAATCTCCCAATGTTGCCCGTCGGATGGGAGAACGGCGTGAAATCTATGGACGCCGCAAGGATGGTACTGAATTTCCAGCGGAGGCTTCCATCTCCAAAATAGAGATGTCTGAGGAAATATTTTATACGGTGATTTTACGAGATATCACAGAACGGAAACAAATTGAACGCATGAAAGATGAATTTGTCTCTGTTGTTAGTCATGAACTCCGCACACCTTTAACTTCGATTCACGGCTCTCTAGGAATGTTAGCCAGTGGTTTGTTACCAACAGACTCAGAGCAGGGAAAACGCCTACTGCAAATTGCGACTGATAGCAGCGAACGCCTAGTACGTTTAATCAACGACATCCTAGACATTGAGCGGATTGAGTCGGGTAAGACGAAGATGGAACCAGAAATCTGCAATATCGTTGATTTGATCGTTCAAGCAGTAAATGTCATGCAGCCTCTGGCTGACAAAGCAGGTGTGAAAGTATCTGTTTCTGCTCTATCTGGCCAAGTATTGGCAGATTGCGATCGCATTGTCCAAACATTGACTAATCTAGTGAGTAACGCCATTAAATTCTCCTCTCCTGGATCTACGGTTTGGTTGGAGGCGCAACAACAAGGGAATGAAGTTTTGTTGACAGTCAAAGATACCGGACGCGGTATTCCAACAGACAAACTTGAGAGTATCTTTGAGCGCTTTCAACAAGTTGACTCTTCAGATTCACGCAACCATGATGGGACTGGTTTAGGTTTGGCAATTTGCAAGAGTATTATGCAACAACACGGCGGACGCATCTGGGCTGAAAGTGCATTGGGTGAAGGTAGCACTTTTTACGTCACTCTGCCATTATTTAGGGCTTTCCAAAATACCGATTTAGAAGACTCTTCCAACATTTCCTTAATGCATAGTACTTATGAGCCAACCACAAATAGCCAACTAAGTCCAGATACAGAATTGTTGAGCAAAGGGCGTGTGACTACCAAGGAATTTGAACAACGGTTGATGAAGTTACTTCAGGGAATTTCCCTGAAACAACAAGAGGATAGCAGTGATGACAACAAAGCAAATTCTAGTGGTTGATAACGAGCAATATATTCAAGAAGTTGCCAAGATTTGCTTGGAAACAGTCGCAGGCTGGAAAGTACTGACTGCGAGTTCTGGTCAAGAAGGCATAATTAAAGCTGAGACTTACCAACCAGATGCAATTTTACTAGATGTAATGATGCCAGAGATGGATGGCATCACTACATTTGAAAAGTTACAAGCCAATCCATTAACCAAAGCGATTCCAGTAATTTTGTTAACTGCTAAAATCCAGGCTTCCGATCGCCGCCGCTATAATCAGATGGGAATGATTAGTGCGATCGCTAAACCATTCAATCCTCTAGAATTAGCTGCTGAAGTAGCCGTAGCCTTGGGCTGGAGTTTAGAAAAGTAGAACAAAATCTATAGCAAATTAATTTATAAAAAGTAGACGTAGAGAAAAATGATTTAAAGGTTTTTTTAGAGGATGTCTGAGAAGTATCAAATATTTCTTGATTCCCCCTAACCTCCTTAAAAAAGCTACGGTGTACACACAAGTCATTTTCACCCCCTCTAACTCCCCCTTTCCAAGGGGGAGAACCGGATATTTTCCCCCTTGGAAAGGGGGAAAACAAGAAATCTAGTCCCTTCCCCTTTATAAGGCTACCGTGTACACACAAGTCAAATTACCCCCCTTAATCCCCCCTTGCAAAGGGGGGAAACAAGAAAATCTAGTTCCCTCCCCAATGCATCGGGGAGGGTTAGGGTGGGGTAAAACTGACGATAAAAACCAGGTGAGTAAACTATTTCAGACTTGTGTATACACCGTAGCCTTAAAAAAGGGGGAACAAGAGTCTTAAAGTCCCCCAATTTATCGGGGGATTTAGGGGGATCTCCAAGGTTTAGATGTATACAAAAAAACTTTTCAGACATCCTCTTAAGTATTAAAGAACACAATGGGTTAAAATCAATTCAATTGTTGTTGAAATACATAATATAAACGAACGACTTAAATAAATTTTAACTTAGTTGCAAAATTAGCTATTTACTACAATTTAAGTTTACCAATAATGTTTTTTTATGAATAGTAATAATTTATATTTATATATGCAATAGAATTAGTCTAACTTTTATTAATAAAATTTAATATATATTTGCTGAACTACTTGATGTTGTAAAATAAGCAGTGGATTTTGTCGATTAACAAATTAAATCGTAATTTGGTTATTTTTGGTAATGAAGACCAAAACAATTGGACATAATCAGCATTTTCATTTCACCGAATTAATATTACGGATGGGTCTAATTGACGAACCACTCATTTTGGTATTATTGCTTTTTCTTCTTCGCTATCACTCTTGCCCGATACTTTCTGATTGCTGGTGGAGCATACTTGCTCTTTTATTTAATTCTGGGGAAGTCTCTCGCCAACAAGAGTTTGCGTTTGAAACCGTTGATGAGTTGTTCCATTAAAAAGGATATTGAATTATCAGTAATCTCCACAGTAGTTTTTGCTATTTCTGGAGCGTTTATGATCTCAGAGTATAACTTGGGAGCAACCCTGCTATACGCTGACATCTGGAAATACGGACTGTGGTATTTAATAGTTAGCTTTATTGCAGTGCTAATTCTTCAGGATACTTACTTTTATTTTATCCATCGGATATTTCACCACCCTCTAATTTTTAGATGGATGCATTATGGACATCACCGTTCAGGTGAACCAACGCCCTGGAGTTCCTCTGCCTTCGACTTCCCAGAAGCGATGGTACAAGCACTTTTCTTTGTAGTTGTAAGCTTCATAGTTCCGCTACATTTCGTCACCTTAGTTGCCGCACTGATAACTATGACAGTATGGGCAGTGTTTACCCATCTCGGATTTGAGCTATTTCCTTCCTCATCTAAAAGTTACTGGATTGGAAGGTGGCTTATTGGTTCTATGCATCATTCCATACATCATCGCAAGTATAAAGTACACTACGGTTTGTATTTTACGTTCTGGGACAAACTGCTTGGTACTGAAGATCCTAATTATGAAAACGAAACCCACACAAGTGAGTTTTAACTATAGCAGTCCTAAATCATTTGTGAAATATTTTTCTGTTGGCTGTCATTAGTCAGTAGTCATTTGTCCTTTGTAATCACAAATGACTACTGACTATTTAATTTTTGTCGAATTCTCAAGCTTGTTTGGATTCACCCAACGATTGACAAATTCGTTGTTATGTTTGTACACCTTGATTTGCACTTGCTTGGAACTTAACTTGACTATTTCGGCAGGAATTCTTTGGACATCGCTAGAATCTGCGCGGGGCTTGTAAAGCCAAATCACTTTTTGCCCAACTTGAAAGTTGTTAGGATTGCTAGTTAAAGCAAGCGTACTTTCTGCCCAAGAGGGGAAAGCAACTGCTAAGTTGATCAAAAGTACTAAGACCACTAGAGTGATTTGAAAAAGTTTCATAATCATCGCACTTGTCTTAGGCCTGATGGGGGAATCAATCTGCTGCTCTAGCATTTAGTTATTGTCCTTCTTTGGGTTCTCAAAGTTAAAAGTTCAGTATTACTAAAACTTCTTTAGGCAATAGAGTAAAAGTTAAAATATCTAACTAATGTCAGGATAAAACGACTTTTAGAATAAAATCAAATAGTCTTGTTTGTTAAAACGATAAATTAAATTTATATATAGAAGATTGTGTTGCAAAAATACGTTTGAGAGCAAATGGAATAGCTGAAGTAACAAGTTTATTTTACGAAAGCGATCGCTGTTTGTCGCCAACCCAAAATAAATCTTTTGGCTGAGACATTGAAGCGATCGCCCTTTGGTGAAATTTAAGCAGCCAAAAAAATCGGGGCAGGTTTCAAACCCGCCCCGACATCTGATATACTGCGCCCAACGGCTGTAGCTACAGGCTTTAAACTATTAACTAAATGCACCATATCTTCTAAAGAAAGTGCTTGACGGGCATCAGAAACAGACTTTTCTGGTTCTGGGTGACATTCAATAATTAATCCATCTGCACCGCAAGCGATCGCAGCCCTAGCCACAGGTGCTACCAACTCCCGTTTCCCGACAGCATGGGAAGGATCTACAATTACAGGCAAGTGAGTTATTTGCTTGAGTGCTGCCACTGCCCCTAAATCTAGGACATTACGAGTGTAATCATCGAAACTGCGAATACCTCTTTCGCATAACACCACATCAGGATTCCCGTGGCAAAGGATATATTCAGCAGCCATGACAAATTCTTCAATAGTTGCTGCTAAACCACGTTTGAGCAGTATTGGTTTACCAGCTTGTCCTAAAGCTTTGAGCAAGTCAAAGTTTTGCATATTGCGGCTACCAACTTGCAGCATATCAGCGTGGGCGGCAACTACTTCAATTTGAGAAATTGACATTACCTCCGTAACAACTGGCATATTGTAATGCGATCGCACCCTGGCTAAAATCTCTAATCCTGACTCTCCCATACCCTGGAAAGCGTAGGGAGATGTGCGGGGTTTGTAGACACCGCCACGCAACCCCTGTACTGATGCAGTAGATAGCTTTTGGGCGACTATCTCCATTTGTTCTAAGCTTTCAACAGTGCAAGGTCCGCCGATAATTACCAGTTTTTCACCACCGAAAGCGACTTCTTCCGAGATTTTAACAATTGTCTGGTGGTTGAGATGGGCTTGTGCAGCAAGTTTGGCATTAATCATGGTTTTATTCTCCTGAAAAATTAAGTATTGGGAATTGGGCATTGGGAATTGGGTATTAGGATAAGAGTGTTTTCCAGTCCCCCAGTCTCCGATAACAACAAAAAAGCCCGAAACCTTTAAAAGTTCCGGGCGCGTTCTGATTCATTGGCATGACGCTATTTACCCGGAATTTATTCTGGGCCAAAAATAAAAGCCATAAAACCAGCTAATTAAAAAAGTCATGACAATGAAATTCTCCTTAAAAAAACAAAAACCGCAGAGTTTCTTCTGCGGTTCACCGGGCGGTTTCCATTAGGAAACTTAATTCACTCCCGGTGAACCACCCTATACCAAAAATAAAAGTAGGAATTTGTGTTAAGCATTTGCGGGTTTTTTGCTGGAAAGCTTAATAAATATACCTGTGTAAATTAACATTAGCAGCAAGAGTATGCTTTGTCAATACCTGCACAAACTATAAAAAAGCGATAGACTCAGTACAACTCTGGGGATTAAGACTAATAACGCTTTGCACAATTCAAAATCACGCCCTGTTCTGATTGTACTAGTTGCTTATTTGCGTAGACGAAAAAAGCGGCTGGTCATTAGACATCACAATAGTTATATAACCTCAGAAGAAAAAGCCAGGATTGAGAAGTTAAAATATATAATTCTCGTGACTTCATCTTACGAAAGCTTATTGCAGGGAATTGACAACCGCCATACATTATTACCCAAGTCCTCATTGACCAGATCAATTTTTTAGGATCATCAGTCTCATTATGCCCAGTTCCAAAATCTTAACCCAATCTTTCGACTATTATGGAGCTTACCCCTGCCCAGTCTGTCGAATAGGTAAGATTTATCACATGCCATTGATGGAAGCTATGGCTTGTGATTTTTGCCAAGAGATTTTTACAGTTAACTTAGAACAACAGCAAATCAAGATGCCTTCTAGGCAACCACCTTTAACTTGGCGTTGGAATGGGTTTAGTTGGACAGAAGGCCAGTTAGAAGGTGTGGAATTAGGTTGGGGTTATGGATTAGCAGCAGCAGTTTTTATAATTCTTCCCACTACTCTAATTGGCATAGTAGCTTACTATTTTCCTGCTAATCTGAAGGAACCCATTACCTGGATGCCATATATTTGGACAATATTAACCTTCTTATCACATTTATCAATTATTGTTTGGATTTATATTGAAGTCTATCAAATTCCAGTTGCAGCATATTTTCGAGCGATCGCTCGATGGAGAAATGGAGAGATGGGTAGATGAGAAATCAATTAAAAATTAAAAATTAAAAATTAAAAAACTTCTGCCCCCTGCCCCCTGCTCCCTGCCTCCTGCCCCCTGCCCCTGCCTTCCTCTTTCCCAAAGCCCCATAATCCATAACAAATGATGCAGCGTATAAATCACTCCATCCTCATAATTAAGTTGATTGTCCACCAAAATATCGTATGAGCGATCTGGAGCGGTACTATAGAGTTTTGGAATTAGAGCCTGGAGCAACACTTGAAGAAGTGAACCAGGCTTACAAAGATTTAGTCTTTGTTTGGCATCCCGATCGCATTCCCAAAGACAATCTCCGTTTACAGCAGAAAGCCCAAGACAAGCTGAAAGCCATAAATGAAGCTCGTGAAAAGTTGCGCTCTTTAAAAACCAAACCTCAAGCCACATTTAACTCACCGCCACCTCAACAGGAAAAACCATCTCAAACAACCCAGCGTCCACCAAAGCAAAACTCAGACTTGAGTGGCAAAGACTACAGTCGGGCAAATTTGAGCAATAAAGACTTATCTGGCAGAAATCTAAGTTATGCCAATTTGAGCGGCGCTAATCTCAGTGATACCTTTATGCACAAAGTCAACCTTAGAGGTGCAAATTTATCTGAAGCAAATTTATTTCGGGCAAATCTACTTTTAGCCGATCTTAGAGAGGCGAATTTACGCGCTGCTAATTTGATTGGAGCGGATCTCAGTGGTGCCGACTTGCGAGGAGCCGACTTGACGGGAGCGCGGATTCGTTCTGGTGAGCGGCTTCTGGTTAAATTAGTTGGTACTAACTTAGCAGGGGCAATTATGCCTGATGGTTCAATTTATCAATAAGTTAAGTTGTGCCATAACACCAAAAGCCTCATGTAAAGATGCGATTTATCGCGTCTTAAAAGACCAATATATCCACACCAATAACCTTTAAGTAAAACGTATTGGTGCATAAATGACTTCTATGCAATGCGATTGAAAACTGCTATATGCCTGTTTGCTTGCCTAAAACACTAAAATGAATACGTGATCTACTGAAAAGAGAAAGCAATATGCCTTTTTGCTTGCTGAATCTACCGAAATGCGAAAGCAATCAAGCATTTTCAGAAAGCAATATGCCTTTTTGCTTGCTGAATCTACCGAAATGAGAAAGCAATCAAGCATTTTGATAAAAAATCTGTGATTTTTTTTCACAAGTCGGGAATCTGACCTAGCTTTATCCATCCCTACAACCTGCGTGTACAATTGAATATGATACATCAAGGCTTTTAGGCATTGTGAACTTTTTTATCGGTTGTGCTGTTTGGGCATATAAAGGTTGGGTAGGCGAACTCTATCCCCAAGGTACTCGCACTGCTGATTTTCTCCATCTCTACAGTCGTCGCTTCACTACTGTAGAAGGTAACACTACCTTTTATGCCGTGCCTAACCAAGAAACTGTAACCCGTTGGGCTGCTGAAACACCAGCAGGGTTTGAATTCTGTCTAAAATTACCGCGAGATATTACCCATCAAGGGTTGCTAAAACCTTATATACCAGCTGCTTTAAAATTTCTGGAGGGGATGCGCCCATTGGGTAAGCATCTTGGCCCAATTTTTGCTCAGTTACCACCTAGTTATGCACCTGCATTACTTGATGATTTGACCAACTTTCTAGAAGCTTGGCCGCATACAGAAACATCTCTAGCAGTGGAAGTTCGGCATCCCGACTGGTTCAAGGAACCCCATGCTAGTAATTTGACAGCGCTTTTAGAAAAGTTAGGTGTCGGACGGGTACTGTTAGATTCACGTCCCATTTACACTGGAGATGATGACCCCCAGTTGCAATCGGAACGGCGCAAACCTAAATTGCCGCTGCAATTGAGTGTGACAGCACCTTTTACTCTGATTCGGTTTATTTCTCATCCGAATTTATCAGTGAATCAGCCATTTATGGAAGAGTGGGTGAGGCAGATTCAGCAATGGTTACAGATGGGAGTGCGAATTTATTTCTTTGTCCATTGTCCAATAGAAGCGCGATCGCCCAGTACAGCCCGTCACTTCCAACAGCTATTGGAACAGAGTGGTACACCAGTTCCACCCCTACCTTGGAATAACCTTGAGCATCCCCCTAATCAACTCAGTTTATGGTGATCGTATTTAGTAGATAATTGGTGTTGTAATACTTTTCTGTTAAAGAAAAATTTTTCAGAGTAGTTCCACCAAAGGAGGTTGAGATGAGTCGTCTTCTTTATGAAAAATCAGTCTCATATAAAGGATATCTCATCATTCCATTTATTTTTGGCAAGGCGGATAATTACGAAATTTATTCGTATAAAATGCTATCTGAAATTGGGCACAGAAGCAAATTTCACAAAGCAGAAAATCCAGCAGAAATCTATGGAAGTGACGTTAGTAACATTATTGATATTGCTAAAGAGCATATCGATCAAAATTCCGAGTTTGTTCATCGGGGGGATAGTTTTAAGTCTCGCTATGTTTATCGAAACAATTTGATTATCATCTTTCAAGAAGGAGACAAATATTTTTATGACCATTACCCACCAGAGTTATTGAATAATATTGCAGCTCCAAAGTTATTCAAATCTGAATATGAATGTCTGAATTGGATTAAGCAAGGCTTTGGTGGGCGACATCTGCGGCAAAGAGTGATTTGAAGCAGGTAGGAGTATTTGCATTTGTGTATTACAGCTATTTTCAAGTAAATAGCTGTAATTTGGAATTTTGCTTTGCAGCATTATTTCAATGTCTGCAATCAACCTTGATTTATTGCACTTGGCTCCATGTAGATAATTTCCCAAATGTGGCCATCTAAGTCAGCAAATCCATGTCCATACATAAAACCGTGATCTTGCGGTTCATTGTAGGTTGTTCCACCAGCGGCGACAGCCTTGCGAACTATTTCATCAACTTGTTCTCGGCTATCAGAAGATAAACACACAAGCACTTCTGTGCTTTTTGTGGCATCACAAATTTCTTTGGGAGTAAACGTCTTAAACTTTTCATACGTCAAGAGCATGACGAAAATGTTTTCGGACACAATCATACAGGTGGCAGTTTCGTCAGTGAATTGAGGATTAAACTCAAAGCCGAGTTGAGTAAAGAATTCGATCGATTGATTGAGGTTTTTAACTGGCAGATTAACAAAAATTTGAGTACTCATGGATTCTTCTTTTGAATTATTGCACAGTGAAGGATTGGCGAAGCGCTGAAGTTTTACAGGGGAGCCGCTTATGGGCGCCTCCCCACAAATCAAGCAGTTTTCTGGCAGTTGACCATCCACGGAATGCCGAATTGATCGACCAACATCCCAAAGCGGACAGACCAAAAGGTTTGATCGATCGGCATCTTCACTTTTCCGTTTTCTGCCAGGATATGAAAGATGCGTTCTGCCTCCCCTGGCTCGTCAACGCTGATTTGCACGTAGAAGCCTTGGGGTGTTTCAAAATACCCAGGCGGGCTGTCAGACCCCATCAAGAGGCGATCGCCCAGATCGAGGCAGACGTGCATGATTTTGTCATGCCATCCGGCAGGTATATGCTCGGCTGAGGGCGCATCTCCGTGCGTGAGCATCATGACAATTTTGCCGCCAAGACAGTGTTCATAGAACTTGAACGCTGCCTCACAGTTGCCGTTGAACATGAGATAAGGATTGAGTTTCATTGCCTTGGCTCAGTAGATTGGGCTATGGGTTTAACGTGAATACAGCTTGAGAGGTCTCTGGATCAAATGGAACCGAGAGGTGTTCGTGTAATATCTGCCATTCGCCTTGATTTTTCTGGCAGACAGCGGTGACGCGCATCCACGTCTGCATTGCCGGATGGTCTTGGGTTCCTGTGAAGCGAAATAGCCAATGTGCAACCGCTAAGTCTTCACTGACGGTAATCTTCAGGTCTCGTGTTTCAATCTCAAAGGTGTCGGGGAAGTAAGGCAAACATTCTTTCCACACTTGACCCCAAGCATCTTTTCCTTGGGTTTGGAAAGGAGGTTTAACATCGAAGACGATGACCTCGGTGGCGTAGTGGGACATGATTTGCTCAACATCCTTGGCGGAGATAGCACATTGTTGCTCGGCAATTAGTTGGCGAATCTGAACTTCGTTAGTTGCGATCGTGCTTTTAGTTGTCATTGTCATCTCTCCTTTTGGGTTGATGTTGGTGCAGTTACGAATTCTCTGGCAAACCTGCAACTTCAATCACAGGTCGAATTTCAACAGTGCCAACGCGCGCGCCTGGAATCCTCGCGGCGATCGCGATCGCTTCGTCGAGATCCTGAGCATTAATCAGAAAAAAACCGCCCAATTGTTCGCGGGTTTCTGCAAACGGCCCGTCAGTTACTAGCGGTTTGCCGTCGCGCACCCGAACGCTGGTTGCAGTGGCCACAGAGTGAAGTGGGGCGGTCGCGAGATACTGCCCCTTCGAGTTGAGTTGTTGTGCCAGTTGCGCGGATTCTACATAACAATCTTCCCGTTCGGTTTGGCTCAGGGCATTTTCCTCCAGGTAAATCAGCAGCAAATATTTCATGGGGTTGCCTCCTTTATTTCCCGTTGTTACTTCCCTTTGTCAGTAAGTCGAACGGTGCTGGCTCAAATCGACACTCCGCCAAAAATTTTTATCGTTTAGTACGATCGGGGTATACCTCCCTTGTTCCCTTCTTTCGTAAGTCGAACGGTGCTGCCTCAATTCGACACCTCGCCAAAAATTTTTATCGAGGAAAAGATAAAAATTGCCTCCTGCCCCCTGCCCCCTTCAATTCAGGTATGATCCCAAACGCAAAAACAGACGTAAAACAAGCGATCGCCTCCCTTTACCGGGCTGAATGGGGGCGGATCGTCGCCATCCTCATCCGGTTGGTGGGGGATTTCGATGTGGCTGAAGAAGCGGTACAGGAAGCCTTTATAGCCGCCGTGAATCAATGGCAGTCCAGCGGCGTGCCCGATCTTCCCCGTGCGTGGATCGTCAAAACAGCCCGATCCAAAGCCATTGATCGCCTCCGACGGCGGACACGCCTAACGGAAAAATTGGAATGGTACGCCGCCTCCGGGTTAATCCCAACCCGTGAGGAGCCAACTTACGATACAGACGAAATTCCAGACGATCGGCTGCGGCTGATCTTTACTTGCTGCCACCCAGCACTGGCGATCGAGGCGCAGGTTGCTTTAACGCTGCGGCTGCTGGGCGGACTTGAGACAGATGAAATTGCGCGGGCGTTTCTCGTGCCCACGGCAACGATGGCGCAACGGTTGGTACGCGCCAAGCGCAAGATTCGGGATGCAGGTATTCCCTATAAAGTGCCGGAAACAACCGATCTGTCTGTGCGGGTAGATGCAGTGCTGACGGCGATCTATCTGATTTTCAATGAGGGCTACGCGACGACTAGGGGCGAGACGATGGTGAGGGCTGACCTCTGCACAGAGGCGATTCGGCTGGGTCGCCTCGTGAGGACGTTGATGGCACCGCAACCGCCCTCAGAAGTGACTGCACTCTTGGCGCTGATGTTGCTGCACGACTCCCGGCGCGATGCCCGTTTGGATGAGGTGGGCGATCTGGTGTTGCTTGAAGATCAGGATCGTCGTCGCTGGAACCAACAGCAGATTGCTGAGGCGCTACCGCTTGTTGAGGAGTCACTGCGGGGTGGAACTGGCCCGTTTGGAGTACAAGCAGCGATCGCGGCACTACATTGTCAAGCAGCACAAGCAGAAGAAACGGACTGGTTACAAATTGTCCGCCTCTATGATTTGCTCGAACGCTTGCAGCCCTCGCCGATTGTGTCGCTGAACCGGGCGGTGGCGATCTCAATGATAGAGAGTCCTCAGACGGCTCTCGGACTCATTGATAGGCTTGCTTCCCAACTTAATGACTACCATCTATTTCACGCCACCCGTGCCGAGATGCTGCGCCGCATCGGAGCCTCAGCGTCAGCCGCAGAGAGCTACGCGATCGCGCTCATGCTGGTTACAAATGACAGCGAACGCCGCTTTCTGGAGCGTCGGCTGCGCGAAGTTCAGCCCTAATGTCCAGTAAGCTAATCGTCATTTAAATTGCATCATTTTCATGGTAATAACCTATTCATATTTACCGTGGTGTAACCAAATACCAAAGGATAGGGGAATTTTACCAAGAAGCGATCGCCTACGGCGGGCGGGTAGGCCATCGCATAGTAGAAATATATACAAATCTAAAGACTTTATTAAATAGATACCCAGGTAGAAAAGGGGTAGTTCTCCGCTATCTTTCTGCAAGCGATTCAGGGATGATTAATTCTATAGAAAAGCGCTAGCAAAAATTTTAGGCTGGCATTTAATAAACCGCATATAAATCAAAGCCCTGAACTTTTATCAGGGCTTTTTAAATTTAAGCCGAGCAATCGCAGCCTTTTGAGTCTGATTATTTCGTTGAAGCGATCAATTATTTATACAGTAGTGCTAGTGCTGAAAGACTGATGGCAAGACTGGGAAAATTGATGCTGCGAGAAAACCGTGATTTTCATGTCATTCAAGAAATAGAAGCTGCTTTGCGTCAGTATTCTTTACCTCGGTCAAGGCATTTGCATTTTAGGCGAAAGCATCCTACGAAAATTGCTCTATAAATAAATAGTCTACAGAATAAACTACTATAAAGCTATCGGAATAGTGTTTTTAAAGATTATGAGCAACACTAAAAAAGTTAGTGACGACTTGAGCGCTGCTGGACAACTAACTTCTGAAGAGTTAAAACAGGCAGCCCAAGAGGGATTTAAGTCAGTGCTGAACCTGCGTTTTCCCGATGAACCAGGTTTTCTCAGTGACGAACAGCAGCAAGCTCAAGCGGCTGGACTGCAATATGCTAATGTGCCATTAAAGCCTTCAGAAGCAAATCAAGAGCAAACAGATTTAGCAATTCAGGAAATTGAGAACTTACCCAAACCAATTTTAATTCACTGTGCTGCTGGAGCAAGGGCTGGTGGTATCGCCTTGATTGCCAATGCTATTAGTGAAGGTCTGACTTATGAGGAAATTAGTCAGAAAGCTCAAGAGCTTGGTTTAAATTTAGAACAACCCCACCTCAAGCAATTCCTACTTGAAAAGTATATTGCCAAGCAAAAATGACTAACTCAGCACCAAGTCGTTTGGGTGAACTCGCCAACTTGTTTTTTAAATTGGGTGTCATCGGCTTTGGAGGCCCGGTTGCCCATATTGCCATGATTGAAGATGAAGTGGTTAAGCGGCGTCAATGGTTGACAAGGGAGCATTTTCTAGATTTGCTGGGCGCAACTAACCTAATTCCTGGGCCCAATTCCACAGAAATGGCTATCCACATAGGATACATCTATGCAGGATGGCTGGGGCTGATTGTGTCAGGCGTTTGTTTCGTCTTACCTGCGGTTCTAATTACTGGTGGGTTTGCTTGGGTTTATGTTGCCTACGGTACTCTACCCCAAATTGCTCCCTTACTTTATGGCATTAAACCGGCTGTTTTAGCAATCATCATCAATGCCCTGTGGGGCTTGGCCAAAAAGGCTGTGAAAACTCGCCAATTACTAGTAATTGCTTTCGCTGTGGCATTGCTAACATTGTTATTGAAATTAAATGAAGTAATTGCCCTATTAATTGGGGGATTGCTGGGTATGGTTTGGTTACATTCTGGCGATAAAAACGACAAACCAGGAGATAAAGCCAACTTTCTGATTGCTAGTCTCAGCACAGGTGCAACCTTGAAAGCATCCGCTGTACTTGCGGCATCAGTAGCTACTGCATCGACTGTAGCCAACGTTTCTCTATGGCAGTTGGGTTGGTTTTTTCTGAAAGTTGGTAGTGTCTTGTTTGGTGGTGGCTACCTGTTGGTGGCTTTTCTGCAAGGGGGATTAGTTCAAGAATACGGCTGGCTGACACAACAGCAGTTATTAGATGCGATCGCAATTGGTCAATTTACCCCTGGGCCAGTACTTTCCACCGCTACGTTTATCGGTTATCTCATTGCTGGCATACCTGGTGCAATTGTTGCCACCATTGGAATTTTTCTACCTTCTTTTGTTTTCGTTGCTACCCTAAATCCCCTAATCCCCCGTTTACGAGCCTCTTCTTGGACTAGAGCATTTTTGGATGCTGTGAATGTTAGTGCTGTAGCCCTAATGGTTGTGACTACTCTGCAACTGGGAACAGCGACTTTAACATTACCACAAGCCCCATTTGTAGATTTTCTCGGTTTAGCGATCGCGATCGTCTCAGCCATTTTAGCTATTCACTTTCGCATCAATGCTGCATGGCTAGTCTTTGGTAGCGCTTTCATTGGATGGGGTGCTTCACTCTTGGGCTACACTCGATGAAATTGCAAGTATTTTAGATTACTAGCAGATATTAGCTTGACTTTATACACTTAAACGAATAAGTGTATTTTTTGATTTAAGCTTTCTATCCTGTCTATGACTCAAATTGATAGAGATTTTTCTGATTTTGACGGCTTAAGTAAGTCAAAAAACAGATATATTAAATCTTGCTTTCAAACTATTTTCATGTGATAATCACTATTAACTCCGGCAAATACACTTATTTACAGTAGTTAATGATTGGAATTCAAAAATTTAGCTTTTTATCTATTTAAAAATAGATGTAGGTTGAGTTTCGCTTTGCTCAACCAAACATTGATCGGAGTATTGGGTTTCGTTCCTCAACTCAACCTACAATTTTTTTGCAGCAATTTAGCCTTGCCACGCCACTACTTATATTTACTTTATAAATCACTCTGACTCATTTGTGGAAACAAAATTAACTTAAATTAAGGTGAAATATGTCAATTCAAGACACAGTATCTAATTGGGAACAACTGTTAGAAATTGCCCAAAAAAATACCCCGGCTCGACGGGTGCGTAGACCAGGGCAATCTCCTTCTACCGCTCCCATTCCTAGCAGTCTTCATAAACTGCCACCAGACACAGAACCGCCAGTACTGCTCTACCGCGATACTAACTCTTGGTGTCCATTTTGCGAACGGGTTTGGTTTGCTCTCGAAGAAAAAGAAATTCCCTTTGCAACAGAGTTTATCGACTTGACTAACAAGCCTAAATGGTATACCGATTTAGTGCCTACAACCCTTGTCCCTGCTGCAAAAATTGAAGACAAGTTAGTTTATGAATCCAAAGATATTCTGTTAGCCTTAGAAGAAAGATTTGGGCCAACCTTGCTTCCTGAAGACCCAGAGGAAAACACCGTTGCAAGACAGTGGCTTGAGGATGCTGAAACCAATGGTGTGAGAGATATCGCCTACAAATTTCTCAGACAACCCCCAGAAGATCCGCATGAATTAGCAAGCTTACAAGCAGCTTTTGAAGCGAAATTAGACGAACTAGAGCAACTTCTCGGAAAGTATCCTGGCCCCTACTTTTTGTCAACATTTAGCGTCGTAGATATTACCTATAGTCCCCATTTAGACAGATTGGCGGCTAACTTACCCGTTTATCGGGGATATCAACTCAAGGGAAATCCCCGCTATCCTCGGATTAACGCTTGGTTTGAAGCGCTCAAACAGCGTCCCGCTTATCACCGCGTCAAATCGGATGATACCACCAACAATTTACTTTTGCGTCGTCGGTGGGGCGTGACACCAATCGGCAATCCTTCGCCACCTGACCCGGCTATTAGCCAAGAAATCCAATTTCGGGCAGAAGCGGCTGAAAGGTTGACTGATAACCGAGAAGTTGCTTTAGGAGATATTCTGAAAAACTCCGGGGTGCAAGCATTGGCGGTCAATGGCGACACAACAGCCGTTAAAGAAGCGGTTGATTTTCACCTCAGATTGCTGGCTGACTATCTTATCAATGGCAATGGTGCAGCATTACCGTGGGGACGTGTGGGTGGTAAAGATAATGCCGACCCCACTGCGGCTGCGGTTGGTGCTATCACACTGGCCTATGTGAGAAATCGCATCTGTGCGCCACGGGATATGAGTGCTGGTGCGGCAACTGCATTCCGGGCAGCAGCTGATAAAGTGTTGGCATCTCTTTATTAGCCAATACAGTTCAGTTAAGCATTTCTTTCTTCTCTTTGCGTCCTTGGCGTCCTTGGCGGTTCGTTAAAAAAAATTGACTTTGACAAAGAGTTTTAGGCTTAACTGAACCGTATTGCTTTATTAGCGATCGCATCTCCAAGTCATTTGCAAAAAAATGTAGAGACGTAGCAGTGATACGTCTCTACAAAGGTTTTAGGTGGAGATATCTTATCGATAATCTTGACTTTGAATGCTTCCTAAACGAGCAGCATCACGAATATTGTAGTCAGCACGAGTAAAGCGATTTAGCTGCATTTCAAAAAAGTCTCGATTAGCTTGTAAATGCTTGGGATTTTGGTCATCTAAAGGATATAAAAGTGCAGTTCGTAAAGCTTGAATTACCGCAGAAGTAACACAATACATTGACCGTTGAAAACTAACTCCCAACTGAATCAACATATCTTCTTCACCCCGGCAATGTTGGCTGTAGTAATCAATAAGATATGGTGGCAAAAAATGCAACATATCTTGCATTAATAATGTGGGAGGAATGCCAGCAGTACCGACTGGAAACACATCAGCGTAAAGAATACCATAGTGAAAATCTTTCTGGTCTTCTGGTACTTGACGCGCTTGAGCATTATAAGATTTTGTTCCTCGGAAGGGTGCAGTGCGGTAGAAAACTGCTTCTACGTAAGGTAATGCAGCTTCATATAACCACATGAAACCCTTGGATTTGGGCACAATTTCGTAGCATTCACCACGAATATAAACGTGATGGTAAATGGGACGACCTGCGATCGCAAATATACCATTAACTAAAAAACTCATTGCCTCTGGGACGCTGCTAATGGTACCTTCGTCATAGCGATCGGACATTTCAAAGAATACCGGGGCCATGACTTCCCAGAATAAGCCCAGATTAGCGTAGTATGACATCTGGCGGCACTGTTCCAAAAACATATCGGGAAACAGCTTGTAAAGTCCCAGCATGACTGGGTTCCCTTGGAAGTAAGCTTTAATTGCCTTATCGGCGTTGGCTTTGTATTCTTCAGAATCTAGATAAGGGTCAAATTGTCCACCCATCCCTCTGTGCCACAACATCGCCCGCATACAAGCTTCCGCAAATTCCATGTTAATGCGATCGTGGAACAAGTGATGCAATAACTTCGGCATTTTGAAAGTTTCACCTTTTTCGATAAATGCCAAAAGTTCTGGATGTGCAGTAGCTTCGCCACGCCAAATTCGTAAATCGGCATCATCGCCGGCGTAATGATTATGCAGTTCTAAATACTCTTTGGGCAAGAAGTATTTAAAGAAGGGAAGCGGGTTTAAAAATTCGCGTTCGGCAATATAAAGTAGGTCACGCCAGTAGAAATCCATCGGTACAGCATAAGCTTTATATAAACCGATAATTTGCATCAAATTTTCTGGAGTATCGGGTAACATTGCACCGCCTGCTTCTAAGCGGTGAATTACTTCGGCAAATTCGTGTTTTGAAGGGGGTAATTTAATTGCTGTTTTAATTGCTGTCATAGTAATCGTAAATTGGTAGAGACGCGATTTATCGCGTCTGGGGGATAGGTTTTGAAACGCAATTTATCGCGTTTGGGGGGATAGATTTTGAGACGCGATAAATCGCCGTCTCTACAAGTGTTTTGATGTATTTTCTATTTCAGTGCTACTTCAGAGATTACGGTTTTTTCTAAAGAGGGAATTGCAGCCACCATTGTTGTAGTTGTGGATTCACTCCAACGCACTAACCAAGTGGGTTGTACTCCCAAAAAGATGATGAAAGCTGCCAAAATTAAAGCTGGTATTTTCTCAGACCAAAGAACTTTGGGATAGTAAGCGAAGTTATCGAGTCTGCCAAAACAGGTGCGGTTGAGGAGGATGACAAAATAAACTGCGGTTAATCCACTAGCGACTACACACAAAATTGTCGGGATGGGAAAGGCAGAGAAACTACCTTGAAAGACGAGAAATTCGGCAATAAATCCTGTTAAACCGGGAATACCTGCGCTAGCCATTCCACTTAAAACTAATAAAGCGCTAATTAAGGGTATACCGCGTATAGGACTCATTAAACCATTGAGTTTATCTAACTCGCGTGTACCGACTTTGGCTTCCACGACTCCCACCAAGTGGAAGAGAATCGCCAGGATGATACCGTGGCTGAACATTTGGGCGACTGCACCAACGAGTGCTAAGGGAGTACTAGCGGCACCAGCTAGCAAGATATAGCCCATGTGACCAACGGAACTGTATGCTACCATGCGCTTGATATCTGTTTGAGCGATCGCAATTACTGCCCCATAGATGGCGCTGATTGCTCCCCACATTGCTAAAGTCGGTGCAATAATGCTCCAAGCGTGGGGAAACATACCTAACCCAAATCGCAGCAGTCCATAGGTTCCCAGCTTTGCCAACACGCCACCGAGAAGAATGGCGATTGGTGCTGAAGCCTCAACGTAAGCATCGGGTAGCCAAGTATGGAAGGGAATTAAGGGTATTTTAATGCCAAAACCTAAAACTATTCCTGCTAGTAAAAGGATTTGTTTTGCTGTTGACAGATTTTCTGTAGAGACGGCATCAAAAGCAAAATTGGTAGAACCACTCAGCCACACCATACCCAAGAATGTCGCTAGAATTAAGGCTCCCGAAACAGCAGTATAAATCAGGAATTTCATTCCAGCATAACCCCGTTTTGCACCTCCCCAAATGGAAATTAGCAAATAGAAGGGGATTAATTCTAGTTCGTAAAATAGGAAGAATAGCAGCAAATTCTCTGCTAGAAAAGCACCTGCAACTCCTCCACTAACTAATAAAATCATGGAGTAGAACAGCCGGGGACGTTCAGTTTCTTTACTACTGCTGTAAATAGCAATCCAGGTGAGCAGGCTATTTAACACCAACATCAAGATAGAAAGACCATCAACACCTATTTGATAGCTCAAACCAAGGGTTTCATTCCAAGGTAAATACTCTTTAAATTGCATTCCTGGATTGCTGATATCAAATTTTAGCAGGATAAACAGGTTCCAGAAGAGAACTATTCCTGAAAAGATTAATGCTATTAAACGAATGCGATTCTTAGGTATGCTTACAGGTAATATTGCTACGAGAATAGCAGCAAAAATCGGGAGCCAAATCAAGACACTTAACATAGTAATTTTGTCCTTTGTTCTTTGTTATTTGTCTTTTGTCTTTTGTTCTTGATGACTTATTCTTAGCCAATGACCAATACAACTCTTTGAGAGGCTGCGCCAAGACTGCGCGGTAGTTGAGCGCAGTCGAAACTCAGTACAAGTGACTAATCACAAAGGACAAAAAAGCTAACTTACTATACTGATTTTTCCAGTATCTAAATCGTAATAACCACCGACTATTTTCAGTTTTTCTGCCTTGATTAATTCAGATAAAACTGTCGATGATTTCAACTTTTTAACTTGCGCTAAAATATTTGCTTTACAAGCGTTTTCTAACTTATCTCCCTCTTTATCTTTTGAGCTTTCTACACTTGGTTTAATTGCTTCAAGTAAACTTCCAATTCGCCCTGGCACTTCAGCACCTTTAATTGCGGCCTCTACCGCACCACATCTTTCATGACCCATTACCAGGATGACTTTAGTACCTAATACTAAGCTGCCAAATTCTAAGCTACCAATTTGCTGTGTTGTGGCAATATTACCAGCTATCCGGCAGACAAATAAATCTCCAAGTCCTTGGTCAAAAACAATCTCTGAAGGTACTCGTGAATCTGCACAGCCTAAAATAGAAGCAAAGGGCTTTTGACCTTTGGCAACTTCGACTAAACGTGAATGAGTTTGGTTAGGATTGCGACGTTTTGCTTGAACAAATCTTTCATTACCATCTAATAATTCTTGCAATGCCTTGTCGGGGGTAATCTCATCTTCTGCTGGGGCTTTTTTTTCGGCTGCAAGTAAGTTTGAGGTAAGTCCGGCAGTCAATACACCTGTACCGATCGCACCTGCACCAAACTTCAATAAACCTCTTCTGGAAAGATTGATTTGGGGATGTTGTCTGCTCACGAAATTCTCCTCACAATATTAAACTGTTAGCTTTTTGTAGGATAGTTACTGCTATCCAATTGTCGAGATTTGAAAAACCATATTTAAAAATTGCATTCCCCAAAATGGCCAAGTTACCCACATTCCTAAAAGACTCACTCCTAGAAGAACAGTGAGTGCATAAAACTGGGTTTGTCCAGAGTTGCTGTATTTGAGACCTTCACCACCTAATAGCGAAAATAAACCAACGAAATTAACGATGCCATCGACTACAAAGCGGTCAATCATATCGGCAAGTTGGGAAATTTTGGCAACTCCAAAAATTATGGTCATTTTATAGAGTTTGGGGGTATAAAAGTCGTATGCGATTAAGTCTTGTAACCCTTTCCAAGGGAGGCGAATCGGTTTAGGAATGTTGCTTAAATAAATTATGCCAGTGATGCTACAACCGAAAATACTCGACCAATTTAAAAGTAGTGCGACATCTTTATTTAGGCTTGCCCAATCTGGTAAAAGTGATAAATTTTGTAAGATGAAAGGAAGATGTAGATTAAAGCCAAGTAGAATCATCATCGGCAGAATCATCGGCCAGTGAGCTTCAGGCGATCGCTCTGTCATTTGTGTAGCTTTACCGCCAAAAACTAAAACGAATTCTCTGGTTAAACTCACGGCTGTCAAAGCATTTACCGCGACTATTACTCCCACTAACCAAGGTTGAGTTTCCCACAACCCATCTGCTAATTCCATCAGCGCCCAAAAGCTACCCAGTGGTGGAAAACCAATTAACCCCAAACTGCCGACAATAAAGGCGATCGCAGAAATCGGGCGACGCTTCCACAGTCCACCCATTTGGGTTACGTCTTGGGTGATGCTATTCCAGATAATTCCGCCCGTACTCATCACCAATAGTGCTGCGGATATGGCGTGGGTGAGGACTAACAATAGCGCCGCTTCGTCTTGTCGCACTCCCACGGCGATGAATATTAAACCCATGTATGCGCTGACAGAATAGGATTGACAGCGTTTCATATCGATTTGAGCGATCGCAATTAACGAAGCACCCACGGCTGTCACCGCACCAATCGCAACCATCGCCGAGGAAGCGATAGGCGAGATGGTTAACACAGGTTGCAATTTAATCAGCACCCATGCACCACTAGCTACTACTACCGAGTTCCGCAAAATCGTACTGGGAACAGGGCCTTCCATCGCTTCATCTAGCCATAAATGCAGGGGAAATTGGGCACATTTACCCATCGGCCCAGCAATTAAAGCTAAACTTACCAGCGCCATAGTTGTCGGGTTGACGTTAGCAGTAGCCGCCCATTCAGCTAATTCTGTATAATTCCAAGTTCCAGCTAAAGGCCATAATGCCAACACGCCCATCAACAAGAATAAGTCTCCCACCCGTTTAGTTAAAAACGCATCTCTTGCACCTGAAACTACCAACGGCTGGCTAAACCATAAGCCGACTAGTAGATAGGTTCCCAGCGTCAGGACTTCCAAAATTACATAGCTGAAGAACAAGTTATTACACAAAGCAAGGGCACATAATCCCGCTTCAAATAATCCTAATAAAGAATAGAAGCGTCCCCAACCCCAATCCATTTCCATGTAGCCGATCGCATAAATCTGCGCCAGCAAATTCAAGCCAGTAATCACAACTAAAGCGCTGACGCTGACTGAGGATATATCCAAAGCAATGGTTAAATCTAAACCAGCCGTAGATAACCACGGAATAAATACTTCTTGGGCTGGATAATTCCAAGTTGCTTGTAAGGCGATCGCACTATGTACAAACGCCAAAAATGTCATCACCAAATTTACATAACCCGCCGGTCTTGGCCCCGTTTTCCGAATGATCCCTGGCGACCAAGGGACGGCTAACAAACCACCTATTAAGGCATAGCACGGAACTAGCCAAACAGTCTCTAGTAGAAACTGAGCCATTAACTTACCTCTAAATTTGTCATCAAAAATTATGGGTTTTGAGTCAACTGGCGTTGATCCCAGTTAACCCAGGGATGTCTACGACGGACGACGCCTACGCAGAACATACAAATTTATGTTTATTTAATTTTGTTAGAAACAGCTTACCGTTATATCTGTCAAAATGGAATTAGTTAATTAAATAAATTTAGGATAATAACTCTAATTATTTCTTATATAATCAACTATTTCAACAATGAATAATAGGTATTTATTCTTATCTATGCATCGAATGAGGGATGAATCAATAGTTATCATTAGTTTTATCAATTCATATAAATGACAAGAGACGCGATTGATTGCGTCTCTACAAATCGACTAAAGATAATTTATATTTGGGTGATTTTGTCAACCTGCCAGTGAGAGATAGTAATGGCAGGTGGTGAGTCAACTTGGCTGATGGGGGCGGGTTTCATGTCTCGGTAGTCCAGGAGTTGGACTACGATGAGGTAAGCGATCGCTAAAATGATCGAAATCGCACCTGTAAGAATAGCAATTAATTTTGAACGTTCCATGAGTATTTCCTGTAATGCAAGTTGTTATGCAGTGCCTATATCCACATAATAGACTCGGCTATAGCTTCTGGGCGTGAGCGAACCGCAGTTTAGCAGATAAAATATTAACAACCTGAAAGCGACATTGAGCTATTGCGATGACAACGAAACAAGCTATCTTTGACGCTATTGAACAACTGCCAGAGCAACACCTAAAAGACGTGTTGCAGTATGTTCAACAACTTGCACGTACCCAAAAATTACCAGCATCTAACCCACACACCCAAAGCAGCGATCGCCTTGCAAATTTCATCGGCGCAGTATCTCACGGTTCTCTAGCTGCCCACTTAGACGCAAACCTAACCCCCAACCCCTTCCCTTGTAGGGAAGGGGAGCAAAAATCAAAGCCTCTCTCCTTTTAGGAGAGAGGTTTGGAGAGAGGTCAAAATATTAAGTCGCACATCGAGTTTTAATATAAAAGTAAGTGCAAAAATGAGCCTTTGAAGCTCGACGTTGACCTTCTGAAGCTCGACGTTGACCTTCTGAGCCTCGAAGTTGCACCTTTGATCCTCGAAGTTGCGGCTTTTAACCTCAACGTTGACCTTCTGAGGCTCAACGATGACCTTCTGAGGCTCAACGATGACCTTCTGAGGCTCGAAGTTGCACCTTTTATCCTCGAAGTTGCGCCTTTTAGCCTCAACTAACAAATATATCTAACCATTCCTGAATTTACAGGAGTGAGCGTGTAGTAAAATTTGCTCACCTCCGTAAAGTGAAACATGGCTTTAGACTTCTCCGGTCAAAATCTTCGAGGACGCAACTTCAAAGGTAGACAAGACCTTGCGGGTGCAAACTTTAGCTATGCCGATATCCGAGGGGCAAACTTCACCAATGCTAATTTAACAGGTGCAAACTTCAGCCATGCCAAAGCTGGACTGCAACTACATTGGGCAATTCTCCTAGTCCTTGTCTCGTGGCTGTTGTCGGGACTTTCAGGATTTTTATGGGCTGTCAACGGTTATTTGGTATCACGAATATTTGATACTTCCGGCTTAGAGTTTCAGATTGCCGGCTGGGCTGCCCTAATCGTATTAATTGCCTTTTTCTTCATCACAATTCGCCAAGGAGTAGCAGCTGGTTTAGGAGCCTTAGCCGTAGCCCTCGCCGTAGTGTTCGCCGTAGTCATAGCCGGAACCCTAGCCGGAGCCGGAACCGTAACCGGGGTCATACTCGGAGCCGCAGCCATAGCTGGAGTTATAGCCGCAGCCATAGCCATAGCCGGAGCCATAGCCGCAGCCATAGCCGCAGCCGTAGCCGCAGCCAGAACCGGAGCTAGAGCCGCAGCCGTAGCCGTAGCCGGAACATTAGTTAGCATTTACATCAGTTGGCGAGCTATGAAAGGAGATCAAAAGCACTCTTTGTCTTTGGTTCGTAATATAGCGATCGCTTTTGCTGCAACAGGAGGTACAAGTTTTCGTGGCGCTAATTTAACCAATGCTGATTTCACCCAAGCCACACTCAAAAGTACAGATTTCCGAAACACTATTCTTATCTGTAGCCGTTGGTATCAAGCCAAAATGCTTGACCGTGTTCGTCCTGGCTCAACTTATCTTCAAAACTCACAAGTACGTCAACTGCTGGTTACAGGACAGGGACAGGATAAGAATTTTTACCGTGAAAACCTGCGGGGTATCAACTTACAAAAAGCAAATTTAGCAGATGCCAGCTTTATTGGCGCTGACCTCAGTGAAGCCAATTTGCAAGATGCCAATTTGTCAAGAGCAAAACTAAAGCAAACGCAACTAGACGGCACCGATTTAACAGGTGCAACCCTCACCGGCGCGTACATCGAAGATTGGGGCATTACAAATACAACTAAATTGCATGGGGTAAGGTGTGAATATGTCTTTATGCGCTTACCCACCAAAGAAGACCCCGACCCGCTCCGCAAACCTGATAATAAACAAGAGGTATTTGCAGACGGGGATTTTGCCAACTTTATCAAGCCAATTTTTGACACCCTCGACCTTTACCATAATCAAGGCGTTGACCCCCGCGCTGTTGCCATAGCTTTCAAAAATCTTGCCGAAAACCATCCCGAAGCCGAGTTAGAAATCGTGGCAATGGAGAAACGCGGCGATGATAAAATCTTGCTCAGAGCCAAAACCGCCGCAGGTATCGATAAATCTCAACTCAGTGCAGAATATTTTGATGATTATAATCAACTCAAAGCTTTATCGCAGAGTCAGCAATTATTACTTGTAGAAAAAGATCAGCGCATTATTAGTTTAGAAAATATGGTAGATACTGCTCTCAAGCAGCCTAAATTTTATACACAAGGAAATACCAACATGTCAGATATCAGCGGCATCAATATTGAAGGTAGCAGTAATGTTAGCGGTATCGCTGGCAATAATTCTATTGCTAATCTAGGAACCATTAGCGGTAATGTGAGTATTGCCCTCAATCAGTTACCTGATGCAACCGATGCCGAGAAACCAGGAATTAAAGAATTATTGTCGCAGTTGCAAGATGCAATCATCCAATCCACATATTTATCAGAAGAAGACAAAACCGAAGCGCTAGAACAGGTAAACACTTTGGCAGAAGCGGGTAAAAATCCTCAAGAATCCACTAAGCAGAAGACAGCAAAAACTGCAATCACCATGTTGAAAGGGATATTTACAGGCTTACCTGCTGTTGCTTCTCTGGTGGAAGCGACTAATAAATTATTGCCTGCGATTTCTAAACTATTCGGTTTGGGATAATTTAACGTGAGTTAGACAAACCTCTCGCAGCCTTAAATTAAAGCTCAATTCTCTCTCTCCGACTCGGCTACGGTGTATACACAAGTCGAATTACCCCCCTTAATCCCCCCTTGGAAAGGGGGGAAAAAAGAAATCTAGTTCCCTCCCCTTTACAAGGGGAGGGTTAGGGTGGGGTAAAAACCAGATTCGTAAACTACTTCAGACTTGTCTGTACACCGAAGCCGACTTGGAGACGGACGTTTTTAGGTAGTAAAACCAGAGAGAGGTTTTTTGATTCAGCTACTTTTTTCATTCTCAGGTAGTTTTGGAATGTAGAGTTAAATTTTTCCAAAATGTCTTTAACTGAAGAAATTCTTTCCCAATTACCCGGCGATGTTTTAGGAGGATTGCGCCAAGGCGATCGCATTCTCACATCTCTGCGCGAAAACACTGCACCCACACCACAGTTAGTTAAAGAAAATCAACAATCTTTAGGCGTTGTAGACTTTGATGTGCTTATCTGCGGTGGCACTTTAGGGATTTTAATCGGTTGCGCCTTGGCGGTGAAGGGGTTGCGGGTAGCGTTGCTGGAACGGGGAATTTTGCGGGGGAGGGAACAAGAGTGGAATATTTCTCGCAAAGAATTAGATGTATTTGTGGAATTGAACTTGCTAACTGAGGAAGAATTAGCAAGTGCGATCGCCACTCAATATAACCCAGCGCGAGTTAGTTTTGCTGGCGGTACAGAAGTTTGGGTAGAGGATGTCTTGAATATCGGCGTAGATCCAGTTTATCTACTAGCTACCTTGAAAACCCGATTTCTCGCCGCCGATGGAAAGTTATTAGAAAACACACCTTTTACCGAAGCAGTGGTTCATCCCGATGGGGTGATGGTAAATAACCAATTTAAAACTCGGTTATTAATTGATGCTATGGGACATTTTTCACCCATCAGCCAACAAGCACGCCAAGGCAAAAAACCAGATGCGCTGTGCTTAGTTGTGGGAAGTTGCGCTCAAGGTTTTCCAGAAAATAACTCAGGCGACTTATTATTATCATTCACATCTTTGCAGAATCAATGCCAGTACTTCTGGGAAGCCTTCCCAGCCAGGGATGGCAGAACCACTTACTTGTTTACCTACATGGATGCAGAACCCCAACGTTTGAGTTTAGAAGCTATGTTTGAGGAATATCTGCGTCTTCTTCCAGAATATCAGGGAGTGGAGTTGAGCAACCTGAAATTTCAACGGGCACTATTTGGTTTCTTTCCCACCTATCGCCAAAGTCCGCTAAAAACTCCTTGGAATCGCATTCTACCAGCCGGAGATAGCAGTGGTAATCAATCTCCCTTGAGTTTTGGTGGTTTTGGAGCGATGGTGCGTCACCTGAAGCGTTTAACTTATGGCATTTCCGAAGCGCTGGAAACGGAACAATTATCTGCAAATGCGTTAACACTGCTGCAACCTTATCAACCGAGTTTGACTGTTACCTGGTTATTTCAAAGGGCGATGAGTGTTGGTGTAAATCAGAAAATTGCCCCAGATCAAATTAACCAATTACTCTCAGCGGTATTTCAGGAAATGCAACAGTTGGGTACACCAGTGCTAAAACCATTTTTACAAGATATCGTGCAGTTTTCGGCACTGACGCAAACACTGTTAAAAACTGGTTTATATCATCCTGGGATAGTTGCCAAGATAATTCCGCAAGTAGGTTTGGCAAGTTTGTTAGATTGGATGTTACATTACAGTAATTTAGGTGTATACACTGCCTTGTTTTCGCTAAGTCCAATGCTAGAAACATGGATTAAGAATCAACCAAAAGAACAACAATATTATTGGCATCGTTTGATTGATGCTTGGAAGTATGGTTCTGGCGGTGATTACTCAGATGAAACTTAGAATTTTATCGGTGTGAGGATAACATGATGGAACGGAAATCATCAGGAATCAAATACTTTGCAGTGCTGATTGGATTCCTGCGCGATCGCCAAGGTTTTCTAGAGGAAATTCGCCAAGGTACGAGATTACCAAATAAAATCATTTCGCTGCTGGTTTGCAGTTCCTTATTTATCGCTGCTTATGGCGGAATCATTGGTGCATACCATAGCTGGATGCAAGCTTTGTCTTCCGCCATTAAACTCCCAGCCCTTTATTTAATCACACTTTTGATTTGTATACCGACGTTGTTCTTTGCGAACATTATTTTTGGTTCCAAACGGAGTTTTGCCCAGCATTTAGCATTAGTCTTAACTGCGGTTTCAGTCACGAGCGTACTTTTATTTAGCTTTGCTCCAATCACACTCTTTTTCTTAATTACCACCAATAATTACCAATTTTTAATTCTGTTAAATGTCTTTATCTTTGCCATGACTGGATTTATTGGTGTTTCGTCTTTGTATCAAGCCACGAGTTTAGTTTTAGAACAAGATGATGAAGGTAGTAAAACCCGCCAGAAAATTTTGCAATTTTGGCTATTTCTTTATGCTTTCGTAGGCAGTCAGTTAGGATGGACTCTCAGACCGTTTTTTGGCACACCTGGTTCTGTGTTTGAACTATTCCGCGAAAGAGAAGGTAATTTCTATTTAAGCGTCATTAAATCTCTTAGCTATCTCTTTGGATTCCGTTAATTAGTCATTAGCAATTCCACAAAATATACAAACTATAAAATCATGCTGAAAAAGCAAAATCGCGGAATTCAACAATTTGGGGTTTTGGTTAATTTACTGCGCGATCGCCAGTCATTCTTAGAAGAAATTCGTCAGGGAGTCCGGTTACAAAATAAAATCAGTTCTCTATTCGTATCTAGTTCTATCTTCTTTGCCCTTTATGGAGCAATTATCGGTGCATCCCACAGTTGGGGACAAGCATTATCAGGTGCTATTAAGCTTCCAGCATTTTATTTATTAACACTGATTATTTGTTTCCCAACTTTGTTCTTTTTTAATGTTTTGTTTGGTTCTCGGAGCAGTATTCTACAGCATTTCGTTGTATTACTCACATCTGTATCAGTAATTAGTGTACTTTTATTTAGCTTGGCACCAGTTACGCTATTTTTTCTAATCACTACACCCGATTCTTATCAATTTTTTAAACTGCTGAATGTATTTATTTTTGGGATTACAGGCGTATTTGGCGTGAAGTTCCTGTATGAAGGAATGCAATTACTTTCTCAACAAGATGAAGTTGGTAAAAAAACCCGCACCACTATTTTAAGATCCTGGTTATTGCTTTATGCTTTTGTTGGTATGCAGTTAGGATGGTTTCTCAGACCGTTTTTTGGTGCCCCTGACTCGAAATTTGAGTTATTTCGGGCAGTGAAAGGCAACTTTTATTTGGATATTGTAACGGCGATTTCCGAAATTTTAGGTTTACGTTAATCTCAGAAAAAGATAATTAGTCTAGTTCCCAGTGACAACTAGTAGTTAATAAAAACCTAGCTTAATAAAACTTTCCTTCTTCCCAGGCTGCCGCCTGAGAATGGATTATTGAGTCTCTGATACCAATTCTCCATGAAGATGCACTAAATTATAAGAGACAAGTGATGAACCAACTTCACAAACGTCTAAATCAGCCTGAAGGATTTAAAAGTTAGAGCCAAATTCGAGAGTGGCTTACTCAAGAATGACTCAATATACCTCTTGCACAAATGAAAATTTCAAAGTCCCTCTCCCAAGCTGGGGAGAGGAATTTAGGGTGAGGGCTTTTGATCTATGCAAGAAGTCTAATCTCTAAAAGCTTCTTCTAGATTGACTTTCAGCTTCAGCTTAAGGATCGGTTTTGAGAGATTCTTGTAATTGTTGGGTACGCAGTTTTGTGGTATTTTCCAAACAACCAAAATAAATGGTAGAGGCAATACTTCCGCCCTCATATCTGCTTCTCTCAAACTCACAATTGGTATCTCTAAACTTGATCCATGCTAGTTGTGCAGCAATCAATTTTTGTTTTCTAGGCCTTTCTAATGAAGATATCAATTGTTGATAAACCTGATTCAGTTTTTTATCTGCATTCTGATAAGACAACTTGGTACATTCATTAATTCCAGCTTGCGTTTGAGGATTATTGCAGTTTAACTTTTGAACTAAGCGCATCTCAGATAAATCCGGCGTTGTGCCTGCTATTGTCATGGCGGAGGGATTTAAACTGCTGAGAGTTAGTATACTTGACAAAACTAGTAATAATTGACGCATAGCAAAATTTTTGTTGTTAAGTATAGAAATTTGATATTTTTGATAGCCTCGAACTCAGAATCAGAGTAGGAAGTGGTATGCTCCACAAACAAGTCTCATGCTTCATTCTGGCTACCAGTACACTCCAGGGATGGAGTTTTGGCTAAAAGAAGAAGACAGCAACTGTATGGAATCGAAAGGAGATAAGCGATCGCAAGTATATATACTTATTGCATCAGTTAGGAAAAAAGATGATTTTTTTATTTAAGCAAATAAAATATGCATTTTTGTTAAAAGTATGATATCTGTGTCGAAAATATTTTTATTATACGTCAAATTCTGACAAAACTCTTGCATTGATCGTTCAAATAACTGTATTCTTTATATTGTTGGAAATTGTTTTTTACAAAATCAATAACAAAGCACAATTTCAGCACATCGCAAAAAACATTGACTGGGCAAATCGATAAATATCGATATCAAACCAAAATCTATGTATGCCGTTGTCGCTGGCATTATGAGTAACAGGAGCAACTCCCGAAATGAAAAATCAAATATTTTGTTTATGTGTGTAGTGTAGCAAGGAATTCAAAATTTTTACTATTCCCTATCTCTTACAGTCCATACCTAATTTGAATAGAGAAGAGTATTGGCTAAATTTCCAATCTTTTCATCTCTCTAATCGGGGCAAGAAATTTATTCTGTGCTGGCTGAGTTTGGGATTTCAAACCCATTTTATCAACGAATCAAGACCAGGAAAATTATGGCCTCTTTAGATCCTAATTTTTTTGACATCCCGGACAAAAGCCTAATCATCATCGACCCAGCCGTTGATGACTATAAAAAGCTAAATGGCAACAACTTGGAAGTCATCTTTAAAGACGTAGTAGATACAGAAGTAAGAACGGTAACTTCAAAAGCACAAAAACTGCTGAAAGCTCCACCGAAGGAATTGTTAGCGCCTCCTGGTGATTTCAATCCTACACTATTACTGTTTTTTGCATCTGTGACAGTGCTGGTGTCATCTCATTGCGGTTACTGGCTTTGGCAATGGCCAGACTGGCTGTGTTTTGTTTCTAACATTATTGCCTTGCATTGTGCTGGAACAGTAATTCATGATGCTTGTCACCAATCTGCCCACCGGAATCGAGTAATTAATGCCATACTAGGGCATGGTAGCGCCCTGATGCTAGGGTTCGTTTTCCCAGTGTTTACACGAGTACATTTGCAGCATCATGCTCATGTCAACGATCCCAAAGATGACCCAGATCATTTTGTTTCTACAGGTGGCCCGCTGTGGATGATTGCATTTCGATTCTTGTCCCACGAGGTGTTTTTCTTTCGACGACGACTGTGGCGCAAATATGAACTATGGGAATGGTTAATTAGCCGCTTAATTGTTGTTGCAATTGTTTATATCTCAGTTCAGTATCATTTTTTAATGTATGTTCTCAATTTTTGGGTTGTACCTTCTGGTATCGTGGGATTAATAGTGGGCTTGTTTTTTGATTATTTGCCCCATCGTCCCTTTGTTGAACGCGATCGCTGGAAAAATGCTCGTGTATACCCCAGCCCAATTCTTAACATCCTAATTTTAGGTCAGAACTACCATTTAATTCATCATTTATGGACTTGTATTCCTTGGTACAAATATCAGTCTACATACTATCTGATGAAGCCTTTGTTAGATGAAAAAGGCTGTTATCAAACTTCAGGGTTGCTACAAAAGAAAGACTTTTTAGAGTTTATTTACGACATCTTTGTAGGAATTCGCTTTTCTCATCAAAAAACTAAAAATCAAGATGAATCACAAAGTCGTAAATAAGCATTAACTAGTGAATTAGTTATTCGTCATTTGTAAATAACGAATGATATCAAGTCAGCTTAATGACTTATTAAACCCGAATCACCCCACCCTGCCAAAACATCCTACCGTGTATACACAAGTCTGAAATAGCTGAGAAATCACGGTTTTACCCCTCCCTAACCCTCCCCTTGGAAAGGGGAGGGAAGAGATTTCCGGCTTCCCACCTTTACAAGGGGGGATTGAGGGGGGTAATTTGACTTGTGTGTATACCGTAGGTCAAAGCATCGGGGAGGGGTGCAATAACTCTGGGAATTATAACTATTTTATTTTTTGTAAATCAAAAAAACTGAACCAATCGGCCCAAGATTTTCTACATAAGTTTTCTGGTTGTAATACAATCCTGGAGACATGCCGCCATCAAATAAAATTCCTTCTTGTATCTTACCTAAACAGTTATTGCTAGCAATACCTTCCAAGACATTATCAAACATATCTGGTAGTAACTCTTGATTAAATTGAGATAATTCAATCTCGGAATTAGCTTTCAAGTCATTAACTAATAAGATTACATAGCCTTGATTAGTAATAGCTGCTAGAGAGCGATTAGTTGCATTTTTACAAGCAAATTCTCCCAAATCTTGACAAATATCTTTAAACTTACCCTGACGATAGAATCTGCCATTACCGCCCACTAAATTGTAATTGAGAATATCGTTCGTTCTTCTACCAGCTTGAATAGTAGCCTGTCGCTGCTGGGGTGTACCTCCTGATATCCCAAAGGAAGAACGTTTATTTTTAAATGCTCCTGAATACTCTACGCCACGAGAAATATTTAAGCCTTGGGGTTTATCCTCAGTATCTATATAGTCGGCATTAATTGCGGCAATGGGTAGCTGTCCGTTTAACTTGGCATTCTCATCAGCGATGAGTTCATGAAACTGTTTTGCTACATATTCTTTACGCAGTTTACCTCTACTATCTTTGGCGTAGAGTTTATGAGATAGACCAACATTAACTTTGAAATCTAATTCGGCTGATTTGGGATTAAAAATAATTACATTGTTAATACCTTTAGGATTTTTTTTACCTTGATTATTGGTTTTAAAAAAATCAATACTGAACTTGGCATCTTTGCCAGGGCAACTTTTAGATGCTTTTGGGACTAAATTTGCTTCAATCTTTTGACAACCTGATAATAAGCTTGCACTGATTATCAAGATAAATAACAAAAATAATTTTTTTGTGGACATAATAATACAAAAAAAACCGCTACAGAATCACTATAGCGGGGAATAATTTAAAATTTCAGTCTGGAGTCAATCTCAGAGCCAAAACTTAAGAGAACCATTCTACAACAGCTTCTTCTTTGGTGTTAGTATTCCGAGATGGTGTCTCACGATTAAATTTCATCTGAATTGAGCGGGTTTGCTCACCGTCAGCAGCTACAGCCAAAATTGGGTAGTCAATTAAACCATCCTGGAAGGACATCTGGAAGCGGAATGTTCCATCTGGATTTAGCTTAATTGGACGGCCACCAATGGTTACAGTAGCATCGGGTTCGGTTGCACCGTAGACTATCAACTCAGCATCGGCAATTAACCAGAACTGGCGCGGACGCACTGGTACGGCGGAAGCCGAGAAGCCAACACCTGACATACCTGCACCGGAAGCGGTTAAGCCAGACACGGTAGGAGTTGCCCACAGACCCACACCCGATGGGAAAATGTAGGAGCTAATGGCTTGTTCAGGACGCGCTGCACCTTGTTGGGAGCCGAAGATAGAACCAGCAACTCGTAGTGATTCGGCAGATTCTGCTAAACCAAATATTTCGTCGTAGATGGGGTTACCATTCACAGCATTATTACCAACATTGCCATTGGCAGTAGCTGCAATCTTTTTGGCAGGGGGAACTAGTTCGTACTGAGTTTTGCCACGTAAATCTTCTTCAAAATTTACAGTGATGAAGACATCCTCAATCCAGTCAGAAGGATAGACGGGAGGAATATGTACTTTAGTAGAACGAGCTAGTACTAACCAGCGACCATCAGCAGCACGATAGCCGATATCGATTACATAATCGCGATCGCTAACTGGAACTGGTAGATACCATTCTCTAGCTAGTTCATCAGCAGGATATTCTTGAATGCTATGTGGGCTTTGGTATTCGATATCGATGTCGGTGACATCATAAATCCGTAGTGCCAGTTGTTGTCCGCCTTGACGACGCAGTTCCTCTTTGTGTTCATTGGGAACATCCCAGTAAGTGTAAGCCCATTGAGGATCGCGCGGTAAGAGTACAATCCGGCTTTCACCATAGCCAGAGGGCAAATCTGCCAGTCCTTCATCAACATCAGCTAAAGATCCACCAGTACGATCTTCCTGACCTAATTCAAACTTTGCAGCTTCCACGGTTTCTTGTGCCTCCAATGAACGAGATGGACTGAGTAAGTTTTTGCTACGCTGAACTTCTTGTATTGATGCCAGTAGTTGTGATTTACGCATTCGGCTATAGCGAGAGATGCTATATTCGCTAGCAACTTTGCGTAGTTGGCGTAAGGTCATCTCCTCTAGTGGCGGGCGTTCTTTTGCCATTAATTTGGCCTCCAGTAGTTTAAGCGGTAAATGATTTCCCCTGGTTAAAGAATGCTATGTAAAATCTCATCCATTCCAGATGAATTTTTTATCCTGACTCCTGGTTTTGCCCAGTTTTTAAGTTTTTTAATCTGTTTTTAAATTGAGGCATATCCTTTCAATTCCTTATGATGCCAAAATCAGCATTTCTTTGGGATCGGAGGATTTCTATTTGTTAAGTCAATATTAACCACTAAGCATATCTAGGGATCAAGGGGTAAGAGGTGGGTTTTTTGGCTGTTTCACGAATTTATCAGCCCTTCTGGGATCTAATTGTCATGCTTTCATAACATTGGGGCTGGTTTATGTGTTGAGCAATGGCAACAATATCAAGCTTTCATGACATTGCTCTCTGAGTCAGCCAAAAACCACAATTATTGGGAGACGGAGACACTCCGCCAAGGCGTCAGAATCAAGATGCTCTCTATGAGTCCCTTTAAGGCTTTAGGCTGCGCTATCCACTCTTTCTTGCAAAATTCATTCTGTTAGCGGATAGCTAAGGTTTAGCCCATTCTGGCGACTGACTCCTAAATTCTGTTTCGTTGGATCGCCTTTCTTCCCACCGTTATGTAAAATTAAGTCCCAAGATAGTGTGTACCCGACCATCGGAGAACTTAAGCTTGGGCTATAAGTTTAGGGTTTAAGGAAATAATTATGAATAAGGAAACAGTTCCTAGTCAGGCTGAAAAGTCTAATCCAGAAGGTGATGAGCCAAAATTAAGTCCAGAGGTATTGGACAAAATTAAACACCCTGCCAGAATAGACGATGTTATTCGAGAGCAATCACCACAAGAACGTAAAAGTAACCCAGCTTTAGTACCGGAAATGATTGACGATCCAACTGATGAATGATTGGGTTTGCAAAAGATGAATCGAAAAGCTCAGATTCCCAACTTTTTAGAGAAGTCGGGAATTTTGTTATTTAATTCTTCTTGATATATTTCCAGCGTGTTGATATTTAATAGCACAGTCATAGTCTCAAGTTTTAGTTGATGAATTACTGAATAAAATTCTTTGAGAACTTGACGTAAGCCTAAGTTTTATTCACGAATATTTTGTAAGTGCGTTCATTTAGTATTTGCATCGTGTTATTCGGGGCGCTAAATCCAGCTTTAGAAAGGGACTTTCCACTCTACATTACTTCTAACTTAAGATTATTTACTCTTGTCATCTATACTAAGTTAGATTTTACAAAAGTTAAATTTTATAACCAGAGTCGTATATACAGGTGCGATCGCAAAGTAATTTAATCATAAAATGTTACCTAATTTCTGAAAGAAATATACATACCAATTCTTTTGAAGACGCAGATAAAATTCTAAATAATCTTCCTAATACCAGCGAAGTTTCCAAATTTTAAGACCAATAAAACTAATGTCTGGTGATAAATTATTAATCGAAATAAATTCAGGAATTACGCGAAATTATGAAATAACATAGACGCACCGCAAATGCGTCTTATTGGTGCAGTCTCGTCTAATGAATAGAAGCAACTTGCTGCAAAGTTCTTGCGTAATTCCTGATATTGTGAAACCATATTTTGTAACTTGCGGATACAACTAACTAATTTGTCTCTAGCCTCACTCCAGAAAAAAGTACTGGTACTGGTAACAATCATGAAGCGATCGCCAAATTCAGAAAACAATCAGGAACCATCTAATCGTCGTCTGTGGCTCCTGCTTTTAGGACGTACCAGTTTGGCTCTGGGTGGGGTTTTGCTAGTTGGAATTATAGTTGGTGCTTGGTGGGCTAGAAACTATGTATACAACGATTTGGCACCGTTAGTACAGCAAAATCTTGAGCAATTACTGGGGCGTCCAGTAAAAGTTGGTAACGTTGAACGTTTTTCGCTTTCTAGTCTGAGATTTAGCTCTCTATCGATACCAGTTACTCCCAGCGATCAAGATCGGGTGGTAGCTAAAGCTTTGGAGGTGCAGTTCTCACCGTTGCAACTCCTTCTTAGCCGAAAACTGGCATTAAATGTCACCTTAGTTCAACCCAATGTCTATGTTCAACAGGATAAAGATGGTCGTTGGGTGACAGCCCAAGTTAAGGCTGGGGAGGGACAAGGCTTTATTCAAACTGAGTTGCAGTCACTTCAAATCCAAGATGGCAATATAGAGTTGATGCCATTCACTGCACTCACTAAACCCAATGGCTCAGTAATATTAGAGCGAGTTGGTGGTATTGCCCGATTTTCCGATCAAAATCAAAGGATTGGTTATGACTTCAATACTCAACTCACTAGGGGAGGCGCTGTTAAAATTGTTGGCGAAACCCAACTCAAAGCTCAACAAACTAACCTCCAGCTTTCAGCACAAAATTTACTAGCATCTGATATCACTCGATTAATTCAGTTACCCATCGCTTTACAAGCAGGGTATTTAAATGCTGACTTAGGGGTGCAGATTCCACCCAAACTTTCAGATATCGCGATTACGGGAACAGCTACAGCTAATCAAGTCACCGCTAAAATTCAAAATATTCCTCAGCCGATTTCTAATTTTAATGGGAAATTTCTATTTCAAGGTCAGACGGTTACTTTAGATAATCTGAGTACGAACTTTGGCAAAGTTCCCATTCTGGCAAATGGAACAATTAATACTCAAACAGGTTTTAATGTTTCTGCTCAAATAAGACCAGTTACTGCAAAAAATATCTTAGATACCCTGAAAGTAAATTCGTCAGTCCCAGCTAGTGGCGAAATTCAAGCAAATATTAAAATACTAGGCGCACTTGGGCAACCAGTCATCAATGGTACGGTAAGTAACACCAAACCAATTCAAGTTGACCGCGTTCAATTTAAAACCATCAATACTGATTTCCGCTTGAATGCATCTCAAACTGCATCTCAACTTACTGTCTCCAATCTAAAAATAGTCCCCGCAGCTGGTGGTCAAATTACAGGCAGCGGTCAAGCTAATCTAGGAGCCAAAGATGGGGTATTATTTAATGCTCAAGCTTATGGGATATCAGGAGATATACTAGCACGCAGCTATGGCGTTACTCTACCGATCGCAGTGGGGAATGTTTCAGCAAAAGCCCAAATTTCTGGCTCACTTCGCAAACAGCCCTTGAAGCTTGATGTTTCTAATGTTCAGGTAACGCCGCCAGCCGGAGGGAAAATCACCGCTAATGGTCAAATTCAACTGGCTCCCCAAGGTGAAGTAGGCGTAGATATTCAAGCTCAAGGTATCCCAGGAAATGCGATCGCTCAAGGTTACGGCATTTCAACTCCCATTAATATTGGTGGTATATCAGCGAACGCGAAAATTTCTGGTTCTCTGGGTACACCGTTAAACGTTAATGTTTCTCGCGTTCAAGCAAATCCAGATGTGGGAGGGCAAGTCACAGCTAGCGGACGAGTTCAGCTTGCACCTCAAGGTCGAGTGGCGTTGAATGTGCAAGCAAAAAATATACCAGGGGATGCGATCGCCAAAGCCTACAATTCCTCACCCTCCATCACCATTGGGAATGTCTCGGCAAATGCCGATATTTCTGGCACTCTGAGCAATCTGCAAACAGTAGCGCGGGTGCAAGCGCCTAGTGCCACCTATCCTACTACCGGGCGAGTTGTTGTTACCAAACAAGGAGAGAATATCGTCTTTCCCGATGCGGTTGTGAACGTCGCAGGGGGGACAATCACCGCTCAAGGTCAACTTGCACAACAACGCTGGCAAGGGGTTGTCAAAACTTCTCAAATTCAACTTAGCCGTTTCTCACCACAACTGCGAGGACGGCTGAATAGCAATATTCAGCTAGCTGGCACAACACAATCTTTCCAGCTTGCGGATATTCGCGCTGCCGGACAAATCAGCCTTCCTCAAGGAGTAGCGCAGCTGGCAAAACCACTCACCGCACAATTTAAGTGGAATGGACAGCAGATTATCGTTGAAAACGCAAGTACCGCAGGATTTAGTGCTAATGGTGCGATCGCTATTCAGTCTCCCCCAACTGGCGCACCCCAAATTGCCGGATTTGATTTAAATGTACTGGCGCAGAATTTCAACTTACAAAATACTGGCTTTAAAGTTCCTGGGGATGTAGCAATAGCAGGGCGACTGGATTTTAATGGAAAAGTTACAGGTACTCCAGATGTCCCGCAAGCTAATGGCAATATCCGACTGCGGAATTTCAATGTAAGTAACTTGGCGTTTGACCCACTTTTAACCGGAAACGTGAATTTTCAAGGCGGACAAGGAGGAAGTCTGCGATTAGCTGGGAAACAAGATCGGATTGCCCTTAATTTAGGTGCAGATTATCGTCCCACCTCATTTTTAGTTAAACGCGATGAGGCAGTTACCACAGGTAGAACTGAGGGAGATAATTTGATTGTCAACGCCCAACAGTTTCCCATCGCACTTGTGGGCGGCTTTTTACCTAACAATCAATTGAAACCTTTGGGGGGGCAATTATCGGGTAATTTAGTTGTCAATCTGAATAATTATGCCATTGCGGGGGATGTGGCGATCGCAGGGCCTCGTGTTGCCAGAATTGCAGCCGATGAATTTCGTGGCAGCATCAATTACGCTGATGGGACTGCTAGCTTGGCTAATGGTCTATTGCGGATTGGCGATAGCAACATCGCTCTCAGTGGTAATGTGCAAGCAGGGAATGACCCGCAATTTCAATTCCAAGCTAATTTTGCCGAAGCCAAAATCCAAAGACTTTTACAAGCGTTTAATATCTTCGACTTTCAAGACTTTAGTACCGGGTTGCAGCCTCCGACGTTAGCTGGTGCAGAAGCACTGCCAACTGAATCTATCAGTTTGCCGAATGCAGACTTGAAAACACAGTTAGCATATTTCTCGAATATTACAGCAGCGATAGCCAAAGAACAGCAAGCAGAGAAAAAACAAACCCCATCTTTGCCCAGCCTTGCAGAATTAACAGGTGCTTTAAGCGGAGCAATTACAGCCAATGGCTCCTTAAAATCTGGGTTGAATGTCGGCTTTAATTTTCAAGGTGCTAATTGGCAATGGGGTAATTATTCCATCAATCAAGTCGTTGCTCAAGGGACTTTTGCCGATGGTATCGTCACACTTTCGCCCTTGAGTGTGGGGATTAATCAAGGACTAGTGGCCTTTTCGGGACAGTTAGGAACTGAGCAACTATCTGGAAAATTGAATGTAGCCAGTCTACCTCTATCACTTTTAGAGCCTTTTATCGAAAAATACCCCGTAGATATCACTGGTAATGTAAATGCTGATGCCACCTTAGCAGGTAGTTTGCAAGACCCTAGTGCGAAAGGCAAAGTGACGCTAGCAAATGCGACTCTTAACAAACAACCTGTGCAAACAGGAGAGGTGAACTTTGATTACAACAAAGCTCGCTTAAATTTTGATAGTACCTTACTCGTGACAGGAACACAGCCAGTCGCAATTACAGGTAGCGTACCTGCTCCTTTGCCTTTTGCCGAAGTGCAGCCGGATAGCAATCAAATCAACATCGACGCCAATGTGCAAAATGAAGGATTGGCACTGTTAAATCTGTTGACCAACAATCAAGTCGCTTGGGTAGACGGTCAAGGAAAAGTAGATTTAAATGTTCGAGGTACTTTAAACGAACCAATTATCAACGGCAACGCCACACTTAATAATGCGACCTTTCGCGCTGAAGCCTTATCTGAACCTCTAACCAATGTCACAGGAACAGCGCAATTTAATGGTAGTACGGTAAGCGTTGAAAATATCCAAGGTAATTACAATCAAGGGCAAGTAACTGCATCAGGTATCTTGCCAATTTTTGATGCTCAACAAGCCGCAGCCAATCCCCTGACAGTATCAATAGCAGATAAACTCAATTTTAAGCTTGCAGGACTTTATGAAGGCGGTGTTGGTGGCGATGTCGTGATTCGCGGCACAGCGTTAAAACCTGTAATTGGTGGAGAGATTAAACTGAGTGATGGTCAGGTAATTATTGGCAACTCGACTACTACTGCTAAAAAATCAGCAGCGACAGCAGAGGCTAATACTAACGTCATAAATTTAGATAGACAAGAGGTTAACCCTAATGTCACACCGACAGCAGAGAATAGCGCTAACCCAGTAGCTACAGTAGACGGAAGCAGTAAGCCAGTGGCGACAGCAGACGGAAGCACTAGCGCCGCAACTCCACCCAATTTACCTGTAGAGTTTGCAGATTTAAAGTTGATTTTAGACAAAGATATTCGGGTTACAACTCAGTCTCTACTCAGCTTTGTACCAGGAGGAGCAGCATTAAGTCAGCCTTTATTGAGCTTTGACGCTAAAGGCGACTTGACTATTAATGGTACATTAGCCAAACCACTTCCTGAAGGAGTCATTCGTTTGACAGGAGGACGACTGAGTTTATTTTCCACTGAGTTTACCTTGGCACGGGGCTATGAACAAACTGCGCGGTTTACTCCAAGTCAAGGACTTGACCCGACTTTGGATGTCCGACTGACCGCAATTGTACCGGAAGCATCAGCAAGGAACACTCAAACTTTGGAATCACCCTTGTCTTCTGAAGTCAGCGATGTTTCTGTCAATAACTTTGGGACTTTACGTAGTGTTACCGTTCAAGCTAGAGTGAACGGGCCAGCTAGTAAATTGGGCGACAATCTAGAACTGACGAGCGAACCTAGCCGTAGTAAGGGAGAAATAGTTGCTTTGCTGGGTGGCTCAATTCTAGGTTCTTTTGGTCAAGCAGATGCAGGACAAGGGCTGACTAATTTCGCTAGTTCTACCATTTTAGGTAGTTTACAAGGAACTATCACTGCGATCGGACAGGCTGTTGGTTTCAGTGAATTTCGGATATTTCCGACTCCATCTATTAATAATGAAGAATCAAAAGCATCAAGAGCTTCAATTCTTAATTTATCAGCGGAAGGTGTGTTTGATATTAATAAAAATTTCTCTGCCTCTTTATCACGCGCTCTTTCTAGCGATGACTCTTTCCGTTTCAATGTCCTCTATCGAGTCAATGACGAAATTCTGATGCGAGGCTCAACTGATGTGGGGGATGACAATCAACTTCAAGTTGAGTATGAAACTCGATTTTAGATTGCTACATTGGCATTGTCAGCCAACACAATCGCATTGCTGGCCAATAAACTAACTAATTACCTGGACAGTTAAGGCAAGACGCGATGAATCGCCGTCTCTACAATAATCAGTCCTTTGTAGAGACGGCGATTTATTGCGTCTTTGACGAGCAATAATTTTCATCAAAAAACCTTAACTGAACCGTATTGGGATATCACTGATGATTAAGTTGTTGGTTTGGATGTTCTTGATTTTTTACCACAGGTGATACTTCTGTCTCCACACTTTTTTCTTGGGCTTGTATTTCCAGTAGTTGGGGAATCGTCACAAATCTATAGCCTTCGGCTTTTAAACCTGCGATCATTTCTGGTAAAGCTTTGACAGATTTGGAACGGTTGCCGCCCCCATCGTGCAACAGTACAATTGCACCAGGTTTTGCATATTTCAGCACATTTTTGACCAGCCCCGTAACTGGAGGCGAACGACGTTCAGCATCTCCCGATTGTTCTGACCACATCATGACAGTGTACTTCTTGTTTCTGGCATATTCGGCTAGTCCATTATTCAGAAAACCGCCAGGAGGACGAAATAGACTAGTTTTCTTTCCGGTAGTCTTGTAGATGATCTCTGCTGTACGATCGATTTCACTGGCCGCAGTAGCTAAGTCCATGTGACGATACCAATGATGCCATGTGTGATTACCAATTACGTGACCATCAGCAGCCACTTGCTTGGCAACTTGAGGAAAATATTTCACCATTTGCCCGATCATGAAGAATGTGGCTTTGACATCATTTTTCTTCAAGATTTCTAAAATCTGTGCCGTATTTTTGGGGCCGGGGCCATCATCAAAAGTTAGGGCAATAACTTTTTCATTCGGTTTTAGTTTCCCTTGATAAACGATTGTTCCCTGAAATGCCTTTGGCACTTCATTCATCTGGTCTGTTGCTGGAATGATATTCTGTGCATCTGCACTCATCAGTTTGTTATGACTCGCTTTAGCACTCTCGCTTTTTGGTTTTATAATTCCAAACAAATGCTCAAATCCGCTTGTGGTTAAAAGCAAGCTGATACATAGACTACTAGCACCAGTAACCAATGTAATAATTATTAGTTTTAGTAACAAAGATAATTTACGACTAGACACATTAAATCTCCTCAAATATTAGTTATTAGTTATTGGAGATTGGTTTCTCCCTGATGTTTCCATACCTTTACCCGGACTTGATATTACTCGTAGTCTGTTGTAATTAATATATCTACTGCTGAAAGAAAAAAGAAAACAATAAAATACCTTGAAACATTCCAGCTAAAGGATGTCTCAATTTAATCTGTACTAATTTGCTACCATTATTAATCTGAATAAAATAATACTCAGTAGATTTAGCTGACCAGTAGAGTCAGCAATGATAGCAGTATAACCGTAACCTGGACAAATGCTAGATAGTCATTGATTTACATAGTCGAGGACTTTGCAAGTGTCGATATTTGTTATTTGCTTGCGATCGCTTCCAGCGGGCGGTTACGCCATCGCAGTTTTTGCTTATCCTTGCCTAGAGAGGCAGAAGGTGAAAACCTACTACCTCATATCCTCTTCAATCTTCATCAAGGGCTGGGAAAGCTTCTTCAAGCTGCCACAACCGATCTTTATTTTCAACGAACCAAACACGAGTTTCTGGAGTTAATTTACTCCAAATGTCTTCAACAGGGATGTGAGGAGATGCATACTGGTACTGCTGACCAAGTGATTTGAGATTGTCCGCTACATCACGGGGAATTCCAAATTGTTCCCAGTCAACTGTTATATGTCTTCCCGAAACTCCGGCTGTGGGGTCGAAAACCAATTGTGCCGATCTGACTAAATCAGCAAAGTGTTTCGGTTTGAGTTTGGTGATTTCCTGAAGTTGGAGTAATTCGTTATGCTCTTGAGACATGATCGCCGCAGTGGTAAAGATTAGTGATTCAGTTGAACTTACTGCCAGAGATTTTTATCCCAATATTTTTACTTTAGCGCAGACCCACTAACTCGATCGTGACTTAACAAGACTTGGGGTGTGAGCGAATCGTTTGAGGTGAGCAAATTTACCACACATCTATCAGTAAAATGTTTAAGCCAGTAATGAAAAGTTTCTAGTAAGCACTAAAGTGCTTACTAGAAATGTTCTCAGCACTTATTTTAGTGGCGAGTGTAGGAACGCTCAAAGCGAGTTTTGAGTGTATGAGCCATAACAGATATGACAATTGCTGCTATGGAAAGCGATATTGCTGCGATTTTGATTCTAGAATCATCTGCAAGTATCGCTACAGCAGCTAGAGCGATCGCTACCCCAATACAACCTTGTTTGACCCGATTTGTCACTTGATAAGCTCGATTGCAAGAACTACAAATAAGTGTGTGTCGTGAAAATCTGTCTAGCAAAATCGGCTTTGAATTCAACTCGTCATTCTCAACATTTTTCCATGTAGAATAACCTTGATAAAAAGGCAAAGATGACCCAAATTTATCTAGCCACTTACGGAACTCAATCACTAATGTGTCAGATGTTTTCAGCGGCAAATATAATTCTTGGAGACTTCTTCCCAAGCGCTCAATTTCTGCCTGTTGTCCCGCAATCAGAGGCAAATCCTGCTCCAATATTTTGTTCGTATTCAAGTGATCGAGCCAGCGCGGCCTCAGCTTGACTCCCCAAGTCATGAAATTACGATAACCTCTAGCTAAAAGACGGCATCGCCCTTTACCTAAAGGAATTGAATACAAAGCTAGTCCAAATGTCCAATCTTTTTTTTCAATATAAGCAGTGTTCAGTACAAGACTTGGAGCAACAAAATCAACATACTTCCAGGCTTCATTTGATTTGTTAGCTCCCCGCCACCTGCCTTTAACCCCCTGAGCCGAATTCTCTAGCACTTCCATTTCTAGCGGTTGGGCATTTTTACGATTACCACCACCCCTAGTGCCATTATGGCTAATAGCAACATGAGCCGGATCGATAACATTTTCGACTAGATATGTTTGGTCATAAGGCAGATCCAATATAAAGTCTGCACACACAAATCCTGACTTATCTAAATCTGGCAAAATTGGAATAATTTCATCAACAGCAGTTTCTTTTTCGCCAGCCCATACCCAAATCATACCTTGGCGTTCCACAACTTTAAAGGATGGTACGCAAGCATTGACTGGAATTTTTGCATCTGTTGGTAATTGGGGAATATGCAGACATTGACCATCACTGCCAAATTGCCAGCCGTGATATAAGCATTCAATTTTGCCATCAATAATTTGTCCTTTAGAAAGTTTGGCTGTACGGTGAGGACAACGATCTGCTAAACAAATCAATTGTCCATCTTTGTCTTTGAACAAAACCAAGGGTTCATCGTACAGGGAAAAACTATGAGGGCGATTGGTAGGTAAGTCTTGTACAAAAGTGACAGGATACCAGCATTCCCTCCAGTTAAATTCTTGCTTTTCCTCTAGTTTCTCAAAGGTAGAAGTTGGTGGTGTCGCCTGTAGTGTTTCTGTTTCTGATGACATATTTCTCTCCAGGTTTCTATTATTTTATACTTTTGGATTAGCAAATCTTTAGTCCCATAGATAGAACATTTCTAGGGTAAAAATTAAAAAATCACTAAAGTAGAGCGGTGTAAATAATTCAAGGTTTGTAGCTTCAGCCCTATTATGAGGACTAAAGTCCTCTCTGCGAGACGCTTCGCGTAGCTTGCTTCCCCAAAGGGGTACACTACAAACTAATCTCAATATCTTTTACATTAATTAATCTAGTTTATTTATTCTCGCCGAATTATTAATGGGCAAGCATTTTGAACAAGTCAAAGGTCATTTTGCTTGCGGAAAACACTGAAATGAGTAAGCAAACTGGGGTTTGAATAAGTCAAAGTTCGTTTTGCTTGCGGAAAACACCAAAATGAGTAAGCAAACTGGGGTTTGAATAAGTCAAAGTTCGTTTTGCTTGCGGAAAACACCAAAATGAGTAAGCAAACACAGCTTTTGAGTAAGTCAAACGTCATTTTGAGAAAGCATTTAAGTATTTTTAGCAAGTAAACGGGTATTTTTATAAAGAAATGAGGCTTTTTGATAAAGTAATCAGCAAATATACTTGACGATTAAAAATAGCGTCGGTACAAATAAAGTAAACGCTCAAATCACTTAATAACTTTTCTATAACTTTCAATTAGTGATTTGTTTATAGAGGAAGGAATTGCCTCAGCTACTCATCTTCGATTAGAACTGTAACAGCAGCGATCGCAATCAACATTTCGTCATTTTTATCGTTGAGTTCGGGAATCGCCCGCCCCTGAACGATCATCCCGCCAGATTCTACGGTGAGGCTTTTTCGCCCAAATGGTAATACAGCGAGTACTTCTTCTTCTCTAACTTGTTCTGGGTATGGCACTGCCACCTGAACTTCTATAATCATTTGATTGGGATGACTTAAACCTGCAACTTCCCAAACACCAGGTAAGGCATTGTGAGCGATCGCATTTCGTACTGCCCTAGATGCTGCTACTGTTGGTTCTTGTCCATGCTGATCGATTCCCATCCCCATCTCAATAATCAATCGTTTACGCGCCATTAGCTACCTCCGGTAAATTTTGCACCTTTGACTTTATATAAATCAGGAGTCAAAAGCCAGCATCTAGAATTCTTTGAATACTGACTTCTAACTCCCCAAGCGAGAGAATTATATCTATGGCCTTCTAAAAAAGGAGGCAAAATTAGTGGCAGATTCTGATTATTGGAACTTATGCCGACTGAGGTGATTTAGACCATACGCTGCAAGCGACTCAAACGCTCTGAGTAACTTTTCATCACCTGTATCGCAAACATAGGTGTTTCCTGAACAGCAAAGAGAAACCCCTCTTCATCAAGGAAACCTAGTTTAGTATCCACCTTAGCAATAGCTGTGTAATTTCTATTTTTTTGCCCTACAAGTATCCCAGCACCAAAAACTTCGCCTGTTTCAATGGTTTCTACAACCTTACCATTGACTACTATATCTACCTCTCCTTCCAGAATGCCGTACATATTATCACCAGACTGTCCTTCTTCAAAGATGACTTCACCTGCTGAGAATACTTTAGGATCGGGTTGTTTTTGAAAGATACTGACTGTTATTACAGGACTTAGCATTAGAGCAACCCCAAAATTTTTGGTTTTTAGACGAAACTTGTTGATAGCTTTAGGCGAACCCAAAAAAGTATACTACTTTCTGTCGATTAACTCTCAATCTCCGCAAAATTTCTGATTAATCGTCTATAAACCTCTCCCTGGTTTTACAATGCAAAACCGTCCCTCTCGCCCGTCGGAGAGACACTTTTACCCCACCCTAACCCTCCCCTTTCTAAGGGGAGGGAACTAGATTTTCTTGTTTCCCCCCAATGCATCGGGGGGATTAAGGGGGGTAATTCGACTTGTGTATACACGCCGAAGCGGAGAGGGGCTGGGGGGAAGGTCAAATAATACTTATCAAACTCAGGTTAAAATAGTGAATTTTGGTTTTCAGGCTATCTTCTATAATTAATAAAACCTGCACACCTAATTCTAGGCATGAGACTGTGACCGAATCAGGAAGTTACAAAGATACTGTAAACCTACCCAAGACTAATTTTGATATGCGGGCAAACGCCATCAAGCGCGAGCCTGAAATCCAAAAATTTTGGGAAGAAAATAAAATTTACGATCGCCTCTTTGAAAATAACCCCGGCGAATTATTTATACTGCACGATGGGCCTCCCTACGCTAATGGCTCACTCCATATTGGTCATGCCTTAAATAAAATTCTCAAAGATATTATTAACCGCTACCAAATGTTACAAGGGCGTAAAGTTCGCTACGTTCCTGGTTGGGATTGTCACGGATTGCCAATTGAGTTAAAAGTTTTGCAGAACATGAAGTCAGCAGAACGGCAAAATTTAACGTCTTTACAACTGCGGCAGAAAGCAAAAGAATTTGGTCTAGCTACAGTAAACGACCAGCGCCAAAATTTTAAACGCTACGGTATTTGGGGGGATTGGGAAAACCCTTATCTAACTCTGAAGCCGGAATATGAAGCGGCTCAAATTGGCGTGTTTGGTCAGATGTTCTTAAAAGGCTACATCTATCGCGGTTTGAAGCCGGTTCACTGGAGTCCCAGTTCTAAAACCGCTTTGGCTGAAGCTGAGTTGGAATATCCAGAAGGTCACGTTTCCCGCAGTATCTATGCAGCTTTTCAAGTTACCAGTTTGGCGGAAGCTGTAAAACCACTGTTGGCGGAATATCAGTCAGATTTGGGCGTGGCTATCTGGACGACTACACCTTGGACAATTCCAGGGAATTTGGCTGTGGCGGTAAATGCAGATTTAAATTATGCAGTGGTGGAAGTTTCCCGCCCAGAGGGGGAGGCGGAGAGTAATTTCAAATACCTAATCGTTGCTGCTGATTTAGTAGAACGTTTATCTTCAACCTTGGGAGTTGAGTTAACTGTAAAAGCCACGTTCAAAGGGAATGATTTAGAACATACTACTTACCGTCATCCTCTATATGACCGCGAAAGTCCGATTGTCGTCGGCGGTGATTACATTACTACTGAATCGGGTACGGGATTAGTGCATACTGCTCCCGGTCATGGTCAAGAAGACTACATCGTAGGTCAGCGTTACGGTTTGCCCATCCTTGCACCAGTGGATGACAACGGCAATTTTACCGAAGAAGCGGGACAATTTGCGGGGTTAAATGTTCTGGGTGATGGGAATCAAGCGGTAATTGATGCATTAAATGCGGCTGGTTCTTTGTTGAAAGAAGAACCATACCCCCACAAGTATCCTTATGATTGGCGGACGAAAAAGCCAACGATTTTCCGCGCTACGGAACAATGGTTTGCTTCGGTGGAAGGATTTAGAGAAGAAGCATTAAAGGCGATCGCCACGGTAAAATGGATTCCAGCCCAAGGTGAAAATCGCATCACGCCAATGGTGGCGGAACGTTCCGATTGGTGTATCTCTCGTCAACGCGCTTGGGGTGTACCCATTCCCGTTTTCTACGATGAAGCCACGGGAGAACCACTGCTGAATGAGGAAACTATTAACTACGTCCAAGCAATTATCGCTGAAAAAGGTTCCGATGCTTGGTGGGAACTTTCGGTTGAGGAATTATTACCAGAATCTTATCGTAATAATGGTAAGTCGTACCGCCGGGGTACAGACACAATGGATGTATGGTTTGATTCTGGCTCATCTTGGGCAGCTGTCGTTCAACAGCGTCCAGAGTTACGCTACCCTGCTGACATATATTTGGAAGGTTCCGACCAACATCGCGGTTGGTTTCAATCCAGTTTGCTCACCAGCGTAGCAGTAAATGACATTGCGCCTTACAAAACTGTGCTAACTCACGGCTTCGCTTTGGATGAACAAGGGCGAAAGATGAGTAAGTCAGAAGGAAATGTGGTTGACCCAAATACAATTATTGAAGGCGGAAAAAATCAAAAAGTAGAACCACCTTACGGTGCAGATGTATTGCGATTGTGGGTATCATCGGTTGACTACTCCGGCGATGTTCGCATTGGCAAAAACATCATCAAGCAAATGAATGATGTTAGAGGCAAAATTCGCAATACGGCGCGGTTTTTGTTGGGTAGCTTGGATGATTTTGACCCGGAAAAAGATGCAGTTCCCTTCGAAGAATTGCCAGAACTTGACCGTTATATGCTGCACCGCATCACCGAAGTATTTGAAGAAGTAACCGAAGCCTTTGAGAGTTTCCAATTCTTCCGCTTTTTCCAAACAGTGCAGAATTTCTGCGTGGTGGATTTATCCAACTTTTATTTAGATGTTGCCAAAGACAGGCTGTACATCAGTGCAAAAGATGCTTTCCGCCGTCGCAGTTGTCAAACGGTGCTGAAGATAGCTTTAGAAAATTTAGCACGAGCGATCGCACCAGTGTTATCTCACACTGCCGAAGATATCTGGCAATATTTCCCCTACAAAACACCTTACAAATCGGTATTTGAAGCCGGTTGGGTACAGGTTGAAGAAAAATGGCGTAATCCAGAGTTAGCGGAATTTTGGGAAACGCTGCGACAACTTCGCACCGATGTGAATAAGGTGTTAGAACAAGCCAGGATAGAAAAACTCATTGGTTCTTCCTTGGAAGCCAAAGCTTTGATTCATATACCTCACAAACAATTAGGCGATGCTATCAAAGCCTTTAACCCGGTTAAAGGTAACGGGATTGACGAACTGCGGTATTTATTGCTGACTTCCCAAGTGGAATTATTAGATTCTGCTGAGGGTTTGCAAGGATTAGAATATACAGCACAGACAGAAGACTGGACAATTGCTGTAGTAAAAGCAGATGGGCAAAAGTGCGATCGCTGTTGGAACTACTCTATTCATGTGGGAGAATCAGCAGAACATCCCCTAATTTGCGAACGATGCGTTGCAGCCTTAGCTGGAGAATTCTAAAAGCAAAAATCCCACGTAGGAGTGAAAAAGAATATAGAGACGAGCAGTGCTAAGTCTCTATTAGGGTTCTGTATAACGCCTATTTAATTTCTGGAAATATCTTTTTAGCTTGATGAAGTCCGCTTATGCGGACTTCGCTTGTATAGCCTAGTGTTCTGTCCCATTAATTTTGTTGGGTGAATCAAATTTCAAATTCTCTTCTTTCCTTCTTCCTTCGTGTACTTCGCGCCTTCTCTGCGAGACGCTACGCGTAGCTTCTCCGTGGGAGTATGCGGTTCGTTCTCTTATCCCTGAAATGTAATGAGACAGACTACTAGTACAGCACGGCTTAAATAAACATACCATTTCAAATGGCGCAAGAAGCTCGGAATACAATTCTTTTGACTTTTGACTTTTGACTTCCTCCTTGCGGTACTAGTCATTACCAGAAATTACGCAACTTGCACAAAGTTAAATATGTGATTAAATCAGGTTGCAGTCAGCGACTGAAAAAAGATTTTATGTAATACGCATTATAGTTATCTCGTATTATGTAGAAGTTCTAAGTGTAATATACTTTTACATAAAAAATTTGGGTATTATCACTGAATCTTCGTCAGTATTTTCACTGTATTATTTTCAATTAAGGAGCCAAACCAATAGATTGTTAAGAAAATCTAAAGGTATGGATTAATACGTAGAATTTAGTTTAAAACATCCATTAACTCAATCAAAATTTAACAGATACAAAGATATGTCAAATAAAGTTGCTAAAGAATTGGCTGATTTTCTGATGCAAATAGAACAGCGATCGCAGCTTCATGCAGGCTATCCATATAATTTAAGTTGTGATTATAGTGCGATCGGCAAATTTTTCAATTTTCTGTTAAATAATGCTGGAGATCCATATATTGAACCAGATTTTGGTCTCCATTCTCGTAAATTTGAGCAAGAAGTATTATCTTTTTTTGCCGAACTCTATAAAATTCCAGAAAATCAGTTTTGGGGTTATGTTACTGCTGGCGGAACTGAAGGTAATTTATATGGAATATTCTTAGCAAGAGAAATCTATCCCGATGGCATTCTTTACTCATCACAAGACTCTCATTACTCCATACCAAAAGCAGCAAAACTATTCCGCATCAAACATAATATTGTTAACTCACAAATTAATGGAGAGATGAATTATGAACATTTTGAAAAACTTGTTAGCGAAAATCGGAATTATCCTGCGATCGTCAATTTGAATATTGGGACTACTGTCAAAGGTGCAATTGATAACTTAGACAAAGTTATCGAAATCTTAGAACGTAATCAGATTAAAGATTACTACATTCATTGTGATGCCGCACTTTCAGGATTAATATTACCCTTTCTAGATGGCGCTCCACAAGTTAACTTTCAAAAACCCATAGATAGTATAGCGATTTCTGCTAAATTCATTGGTTCACCCTTACCTTGCGGTGTAGTTTTAACCAAGAAAAAATGGGTAGAAAAAGTTGAAACAGAAATTGAATATATTGGTTCATCAGATACAACCATTCTGGGTTCTAGAAACGGTCATACCCCTCTGATTCTCTGGTATGCAATACAAACAAGAGGTTACGATGGATTAGCCAAAGAAGCAAAAACCTGTATAGATAATGCCCAGTATCTTTTCCAACAACTTAAAATCAGAGAATATCCATGTATGCTCAATAAATTTTCCAATACCGTAGTATTTCAAAAACCTTCTCAAAAATTAATTAAAAAGTGGCAGTTAGCAATTTATGAAAATTGGGTACACATCGTAGTCATGCAAAATATTGATCGGCACAAAATTGATACTTTTGTTAACGAGCTTTTGTTAGAAGAAGGGTTAGTTGATAACGTAGAAAATTTCCAGCTACAGTCAGCGCTACACTAAAAATAGATTGGCAAGTGAAATTTATTTCTCAGTTTGAAAAGTGTTTCTCTAAACAGAATTTGCTCCCAAGATTTTATCTTTTTAAAAAGTTTTTTCCGCACAAGTTCGCAGCAAGTAGTATTTCTACTTCTGCCTGTTCCATAGGTGGTAAGAAGAAATACCCTTGCCCATAATCACATTGTAAAGCCTTCAATTGTGCTAATTGGTCTAAAGTTTCTATGCCTTCTGCTGTTACAGACATATTTAAATTATGGGCTAATGTCACAATCGCGCGAATAATTTCTAAGTTTTCTCCTCGACTACCTATACTAGTGACAAAAGAGCGGTCAATCTTAATGGTTTTGATTGGTAGGCGATGTAGATAACTCAAAGATGAATAGCCAGTCCCAAAATCATCCATGTGCATCTCGACATTCAGCGCTGTTAACTGGGAAAGGACGGTGGTAGCTAATTCAAAATTATCCATCAACAAGCTTTCAGTAATTTCCAATTTCAAATAGCATGGCTCAAGTCCAGTTTGCTGCAAAATATGTTTAACCTGTTTAAACACATCAGGTTGTGTGATTTGCTTACCAGAAAAATTTACGCTAATTGTCAGAGGTTGTGAGGTAGGAAATTGTTTATGCCATTTCTGCATTTGGTAACAGGCTTCATAAAGCACCCATTGTCCGATACTAACAATCATGCCAGTTTCCTCAGCCAAAGGAATAAAATCTTGAGGGGAAATAAGCCCTCGTTCTGGATGATACCAACGTATCAGTGCCTCAAATCCAATAATTTTGCCAGTTTCTAGTGAAATAATTGGTTGGTAATCAAGGCGAAATTCTTCTTGCTTGAGTAGCGCATTTCGCAGAGCAGTTTCTAACTCTAAGAGTAAAGCTGCACCCTCGTGCATTTTTGGATCAAAAACCTCATAACGTGCCTTACCAAGTGATTTGGCACAATACATTGCCACATCAGCATCGCGTAGAATTTGCGCTGCTTGCTCATAATCTGCTCTACTTAAAGCAATGCCAATACTAACATTAGTAAACACCCGATGCTCATTTAATTGAAATGGCAAAGCTAGCACCTTTTTAATTCGCTCGGCCACCTGTATTGGGGTGTTAATATCCTCAATTTCGTCAATTAAGATTGTGAACTCATCTCCGCCAAAACGAGCAACTATGTCTCCGCCTCGCAGAACTGACTTTAGCCGATGAGAAATTGCAATCAAAAGTTGATTTCCTAGTAGATGTCCAAGGCTGTCATTAACAACTTTAAAGCGGTCTAGGTCTAAGAAGAGTACAGCAAATAAATAATTATTTTGCTGTTTACCCTGTTCTATTGCCTGCTGCACCCGCTCCATAAATAATCGTTGATTAGGTAATCCAGTTAGCCCATCATGAAGACTATTGTGCAGTAATTGTTCTTGTGCTTCTTGACGTTTAACAATGTCTTGTTGAAGTTGTTGATTAACTCTAATCAGTTCAATAGTGCGTTCTAGCACCAACTGCTCAAGCTGATAACGATACTGGACTAATTCTTCTTCTGCTAGCTTTCGTTTAGTGATATCACGAACAATCACAATATACTCTCGCAGCAGAGAATTAAATGGCTGTGAAATCGTCGATTCAACAATTCGCAAACCTTGGTTAATTTTCAAGCTTTGCTCACTCCGAGTAGACCATTGCTCAGGTTTACCGCGATAGCATATTAGAAGTTGACTCAAGTTTTGTCCAAGCAGCTGCTGAACACTTGTCTGAAATAATTCTTCAGCAGCAGCATTTGTCTGAGAAATTGTCCCGTCTTCATCTAATACTAAAACAGTATCGGGAACGGTATCGAGAGTAGTGATAAATAGGTTTCTTGCTTGTTTGCGTGCTTCATCAATAGCAATAATTTGTGGTAAAGTTGTCCAGCAAGCGATCGCAACCCCTGTAAAAGAAAGCGTCACTAATAAAATCGCTAAAAAAGAATGTTGAGGATTACTAGAAAGTCTATCTAAAAAATCGCGAATAACCCAACTGATTGTGGCAGTAATACAAATTAATGATACTAAAACAATCACTTGTAATACTACAAAATCTGGATTATTTCTACTAGACTTAGTATCGTAACGCTGTGTCCACCAATTTGGGTGTAATGGCGCAAATCTTAAGCGGCGTAGTAATAAATCTCCGAGCATCAAAATAATGGGTAATAATAATCCCACTAAGAAATCTCTCCAGTTCCAAGCTAAACCTCCCACTATTAGAACTACTGCTTCTATCAAGAAAAACCCAAGCGACAACCAAGGCCATAAAACGTGCGGTTTACCACGGCACATCCATAATCCCAGATGTAGACCCATAATAGACATGAGATAACAGGTGCCTGCTACTGTGACAAGTTGAGATATATTTCCCAAATTTAGACAAAGCAAACTGAGTAGAAAGGTAACTAAAATAGCAGGGACAAGGACACCTTGACGGGAAACTAATGCAAATATAGGAGCAAGCTGTCTATCTAAGGCAAGCTGATATAATATCCGAGGAGAATTAGAAACTGCTGTAGCAGAACTTAGAAGGCAAGATATAGTAATCAGAAGTGTTACTAAAAAGGAGGTAGATTCACCCCAAAAAGGTTTAGAAGCCGCTACCAGATTTAAGAATACATCGTCACCTATTGTTGGATTGGGAGCAGAACACATTAATACCCAAGAACCACCTAGAAACACCGGAGGAATTAACCAAGCAGCTACGGTTAAAAACTTTAAAGTTTTATATGGGTGGCGACTATCAGCAACAAAAGAAGAAGTGGTTTCACAAGCATAAATTGAATAGCTAGCTAGAAAAAACCACTTTGCCCATTCTTGAAAGCTCAAGTTATGTGTGCTAATTGGGAGAAAATTAAAATTAGCAGATGAGAAGGTTAACCATAATACGCCTTGGACACAAAACACTAACAGTAATAAAATTGCTGGAAATACAAAAAATAAATGTAGGAGCGCCAAAGCACGGGTGCCACTGAACGCTAAAATGAATGGAATGGCTGTAAATAAAACTTTTAAGAAAGTTTCTGGACAATAAATACCTAATGTTTCAAAATTGACTTTAATTAAGTTAGTGAGAATAATCGCATACAGTGCTGGTGCTGCTGCCCAGCTAAAAAAGTATCCTAATGCTACGTAACGGCCTAAGCTAGGAAATTTCTTTAATAACCTTGTGGTATAGTTTGGTGTCCCTCCAGCAACATCTAACCAATGTCTACCTAGACTTTGTACTTGCAAGTTAAGCAAAAAGGAAATAATCGTGCCAAAAAACCAAACTAAGATAGCTTTTGGGCCTAACGCTGCATGAATGATGGGGGCAGTACCAATCCATCCAACATGACCAGTTAACCCGAAGCCCCAGGTTTCGAGATAACTTAGAGTCCGTGGTAGGCGCATTAGCAAGTGTTGATTGTTCTCCGCCCGTGCAGAATCATTACTAACCATTGTTTCTTAGTGAGATTTACTGACCTTTTCACTCAATAGCTGAATCTCACCGATTATAGCTTCCGTATAACTGCTGAACTTTAGAAAAGGATAACTCATTTGTCACTGAATTGTGAATTTTAGATTTTAGATTTTAGATTTACCCCATACCTAAAGCCTTTTTCTGCAAGAAAGAATTTTAACTTTGGGATTTGAGATTTGTTCCACGTAGCTTGTTTCTCACGGAGTAAATATAAATTCTCTTTCTTTAGACCTTTGTGAAAATCGAAAGGTTCAGATTTCCGACTTAATTTAATAGACAGCTCCAGAAATTAATTATTCATTGCCTGAAACCCTTGTAAAGACGTAGCATTGCTGCGTCTTTACAATTCATATCTCTAATTTAATAAATCAGAAATTATGTTGTTCATCAATGATTAAGTAGGGCTATAGCTTTTGCAACAACTCCTGAGTTAATTGCAAGAAAGCTTTTGAACCTGCTGATTGAGGAGCAATTAAAACAGCTGGCATAAAACTATCAACAGCCTTAGCAACGTTGACATCAACTGGTATTTGTACTTTGCAAATTTTTTCGACACCAAAATCTTCTACAACGCGGTGCATTACTTGTTTATAGTATCTGCCAGTGAGCAGGTTAGCGCTAGACATACTAAATACAATTCCCAACATTTTTATATCTATCTTGGTTTCATGTCCGTGACTATCTTTTAATTGGGCAATCCGTCTTTCTAGGAGTTGAATACCTACTACAGATAATGGTTCTGGTTTCGCAGGGAGTATGTAGAAATCACTAGCGGCTAAAGCGCTACGAGTCAATAGATTATAGCCAGGGGCGCAATCGAGAAGGATAAAATCATATTCTTGACGTACTGGTTTTAAGATGTTATTAATTAAGACCCTTTCAAAGCGATTCCAAATCGTTTCAAAGTCCTGTTCTCCCAAAGCAGTTGCTTGCTGATGCAGCATTTCTGAAACAACAAATTCATCATATAAATCGATGTCTCCTGGCAATAAATCTAGTCCGGGAAGATTACAAACCTGGGATTGAATAATATCCTGAATTGTAAGTTTTGCTTGTGGGTCTGGATTGATAACTTCGTCTATCAGATACCTAAATGTCTTACTTTGTTTCCGACGCTTGGCAAAATCTAAAGGCGACATCAAGCTGAGTGTGGCACTAATTTGGCTGTCTAAATCAAGTACAAGCACCCGCTTGCCATGATTTTTAGCTAAACAGGTAGCTAAGTTGACGGTGAGGGTGGTTTTACCAACACCACCTTTCATATTGGCAGTAGCAATTACATATCCCATTGATTGAGTCCTCTATTGACGCATTCCCACTAGTACCGCAAGGCGGAAGTCAAAAGCCAACTGATTTTGGATTTTAAATTTTGGATTTTGGATTAAAAAATTCTCAATCTAAAGTCTAAAATTGGCACGGTCAAAAGTCAAAATGAATACAGCGTAAGAGTTTCGTTGATTTGGAATGGTGAGGCAGTCCGGTCTTCTCCCAAAGGGAGAGGCTAGCGCCAAGGGGGTTCCCCCCATGAGGAACTGCCGTTAGCGCAACGTTAGCGAGCCTGCGTTCGCTTTTAGCGTCTCGTAGAGAGCGTCACCCGTTAGCGCAGCGTTAGCGAGTCATCGAGCGTCAGGGGTGGTGTATTTACGCCGTGATGTACTAGTCTGTCAAGAAATAATTGAGAGGTGCGGATTGTTTGTAGTTAGCGTTAAAGCACAAACTACGAACCTAACGCGGTGTGCAACTTTCTCTCAAACCTAACCCCCCGCCCCTTCCCTTGTAGGGAAGGAGAGCAAGACTTAAAGCCCTCTCCCCGCTTGCCTAACGGCAGGCTGACGCCAACGGGGAGAGGTTTGGAGAGCGGTTTCAAGAATAAGTCGCACATTGCACAACCTATCAAATCAAACTTGACAGAATACTAGGTAGCGTACACCTCTGCTGATATTTTAAATCTTCCATTAAATTTAATATTTTCGGAAATTCAAAAGAGTGATTTTAGCGATGTTTACTCGATTGAGGCAGCAATATGTAGTTGGATCTCTTTACCTGGAATCCAGCTAACAGCCTTCTTTACTCCATAATGGCAATGTTTGGCTTAATGCCGTAACAGCGATCGCTCTTATCAAAGCAATTATAGAGGTATTGACAAATACAGTAGCCCTAAATCAATTGTGAGAAAATAATAGTGTTGTGAATATCACTAAGTATTGGGTGCAAAATGTGGATGCATTTGCTAATTGAATTGAACGAAGCGGATTGATAATTTCGGGAAATCAAAGGCGCATTTACACACAAACTTATAAGGTAATTAAAATGACTTACGATTCAGAAGATGTAGAACAAATCCTGCAAAAAGCACTCACTCGTAAAGACAAAGGTGAATTTTCACGAGAACAGCTTTTAGAAATGGCATCTGAGTTAGGTATTTCTTCTAATATTTTGGAAGCAACTGAACAAAAGTGGTTGGCTCAACAAGAAGAGAAACGTTTACGACACAAATTTAATACTTTCCGACGCAGAGCCTTTTGGACACACTTTGTTTCTTTCCTAGCAGTGAATTTATTCCTCATTCTCTTAAATTTAATCACTAGTCCTAGTTATTTTTGGGCTATTTTCCCAGTATTAGGATGGGGGTTAGGATTATTTTTTCATTGGTGGAGTGTTTATCAGAGTAAATCAGAGGATTACGAGATCGCTTTTCAGAAATGGCGTACACAAATTTAACTTCTCCTTTAACGATCAATCTTAGATATTCAGCGATCGCTATTATCCTAATTTGTGCCTCCTTCTAGATAAAATCTTCCCATAAACAACTCACATTCACCGCCAGGGGTGAGTGTGAGCTTTGTAATTTATAGGGAATTGCCTCTGACATCGCAAAATAGGTAAATTTGGGCAACCTTAAACTTGAGGAGTTGTGTAATCACGCCCTTTGATCCTTATCCTTGTGCTTGCCAATTTGCCAAAATAGAGCTGTAGGCTAGAATAACTACGCTTTAAGAAGCTTGATTGCCTAAACTCAGGAGCAAGAGTCGGCTGGTTAATAAGATAAAAGGAAGGGAATATGGATAACAACAACTGGTTGCAACAGCTAATGATGGTAGGCCTTGGTACAACGTCTATAGTCGCAGAAAAACTGCGGCAAGTCAGCGATGATTTAGTCAAAGACGGTAAACTCAATCCTGAGCAAGCCAAGGCGGTAATAGATGATATTGCCCAGCAGTTAAAGTCGGAACAGGGGAACTTCGATGTGCAAATGCAACGGCAAATGCGAAATATGATGCAGGATTTGGGGGTGGCTCGCCAGTCAGAAGTGGACGAGTTGAGGGGTAGAATTGACCGTTTAGAGCGGCAATTGCGCGATTTAGAAAATAAGCTTTGGCGTTAGAATGTCCTTTGTGATTTAAACTAAATGTGTCCTGTTGGTAATCTTTTTGCCAGGATACCTAAGTAAGGAGAACTGATTTTGAAACCAATTTTCCTCAGCGTGGCGTTCATGCTGGTGTGTGTTGTGCTTTTGGTTGTGGGGCAAGTAGGAAGTAAACAGAATACTGCCATTGCTGCCGAGTTAACCCAAACGCCGCCAGTATCCACAACTGTAACTGAAAACAATATCTTAATTGCGAGTAATACTATGTCTGATGCTAATGCCGTAACCACTCCCTCTGGATTAAAGTATGTGGAGTTAAAAGAGGGGACTGGGGCGACTCCTAAACCTGGACAAACGGTTGAAGTTCACTATGTCGGCACTCTAGAAAATGGTACTCAGTTTGATAGTTCACGCGATCGCGGTCAACCCTTCAGCTTTAAAATCGGTGCTGGACAGGTAATCAAAGGTTGGGATGAAGGACTTAGCACTATGAAAGTAGGCGGTCGTCGTCAGTTAATCATCCCATCGGAGTTAGGCTATGGCGCTCGTGGTGCTGGTGGCGTAATTCCACCCAATGCAACTCTAATTTTTGATGTGGAATTGCTGGGAGTTAAGTAAAGATTGGGGCATTGGGCATGGGGCATGGGGCATTGGCTTTTCCCAGTACCCACTCCCAAATCCCCAATTCAATGGCTAAATTTTTAAATTTTGAAACTTTGTAAACTGTGGATTAAACAAAAGTTTCGCAGTTCCTGTAGGTCCGTTGCGATGTTTAGCTATAATTACTTCTGCAATGCCGCGATCGGGAGTATCGGGAGAGTAATATTCATCGCGGTACAACATGATTACTAAATCCGCGTCTTGTTCGATCGAACCGGATTCTCTTAAATCTGATAACATGGGACGCTTGTTAGTACGCGCTTCCACTCCTCGACTTAACTGAGATAAGGCAATAACTGGTACAGATAATTCCCGCGCTAAACCTTTGAGTTGTCGCGTAATTTTTGATAATTCTTGTACGCGATTATCACCTGCTCCTTCCATCAATTGCAAGTAATCTATTACAATTAATCCTAATTCAGTTCCAATTTCAGCTTGCAGTCTTCTTGATTGACTACGCATTTGTGTAACTGTAATATTCGGCGTGTCATCAATATAAATTGGCATCTCGGAAAGGATACCAATAGCACGGCTTAAAGGTTCCCACTGCGTTTGACTCAGGCGGCCAGTTCGCAAATAACTACTTTCAATTTGCGCTTCGCTAGCTAATAAACGTTGCGTCAGTTGCTCTTTTGACATTTCTAAGCTGAAAAAAGCAACTGGTAATTTATAAGAAGCCGCGATATTATGAGCAAGGTTTAAGCAAAATGCTGTTTTTCCCATTGATGGGCGGCCCGCGATAATAATCAAATCAGAACGCTGAAAGCCGCTGGTCATTGCATCTAAATCGTAAAATCCGCAGGGAATTCCAGGTAAGGCAATACCTTGGTTTCTATCTTCAATATCCTGGAAATTATTAATTAGAGTATCAGAAATGTGAACTAAACCCGATTGGGGACGCTCTTGAGTAACACCGAAAACTTTCTGTTCTGCCTGATCTAAAACTTGTGGTAACTCGGTTTCTGTCTCGTAACCAAGATGTACAATTTCATTGCCAGCTTTAATTAAGCGCCGCCGCAGGTATTTGTCCATGACTAACCCTGCTAAGGCATCGATGTTCACAGCTGACACTGTGCGGTCTACCAGAGTTGCTAATTTATTTCTCCCACCAATTCGGGCAAGCAAATCATGATCGGTCAGCCAACTTGTGACTGAGAGCAAGTCTGTGGCTTTGCCTTGGGCATGGAGCCTCACAGCAGCTTGATAAATATCTTTGTGAGCGCTAATGTAAAAAGCTTCGGGAAGAAGGCGATCGCTAACTCGACTAATCGCTTCTGGATCTAGCAAAATACCCCCCAAAATCGCTTCTTCCGCCTCAATATTTTGTGGTGGGAGGCTTAGTTTACCGCCGTAGGCATCGCTACCATCGCCTTGAAAACTCAATTCTTCAGCCATAAACGATTTTAGTTTTGAGATTTTGCGAGAGACGCGATTAATCGCGTCTGTACAGGAGTTTGGAGTTTGTATTTACCCCTATTTTCCCTGCTTTCTATGCTCCCACTGCTGTCTCCTAGCTAGCTACGACTTGAATATCGACTTGCGCCGCTACTTCCGAATGCAGCTTGATTTCGGCTTGATAAGTACCAAGGTGGTTAATATCGGGGATGGTAATTCCACGCCGATCGATTTCTTGACCAGTGGCTGCCTTAATTGCATCTACAACATCTTGGGTGGTGATAGTACCGAAAATTGCTTCGTTTTCACCAACTGGCTTGGCAATTGTCAAGCTGCCAACTTTTTCTAAAGATTCTTTTTGCTCAAGAGCTTGTTGTCTGAGTTCTAATTGCCGTTGACGCTCTTGCTCGCGACGGCGTTCTACTTGCTTGAGAATACCAGGAGTGGCATTGGTTGCCAATTTCTGGGGAATCAGATAGTTACGAGCGTAGCCAGGAGCTACTTCCACTAAATCGCCAGATTTTCCTAGCTTGCTGATATCCTGATTTAAAACTAACTGCACACGTTTCGCCATCGTTTTTCGTTTTTCCTGTAAAATCTGATTAATTTGGGTGGGTTTGGGCAGCATAGCTCACTAAAACAATGCTGTTAGCAGTAGCGGGGCCTTGAGCCAGTGCTGTTGCGGTAGCAGGGCGTTGAGCCAGTGCGGAGTCAAGAGTCCTGAATAACTAGTGTTTTTTCAGAACTTAGAACTCCTGAAATGAGTATATTTTCCCAAGTAGCTTTGCCCATACCTTAAAGCTTACAGATCCTAGCGAAAGGAAGGGTGCGATCGCAACTATTAGCGCTAGAAAGTTGGAGGAATGGGGGATGAGGGAGCAGGGGAGAAAAATCAATGCCCAATGCCTAAAAGTTATTTTTCATTTCCCGTATCCGCGCAAAGGTTTGCACTCCATCGCTACCTTTAACAGTTGATTGTAAGGATGGCTGATCCCAACGTAAAAAAGGATTGGTTCGCTTCTCAACTCCCAGCAGCGAGGGTATAGTAGCTTCTCCTCGACTACGGTAAGCCTTCACCTCATTGAAGCGTTTTTGTAAGTCGGCATTGTCGCCATCTACAGTTAGGGCAAATTGCAAATTTCCTAAAGTGTATTCGTGGGCACACCAGATACGCGTATCATCTGGTAGATAGCGCAGTTTGGTTAAAGAATCCACCATTTGGGTTGGTGTTCCTTCAAACAAACGACCGCAACCGCCAGAAAATAAGGTATCACCACAGAATAAATCGCCTGTCTCACCAGCTTTTTCGGGGGGAAAGTAGTAAGCGATGTGAGCGCGGGTATGTCCGGGGACAAAAATAACTTCAGCTATGCGATCTGCAAACTGGACGCGATCGCCTTGTTGCAAAAACACCTGCTGTCCGGGAATTCGCCCGCGATCTTCGACGCCACCGTAGACTGTTAGTTGCGGGAAGTGTTCTATTAATTGCTGATTGCCACCTACATGGTCATTGTGGTGGTGTGTGTTGAAAATCGCTACCAACTCAACTTTTAACTGTGCAAGTTGCTTTAGTACTGGTTCAGCCTCTGCTGGATCTACAACCGCAGCAATTTGTTGCTGGCGATCCACCAGCAAAAATATGTAGTTATCCGAGAGTGCCTCAAGCCTGATTACTTGCATTAATATCTCCCTTTCAAGATAAGTACTTTGGAATTTATCAGCAATCTTAAATATCTCAGTGAGAAAAGGTTGAGAAAGTCCATAAATACTATGATAGTACACAACCGTAATAATACTTAAAAATATGATAAGTAACTATAAATTATGATTTGGGTATATCAGTAAAATTTCTCTGGGAGGAAGTGTAAAAGCTAAGTTAGATTTATTCTGTTCTTTTTGTCCTAAATTGTCTTTTTTACTCAAAAACACCAAATCAGTCATCGAAAATTTTATTTGTACATACTAACTATTAATACGGATAATACGGAATTTTATAGATTCACTTTGGGTTATTTATAAAAGATAGATGTTAATAAAGATTAAATAGAGCAATCAATCGTGGTAAAAAAAGATGAGCTTTCCAATTTTTTCTTTGCAGGTTCATAAATGAAGCTAATCCATACAACTAGCTGGTATTTTCCTGATACATCAGCCGGTGCTGAAGTATACTTAGATTCACTACTGCATGGCTTACAAGTACATGGACTAGAAAGTATTGTTGCTGCTCCTAAACAAGGTACAGAAGAAGATAGCTACGAATACAATGGCATCTCAGTTTATCGTTATCCTGTTTTTCCCAACCCCAGTAAGATAGAGGTACACAAGCAGCTACCCCACGGCGGCTTTAAAAATTTTGCTAATTGGCTAGAAAACAATCGAGCCGATGTCTACCATCAACATTCATGGCGATTTGACTGCGGTTTACATCATCTAGCTCTCGCCCGCCAATTAGGGATGGCTACTATAGTCACCGTCCACATACCTGAGCCTATATGTCTGCGTGGTACGATGATGCGCTGGGGTGAAGAACCTTGCAATGGGTTGATTGACTCTGTTAATTGTAGTCAATGTTTGGGAGTAGCAAAACAAGTATCGCCTTGGATGCTCAAGGCTTTAGGTCAAATTCCCTTGGATGTTGGCATAGCAGCAGAAACAAAATTACTTACCTCTAAAAATTTCAAGCTGCGTCTACTTGGTAAAACTCTTGGTATTCCTACCCTAGTGTCTCAACATAGACGTAATTTGATGCAACTAGCAAAACTAGCCGATCGCATTGTTGTAACGAGTAATTGGCAATACAATGCTTTTGTTGCAAACAAGGTTCCTTCCGAAAAACTTACTGTCTCTCGACAAGGTGTTGCTAATACTTTCAAACGTGAAGTAACACCAAATAAACTACAAAACTCTACATTAAAAATCGGCTTTTTGGGCCGCTGGCAAGAAACTAAGGGGGTACAAGTTTTAGTAGAAGCGGTACATAGTCTACCGAATGATGTACCTGTAGAGTTAATTCTTCATGCTACTCATCCGGGAAAATACGGTGCTGCCAATCGTGAAAAAGTTATGGCGATCGCATCTCGCGATCGCCGGATTCGGATTGCTGAACCACTTTCACGCGAAGCAGTACCAGAGGCATTAGCCGGTTTCGATATACTAGCAATACCATCGCAGTGGTTAGAAACTGGGCCCATAGTTGCTTTAGAAGCGCAAGCTATGGGCATTCCCGTACTAGGTTCAAATTTAGGAGGGATTGCTGAGTTAGTCCGTCATGGGATCGATGGTTGGTTAGTTCCAGCCAAGGATGTCCAAGCATGGGCTGAAGCGATCGCAACTTTAGCCAAAGACGGCAATTTACTAGCTAAATTACGTCAAGGTATCCAGCCAGTACGTACAATGGATACTGTTGCTTCAGAGATGCTGACACTTTACCATGAAATATTAAAAATCCCTCAGAAAAACTTTGTATCTTGATGGATTGACACCTAATTTATTTAGTTGCTCCAGCTCCTACAAAACAAATTAAATTAATATTTGCAGATTTAGCAACAGCTGACAAATCCTTGAAAAATTAAATAATAACCAGTATAAAAATAGTGAGAAAATTTTCTAAAATATCCTTGTTGGTTTCAGATTTATCAAGTGCAGCGATTCTGCGTGCATACTTGATAGCAAAAGCTCTCAATCAGTTAGGATATGAAGTTGAAATTATGGGTTTTTTATTTGGAAATAACTTCTATTTAAATTTACCATCCGAATTCAACGTTTATAACTTACCAGGCAAAGACTTTCCAGACTTTTTTGGAGAAATTCAAAAAATTTTACCAAAAATAAATGGCGATATAATTTATGCTATCAAACCACAAATAGCAAGTTTTGGAGTTGGACTATTAAGGAAAATATTCACTAGAAAGCCATTAATTTTAGACATAGATGATTGGGAACTCAGCTGGCATGGCGGTGATAACTGGCATTATCATCCTACACCCAAAGAATTAGCTAGGGACTTATTGAAACCACAGGGCGCACTAAAAAATCCTCATCATACTTTATATGTGAAATGGATGGAAGGTTTGGTAAGTCACGCTGATGCTGTGACAGTGCATACTAAATTTTTGCAGCAGCGTTTTGGTGGTACATTGGTTCCGAATGGCAAAGATGTTTCCTTATTCGATCCGGCTCAATATGATGCTGAGTCCAGTAGGAATCGTTATGGTTTATCTGAATATCGCATTTTAATGTTTCCCGGTGCGCCAAGACCTTATAAAGGTTTAGAAGATGTTCTCATCGCGCTCGATAAACTTAATCAACCAGACTTGAGACTAGTAATTGTAGGTGGTAGTCCTTATGATGATTATGATAAACAACTTCAACAAAAGTGGGGACGTTGGATTATCAAATTACCTAAGTATCCAGCCGACGTTATGCCTGATTTGGTAGCAGCTGCTCACATTGTAGTTGTTCCCCAGCGAGATACTCCAGAAACTCGCGCTCAATTTCCCTTGAAGTTGACAGATGGGATGGCAATGGCTAAACCTGTATTATCAACGCGTGTTGGAGATATTCCCCAAATTTTAGGTGATACTGGTTATTTAGTGGAGCCTGGTTGTCCTGAGCAAATTGCTGAACAAATTCAATTGATTTTTCAGAATTTAGAGTCAGCAAACCAGAAAGCTATCAAGGCAAGAGAAAGATGTGTCGAACACTATAGCATAGAGGCTATGGCTTCTACGCTCAAGTCAGTAATTGCTCAGTTGTGAATAATATTAATAATTAAGTTAAATTTGCATAAAAATACCCAATGTCTACCAGAAAACTAATACTAAGATTCGCCAAACCCTATCCAGGTTTAATTATCCTAACAATGCTGTTGGGATTTTCTGGTGCTTTATTTAATGGTGTCGGTGTGACTTTGATTGTGCCAGTAATTTTGAGAATTGTCGGACAACCAGTAGATTTAACTGGTTTTCCTCCGATTCTCAAAGCTGTGATGTTCCCATTTGATAATCTTCCCGAAAATTATCGTAATTTGGGAATGGCTGGAACAATTATATTTATAATTTTATTAAAAAACTTATCTAGTTATTTTAGTATTTTAACATCGAGTGTTTTCACTCGGAGATTAAATGCGGATATTCGCGAAGCTAGTTTAGAGTTATTGCTAGATATTGATATAGACTATTATTCAAAAACGAAAGTAGGCGATATTATTAATCGGCTTGGTTCGGAAACTGCCCGCACTTCTAGCGCTATCGGGAGTATTATCAATTTAATTATTTTAATAATTACAATTTTAGTTTTCGTTGCCTTATTATTAGCCATTTCTTGGCAGCTAACAATCGCAGCAACAATTTTGTTGGGTTTTATAACATTAATCAATCAATACACAATTAGTAGAGCGAAACAATTTGGTCAACAACTATCAGAAATGTCTACCTCTTATTCAATCAGTGTTTTAGAAACATTGAATGGAATTCGTTTGGTAAAGTCAACTGCTAATGAAGACAGAGAATATCAAAAGATTACCAAATTAATCCGCGATCGCGAAAAAGCAGATTTTCAATCTCAAGTAAACTCACAAGCGATCGGGCCGATAAGTGAGGTAATGGGAGTTATAGCCTTACTTATGATTGTATTCTTGAGTAAAGCTTTCTTTGCCAACCAGGTTTCTTTCATTTCTACAGTACTACTGACATATTTATTAGTATTACTGCGACTGCTGCCTTTGGTATCTCAGTTAAATAGTCTTCGTAGTAGCTTTGCTAATAGTGCTACTAGCGTAGAAATAGTAACTGAGTTTTTAAGTCGCGATCGCAAGCCGTTTATGAAAAACGGTAATGTTATCTACACAGAATTAAAAAAAGGAATAAGTTTTAATTCACTTTCCTTTGCCTACCCTAGTCATGAAAAGTTAGTACTGAAAGATGTAAATTTATTTTTACCCCGTGCTACAACTCTCGCTTTGGTAGGTGGTTCTGGTGCTGGTAAGTCAACCTTGGCTGACCTCTTACCCAGATTTTACGATCCGACATCTGGCAGGATCTCTATCGATGGCACAGACCTGCGTGATTTTGATATCAAATCTCTCAGAACACAGATGGGAATTGTCAGTCAAGATACATTTCTCTTTAATGACTCGGTGCGAAATAACATTGCTTATGGAAGACCTGAAGCTACAGAAGATGAAATTATCTCAGCAGCCAAACGAGCCAATGCTTATGAATTTATTGATAAATTACCTCAAGGGTTAGACAGCCAAATTGGCGATCGCGGCGTCATGTTGTCTGGTGGACAAAGGCAAAGATTAGCGATCGCTCGCGCCCTCCTGCAAAACCCAGAAATTTTGATTTTAGATGAAGCCACCAGCGCTTTAGATACCGTTTCCGAACGCTTAGTACAAGCTGCACTCGACGATCTAAGTCGCGATCGCACAACCCTTGTAATTGCTCACCGCCTTTCCACAGTCCAAAAAGCCGATCAAATTGCCGTTTTAGATCAAGGACAGGTGGTAGAAGTGGGAACCCATGAAACACTTTTACAAAAAGGTGGCTACTACTCACGCCTCTACTCAATGCAATTTGTCGGACAGACTGAAGTTTCCACCAAAACTAATCCTAGCTTTAACCGCATTTCTCACGAACTGCGTACAAGGCTTAACTCAATGATTGGTTTCCTGGGATTATTAGTTGACGATCTAGTAGACAATTCCCAAGAGCGGCAGGAATTAATTGACCAATCATACAACTCATCTGTAAGAGTTCTCAACGCCATCGATCTCTTCAGCGATGTAGTTAACCTGAAAATTAACTGGCAGTTATCGTCAGATATAGACCAAAATCAGGATGAACATAACCAGTATCAAAACTTTAGTCATATCTCGGATGAGTTTCGCACGTGTCTCTATCCTCTCATTAGCTCTCTGCGCTTGCTAGCCGATAAATTAGAATCCGAACCCCAAAAACAAAATCTATTAATTGCAGAATCTTATCAATCTGCTATTTACCTATTAGATATATTAAAAGTTTTTGAAAATAAAGTTTAATTTTAGTTAATGTCAGGAACAAAAGTACTTATACCACAATCTTTAAAAACCTATCATCCCCAAAAAAATGATAAATTTTTCAAAGAAAAATCAATATATTTTTTACACAGGAGAGCTATCATTAAAGCCGGACACAGCACACGAAATTCATGATGTTCTTTGTGCCAATGCCGCAGCTAACTTAGGCTACTCCTCAATTTTAATTTATCAAGATAAAAAAAATTCTTCTGTTAATTTACTATCGTTAATTTATCCTTATCAACCCAAAAAACCCGGCAGAGAATTTATCGAATTTTACGATGTTCAAGAAAAGCTCAAAATTGCGGCATTGCCAATGCCTTGGCCTATCGATCAAATAGGTGGTAAATTTACTAACTCCAGTACAGTAGTAACCAAATATTATTTACCAGTTCATATCCTACCTCATACTAAAGTTGTCCATACACGAGATTGGAACTTTGTGAAAGCCGCAGTCAAAAATAAAGTTCCTACAATCTATGAACGTCACTACTTTCAAGACCGAAAATTTGAGCAGGACATCATCCACAGCCCCTATTTTAAAATAGCCATAACTCAGTCAGAACCCATCCGGCAAAGCCTAATAGAAAATGGAATGCCACCCGAAAAAGTAGTTTGGCTACATAACGGATTCAATCAATCATTTTTAATCAGACAGCCCGAAGAAACCGAAAGGTGGCGGCAAGAATTACTTATCAATGGACGGAAGCATTTAGTTGTCTATTCAGGTGCTTTGTACCCTTTCAAAGGAGTCGATCTCTTAATTGATTCTGCTAAAGAATTGCCAGAAATTCAGTTTGTAATCACAGGAGGAACAGAAGCACAAGTACAAGCATATCAACAAATAGCCAGAGATAAAAATGTCGAAAACGTTAAATTATTAGGCTGGATACTTCCACGAGAACGATTAGTCAGCTTATTTCAAGCAGCTGATATTTTGGTTCATCCTCACTGCGCTGGAAAATCAGCAGATTTCACGAATCCAGTTAAGTTTTTTCAGTACATGGCTGCTGGCACTCCTATAGTTGCAACTGAGATTCCACCCTTAATGGAATTCAAAACATCGCCTTTGATTGCCAGTTGGTGTACACCAGATAACCCGCATAAACTTGCCCAATCTATTCAACATACTTTAGAAACTTATCCCAGGAAAATAGAGGGTTATGCAGCTAGTATAGATTTTGCCCAGCAATTTTCTTGGGAGAATAGAATTACCAAAATATTAAGCTACCTAGAAGAAGATCAGCGTCCACCAATTCTGGGTTAATGGTACAAAAATAACCGAATAAATACGATTTATGACTATTAAAACTGTTGGCATGATTAGCAGCTATTCAGGTCTTGCTAAAAACAAAGATTGGTTATGGCAACAAACTCCGCACTACTTTGGTGTTTGGAAGAACATGCAAATGTTGAAAATGGCACAAAAGCCAGATTTTATGTTGCTATATCAATTTGATTTTCCCCAAGCATCGCCGCAAAAATCTTGGTTAGATAGTTTTCGCAAACAGCAGCAAAAACCAGTAGTAAATGTTGAATCTCTACTGCGTGGTGTTAACAAAGAGCGGATTATTTATTTGCTCAGAGAACCGCCTTTAGATGAGGTTGTAAAAATAACTAATCATAATTATCAAGAAGCCCAAAAGTATTGCGGCTACGTTTCTGGTCCCGATGATTTTGCTCCCATTCCTGACTATATGCCTGCTATTTGGTATCACTCAAATTCATTTCAAGATTTAAATGAAATGCCGCCGCCTCCAAAAGTCGCTCCATGTAGTTGGATTACTTCGGGAATTAGCCGCACAGCCAACCATCGCCAGCGTTTAGATTTTTTACAATCTTTGCAATCTAGTGGTATAAAATTTGATTTGTATGGGCGTAACTTACCAGAATGGGCGAACAGTTCGGGAGAACTAGGTAACAAATGGTATGGAATGGCACCATACTATTACAATCTGGCAATTGAAAACTATGCTGATAATAATTGGTATGTGAGTGAGAAACTTTGGGATAGTTTACTTGCTTGGTGTTTACCAATTTACTATGGTGGCCCGGCTGCTGATAAATTATTGCCACCAGGTAGTTTTTTGCGGTTGCCCAGTTTAGATGAAAAAGGCATTGCTTACATCCAAGAAGTGACAGCTACACCTGATGCTTGGTATGCTGCCAAAGATGCGATCGCAGAAGCACGTCAAATCATTTTACACAAATTAAACTTGCTTAACTGGTTATCAAACTTTGTCGATCAACACTCATAAATTATGAATGGTATTTGTACCCTTGGCAATGATTATGTTTTCGATCAACTGGTGGCTTTGCTCAACAGTATTGATGTTATCTTAGGGCCAGAAACTCCTGTTTGTATCTATCCTTTCGACGATCGGACACAACGGATTGCTGACGAAATAGCTAAACGCCCTAATGTATTTCTTTACGATGACCAAGAATCAATCAACCGCTGGGATCAATTTATGCTGGCAGCAGCCCCAGAACGATTGAATCGGAGTAAATCCCGTCTTTATGGCGCTCACCGTCGTTTTTGCGCTTTTGATGGCCCATTCGAGAAGTTTATCTATTTAGATGCAGACACCTTGGTGATGAACTCACTTGCAGCAGTGTTTGAAAAGCTAGATAGTTATGATTTTGTTGTCTACGATTTCCAATTTACAGACGTTAGTAAAATATATAATGTTAATTCTCCCAAATTATTAAAAGTTTTTGAGCAAAAACGCATTGATTCTGAAATATTTTGCTCAGGATTTTATGGCGCAAAACAAGGGCTATTTGACTCAGAAAAAAGAGATTGGCTAATATCACATTTACAAAATGGTGAGTCAGAAATTTTGTATGGTGGTGCTGGCGAACAACCATTAATCAACTACATGGTAATGAGGTCTAATCTTTCTATTTATAACTTTGCTCGCCAATTGCCAGATAATCAAAAAACAGGATGTTCTGCTAGCTCCAAACACTTCGAGGAACGAGAACATCTTCTTTACGATCGCGGTAATCGACTAACTTATCTCCATTACATTGGGATTCCTCCTAATATCAATCAAGCAGTCTGTGCTGGAGAAAATATTCAGTTTCCCTATCGAGATTTATTTCTCTATTATCGTTACTTACACGAATCAGAAAAGCGTCCAGTATTTACCAATCCTCCGAAAAATTATAATGACGCTCCAGCGCCAAATTTACTTACCAGAGCTTTGCAAAAACTTAAGTTAATTAACCAAGGATAATTTATGAGTAGGGGCATTTATATAGTTGCCAATGACCGCGTTATCGATAATGCTATTGCTCTACTGAATAGCATTCGTTACTATGACCCAGAAGTTACTATTTATCTCATACCTTTTAATGACAATTACCACAAGGTAGCAGAACAGCTTGCTACCTTACACAACGTCCAAATTTTCCCAGATTTAGAACTTATTGATACCTTTACCAAACGCATCGGAGAAATTTTTGACCGAGATTTCCTCGCCTTACCCAACAAAATGCGTAAATTGGTGGCGTGGTTTGGGCCTTTAGATGAATTTATTTATATTGATACGGATATTGTCGTTTTTGAAAAAATTGCCGACAATTTGGACAAACTTTCAGAAGTCGATTTCTTCTGCTGTGATTACCATCATGCTAATGAAAAGCTGCGAAATATTTTTTCCCCATTTGTGAAAGAACAGCAAATTTTTTCCGATACCCAACTTCAAGATGTTTTCAACAGCGGTTTTTGGGCTTCGAGAAAAGGAGTTATTACCGAACAACAAATGGATCAAGCATTGCGCGAGTGTGCAGCACATCGTGAATATTTCGATTTTTCTGAAGGAGTTACAGACCAACCAATTTTAAATTATCTTGTTCTCAAACTAATTTCTAAACGTGGAAATCTCGTCAAAATTCCTGGGGGAGGGCCTGGTAGTTGGGCAGGGTCGCAAAATTTCCAACAGCAAGATTACGCCCTCTATGACCGAGGACAACGACTAAAATATCTCCACTGGGCTGGTACGCGGATGAAAACTGGTAGTCCCTATTGGCAATTGTGGGAACACTATCGCTATCTCCATGAGGGTAAATTTGCCTTCATTCCCAAACTGACTCGCCGTTTATTTCCCTTTGTTTCTGCGCGTACTTAATATTAGGAGTATCCCAATGATTGATGGTATTTACACCTTAGCGAATGATGTTGTCTATGACCAACTAGTTGCTTTGCTCAACAGCATAGAAGCTAATGCTGGTAGAAAAATTCCTGTTTGTGTAATTCCATATAATGACCAGCTAGAGAAAGTCAAGGCAGAAATTGCATCTAGAGATAATGTTACTTTATTTGAAAATTCTGATTCCATAGCCTACTGGGAGGACTTTGGCTCTCGTATCTGGAAAGCTCACCCAAGGGCGTTAAAGCTATGGCGAGAGTATGGTTTGCCAGAGAATTATCGCATAGAAAGACATCGAAAACTCTGCTGTCTAGATGGCCCATTTGACAAGTTTATCTTCTTTGATGGAGATACATTATTGATGAAATCACTCGATGATGTTTATCAAAAGTTGGATGAATATGATTGGATTACGAATGACTTTCAATATAGATCTGATTTGAATTATATTTTCAACTGGACAGAAGATAAGCTAGCAAAGATTTTTCCTATAGAAGATATTAGGAATCAAATTTTTTGTTCTGGTTGGTTTGCTTCTAAAAAGGGTGTTTTTAACGATGCTAATTTAGCAACTTTACTAGCAAACTTAGAAGCAGGTGAAGCTGATGCACTAGCATGGGCAGATTCCGATCAAACAGTTCTCAACTATTTAGTTTTACGTAGTGGAATTTCTTACTACAATTACGCCTATCACGGTAAAGCGACTGGTTGCCATTGGACTTCTAAATTTGATGTTGTAGATAATATTCTTTACGATCAAGGGCAGAAATTGACATACTTACACTATATGAGTGTATCTTCTTCAGCTTTTACGAGGCTTTGTGGGGGTGAAGATGTTGATATTGCTTACCGCGATGTTTTCTTATATTATCGCTATTTAAAATCACCTGAAAAACGTCCTCAAAGCTTTAAGCGCCCAAGCAAGCTAACACTTCTGCAAAAGTCCACTAGTAGCTTTATTCAGCAAAGAATAAACAATATTAAGCTAAAGTATCGCAACTTCAAGCATAGAATTGCTCAATAAACATTAAAGAGAGTCTGAAACTCTCTTTAATTTTAAATTATTAATTTCCTACTCTTTTCTAAGAAAAAGAATCTAAATCTAAAGATTGCATACCTTCACGTTCTATAAAAGTCATCATACTTCCCAACTGCAACCAAACTAGCAAACAAGTAAAAAGACTAATTGGTAGACCGACTCCTAAAGCCAAGGATGAGGGAAAGCCAAATATCTCTAAACCTGAAGACATAAATAGACAAGTACCGCCTGTTATGCCGATAAATGGTACAAGTAATTGTTTCAGTGAAGAACGTGGCTGAGTATTTTCTGTTCGTTCGCTTGGCCATTTCTGCACAATTACTTTCAAAGTGCCAGATAATGCTAAACCAGATGTTAATGCTATCAAAAAGCCAACAAGTAGGAGAAAGTAAGGCGGTTGCTCAGGAAAATAATACATGAAAACTCCTAATTTATATTAAAGATTTTTTACTTTTTATTTGTTGACTGGTTCTCAGCAAAAGACCCAAGTAATGTCGCTTTTGGCAAGATAGCGGCTGCCCCTTCTCTGGATAACTCTGTTAAAATACCGATCGCTACATTTAATAAACGATCCGGTTTTAAGTCATCTTTAACCAGGTTCCACAGGCGTTGGACATCTTCGGTGTGCAGGCGGTCATCTTCGGTAAGAGCAAGCACTAACTGTCGCCGGAGAAACTTGCCTTCTTCCGACATTAAGTATTGGAACCCCATCTGAGCTGTGGGCAATACATCAAAGTTGTTATCAGTACGAGCGATAGCAATCAAATTCTCTAACCGTTGCCACTGAAATTTACCATCTTTGAACAACACATTCAATAATCGTCGCCGTAATTCCGGCGATTCCCCTGTCAGCAACCGCCGCGCTATATAGGGATAACCCACTTCCACAATTTTGAAATCGGGGTTAAGGCTAAGGGCAATACCTTCTTGGGTAACTAGAGAACGAATAATCAAAGCAAACTTTGCCGGAACTCGGAAAGGATATTCATACATCAGTTCCGAAAATTCATCGGTAATAGTTTTGAAGTTAAAATCTTTGACATTTTTGCCAATAGCGTTTCCTAGCACCGCTTCTAATGCTGGCACTATCGGGCAAATATTCGTATCTGGAGTCAGAAACCCTAATTTTACAAAGTCTTCGGCTAAGTCGGTGTAGTCTTTATTCACCAAATGCACTAGCGCATCGACCAGTGTTTCTTTGGTGCTTTCTTCCAACTGATCCATCATGCCGAAGTCAATATAAGCCATACGACCATCGGGCACAGCAAACAAATTGCCGGGATGAGGGTCAGCATGGAAGAAGCCATATTCTAAAAGCTGTTGCAATCCTGATGTAACACCAATTTGGATAATCGCTTCTGGGTCTACACCTGCTTCGCGGATGCGTTGAGTATCTGTCAGCTTGAAGCCGTCAATCCACTCCAGGGTTAAAACGTGGGTATTGGTGTAACGCCAATAAATTCCTGGAACTTTTACTTGTGGGTCATTGTGGAAGTTGCTAGCAAATTTCTCGGCGTTGCGGCCTTCATTAATATAGTCAATTTCCTCAAATAACTTCGTGCCAAACTCGTCCACAATTAAAGTGAGGTCGTGACCGAGATTTAAAGGCAACCAAGGAGCTAGCCAACCTGCTGCCCAACGCATCAGATATAGGTCGCGTGTAATCACCGGGTGTAAGTTGGGGCGTTGCACCTTCACGGCGACTTCTTCGCCGCTAACCAAACGACCCCGGTAAACTTGACCCAAGCTAGCAGCAGCGACTGGGTGAGGTGACAGTTCGCTAAAACTTTCATGAATTGGACGGCCTAGTTCACTTTCGATAATCTGGTAAGCGATCGCATTATCGAAAGGTGGTAACTGATCTTGTAACTTTATCAGTTCTTCTAAGAAATCTTTGCGTATCAGGTCAGGCCTAGTGGAGAGGGCTTGACCAACTTTAATAAAAGTCGGGCCGAGGCGGGTGAGCAGTTCTCGCAACTGGATAGCTCGTTTACTCTTGTTCTGCTCAACTTTATCTTGCCACTCGTCCCACTTCAGACCGAATATAAATCCTGCAAAGGAGGAGATAATTCTCAGCACTCGCCCCCAGGCTAGCCAAGGACGGTAACTATAGTAGCGAGCGATCGCATCTGGATTATAGAGTTTTAGTTGAGCAGGTTGATACTGACCCACGCCTTTTTTTGCCTCTTCAACTGAAAAATTTACAATGATTGTTTTTCTCCTGACCCACAAGTTAGTTGTAAGTTCAGGATAGCAGTAGCCTTTTATCTAAAACAACTAGAACTCTACCCTTTGGGGATAGTGTTCGAGGCGATTTTAGCATCTGTTACTGCCTAGATTTGTTTATCTTTTTCTTAATTATACTTTATAAAACTACAACTACTTATCCAACTTTTAGATGATTTTATCTTTTCTTAACCATTTTTTATAAAAATATAAATATGTACCTATATATGCAAATTGAAACTCAGTAACCGCTTACAACATAAAGATCCCCGACTTATGTTAGAAGCCGGGGATCTTGATATTATGTTTATTTATACCTGTGATTTAAGTGGAAAATAAAATATTTTATGTGTCCACAATAAAATTACAGTATCAACTAAAACCTTGGTAATTGTTAATAGCTTTGCCACAATTACCAATTACCTGCTTTTAATTGTCATGTAGTGCTATTTAGATTTGGCCTCCAAGTTTTCTAAACGGCTTCTCAATTCCTGATTTTGTTGTTTGAGTTGATCGAAATCTTCACGCAATTGACGCAGGGTTTTTTCTGAACCAATGTTCTTTTGCACCTTGGAAATTTCTTCTTCAGCAGAGCGACGTACACGCCCATCAGCTGTTTGTTCAGCTAGCGATCGCAAAATCCCCACTGCTTTAGGTGTTTCCATTTGTCCTAATGCTGCTGCTACCGACACTTGTGTTAAAAAGAAGCTTTCTTTGGCTAGTTCTGTTAATTTTTCTAAAATCCGCTCCAAATTAGCCGGACTTTGACCTATGGAAATCTTTCCTAAAGCGCGAATTGTGGCTAAACGTAGGGGTTGTGGTACACCGAGTTTGGTGTATTCGATTAGCAGATTTAAAGCTGCTTCCGAAGTTTTGAATTCAGCTAAACCGGCGATCGCCCCACTCCGCACGACTTCATTCCAACCCGCCTTTTCTTCTAAAACGCCTTTCAGCAGCTTTAATACCTTGTCTTCCTTGGGTTTTTCTTCCAAGTTTGATGAGGCGATCGCCCCGATCACACGAGAAGCTGCTGCTTCCACGTAATAACTGGGATCGCCCTTTTGCACTAACCCTCTCACAACTTTATAGCTTTCAGCAGTTTTGAATTGAGTAAGTGCTTCCACTACAGCTCGTCGCACATAAGCATTTTTATCTTTTAACCCAGCAATTAAGCCATCAAAGGCTTGATCTAAATTGATTTGGGCTAGTTGTTTTGCCACTTCCACCCGCACACCCCACAATGGGTCATTTTTTAGCGATGCAGACAGTGCAATGATAGCTTCTAACCCACCTTTTTTCGCCAAAGCTGCTGCTGCATAACTACGCGAAATCGGGTCAGGATCAAATTCTAACTGTGCTTTTAACTCCGCGATTGGATATTCTAAAGCTACTGTTTTTAGATAATTATTTCCAACATCAAAGCTGATAAATTGGGGTTTATTTTCTAGAGGAAAGTAGAAGCTTTGTTCGCGTTCATTCACCCGGACGGTGAAAGTTTTGAGTGCTGAGAATGAAGTACTGAATTTTCCATGACTCCCGACTTCTTCCTGTTGGGTATAGCCAAAACCAATAGGTATTTTTAAATCAAACAAATCCTTACTGCCATTTTTATCTTCAGCAGCTTGGGTTTGAGTGACTGTAATTTTTGCTAGATTAGCATCTCCATCCCAAGAGTAAGCTACTTTAAAATCGGGATGACCACCACGATAAACGTATTGGTCAAACAGGAACAAAAGATTGCGTCCGGTGGCCTTTTCAATCGCCCTGAGTAAGTCTACTGTTTCTACGGTTTTGTGGGCATTATCTTGGACAAATGTTTGAATTGCCTGCCAAAACAACTCATCTCCCAATTGGGCCCGAATCATGTGATAGACACAAGATCCTTTTTCGTATATGTGACGATCGTAAAGTTCAATAGCTTCTCGGTAAACGTGCGTTACCATTGGACGGCGATAACGACTGCTATCTTCACTTAAGTAACGACGAGCTTCCAATAAACGATAGTAAGCTGCTTCTTCTAAACTATATTCCTGTTCTGTCCACATCACCTCAGAGTAAGAAGCCATCCCTTCTTTAATCCAAGCATGAGACCAATGCTTAATCACCACCAAATCACCAAACCACTGGTGTGCGAGTTCGTGAACGACTAAACTTTCAGTGTTGCGGTTATCTAAGGCGGCGCGTTCATCCAGCAAACATCTGTCTGTTAACAGTGTTGTGGAAGTGTTTTCCATGCCGCCAAAAATGAAGTCATCGACGCAAACTTGGGCATATTTCGGAAAAGGATATGGATAACCATACTTTTGGCTCAAAAATTCGATCATTCGGGGGGTTTTTTCCATGCTGCGTTTAGCATCTTCCTCCCGTCCCTTTTCTACATAGTAGGTGACAGCTTTACCGTTCCATTCATCTCGAATTTCAGCAAAATCACCTACTGCTAAAGTCATCAAGTAGGTAGGATGAACTTGTTGCTGTAACCAATGATAGACTTTATAATCACCATCTTCTGTGGTATCAATTAATTCGCCGTTGGAAATCGCCACGAGAGGGTTGGGAACGCGGACCCGAATTTCCGAAGTAGATAGTTGTCCTGGATAGTCAAAGCAGGGGAACCAAAAGCGAGAGTCTTCGTCTTCGCCTTGAGTCCAAACTTGAGTAGGCTTGTTTGGATAGTGCTTATCTGGTTGAATAAAATAAATACCGCGTTGCGGTTTTGCCACCGAGTAGGCGATCGCAATCAGCAAGCGTTTACCAATCTGGGTTGCCTGAGAAAGTTGAATAGAAAGCTGTTCCCCGTCATAGTCAAAATTTTGTGGCACTTCGTCCACCTGCACAGACTCGATATTTAGGTTGACAGCATCCAAAGTCAAACGATCAATACCATTACGGATTGGCAAGAGGCGAATGCTACAACTGCCCTGATAGCTTTGCTTGGGAATATCCAAGCTGAGATCGAGAAAAATATGCTCTACCTGTCCGGGGCGATCGGGGTTGTAGTGTGGTCTTGCTCCCGGTAACTCAAAAGGTTTGTGTCCGTTATTATCTGTATCAAAATAAGACTGCGACATTGATGCTTACTGACCTTGTAATCCTGAAAAGTCTGGCTTGGTTGGATGTAGTTAAGTAAAATAGCGGTGTTTGATGTATTTCCCAAATCAACAGGGCATTATGGAGGTGAGAACTCCCCTTTGGGATTGGGAGATTGAAATTAATCTCACCTGAACTTCCGAAGATCGGCTACCGATCCTGAGATTTTTTCTATATCCCTGCCGCATTTACTTTTCCTGATGTTCTGCACTTTTTGGGCATTGAGTCAAGAGTCTCTTGTACCTCTATAGATTCTCATTAAGTACAAATACTCCTAATTATTTTTATAACTTAGGATAGCTTGCTGCTAAACACGCTACTTTGTTTAAAATGAACAGCATATCATTTGCAAATTCGCTCCTCATCTGATTGAAGTATTTTTGAGAGTAATTTTAGACCGCTAATTTATAGGATTACTAATTTTATCAGTAAATACCAACTGGAGTTGAAACTAAATGCAGGGTACCAGTTGTGTAAGAGTAAAATAATCGATTTTTGTCTCCGTAAAAACTCTCATACTGGCGAGTACCTGTAAAAGTCGCTCAGAGAGTACGCTTGTAGATTGATTTTGCGCTTCCCAAATTCTTCTTAACTTCTTTAACAAATCGGCGGGCGATCGCTAGCTTGTTTGCTGTATAGATGGACTGGGAGATCCAAGTGCTATAGCAATCTGAAATCATTCGTAAACAATCAGATTCTCAACTTTTTAGAGAAGTCGGGAATCTCAGCTTTGCAATTTTTACAAATCAGATAGGATTGCTATGTATTTAATTTGCAAAAACCCATTTATAGTGAAAAATCACTTTTAAGTTGGATGTTTGCTGATTGAGACATGACAGTTAACTGAGAATTTTTATTATTAATATCCGATTCATCATGGATGTCAAAAGCAACAATTTAGAACTAGCCCTTTCAAGGTGAGTAAAAATTTTGCTCAAAAAAATTCCTCTTTAATCTCTTAACTCTGTGTTCTCTGCGTCTCTGTGGTTAAATAAATTACTTTTAAACCGCAGAGGCACAGAGAGCGCAGAGAGAAAAACAGAGATTTTACGAGTCACCTTGAAAGGGCCGGTCCTACAATTTTCTTTGAGTAGGAGGTAGATGTGCAGCTTGTCAATCAGCGTGCTGCTGAATCCTTTTGTCATGGGTTAGTCTAGCGATGGATTAGCGGAAATATTATAAATCCGAAAACTCTACAGTGACACTTGTATAAATCTCGGTGACAATCTGAGCAAAAGAGGATAACAAAATGCCTGAAAGTAAATCAAAATTTCTCATTCCTGCTGTTGGTGCTGCTGTCGTTGTCGTCGGAAGTATAGCGGCTTATATGTACTTCAAAGGCTCACCAGGAGGTAGTTCAGACGCTCTAGGCAGTGCTAAAGTAGTACCTTCAACAGCACTGATGGCAACTTACATTACTACTGACTCTGAAGCCTGGGCAAAATTACAGCAGTTTGGCACTCCAGAAGCACAAAAGTTAGTGGCAAAAGGTCTGGAAGATTTCAATAAGCAAATTTTCAGTGACAGTAACGTTTCTTATGAAAAAGACATAAAGCCTTGGGCTGGTAGTGTGATGATTGCTGTACTGCCACCAAATCCTGTAAAACCGGCACAGTTAAAAGTACCCTCTGGGGCACCTAATGTACCAACAAATCTACAGCAGGAATCGAATATCTTGATCGTGGTGGGAATCAAGGACAAACTCAGCGCGTTAAATTTTGCAAACAAATTGAAGTCACAAAAAGGGGTGAAATTACAGGAATCTGACTATCAAGGTCAAAAAATTATCGAAACTACACAAAATGGCAAGCCGACGTATAGCGTAGTTTTAAATGATAGTCAGTTGGTATTAGCCCCCGAAAAGCAAGCTGTAGAAAAAGCAATTGATACCTTTAAGGGACAGTCTTCTTTCGCCAGTAAAGAAGGTGCCAGCAGCATTCTTAAAGGAGTGGATGTTAAAAACAGCCTCGCCCAAATTTATGTACCAGACTATGCCGAAATGATACAGCAATTAACTGCTGGAAATCCGCAGGCAAAGCAGTTACCCCCACAAACCCTGACACAACTGAAGCAGATAAAATCTGTGGTAGCGGGTGTTGGTGTTGATGATGCGGGAGTGCGGGTAAAAGCGATCGCTAATTTAGATCCGCAATTAAATAAATTTCAGTATCAATCAAGTCCTGGGAATATAGTCGGGCAATTTCCTGCTGATACCTTTGCTCTGATTAGCGGAAACGGCATCAGCCGTGGCTGGGAAGTGCTAGTAGAACAGTCAAAAGATTATCCAGAAATGAAGCAAGCTCTGGAACAAGCGCGAGGACAACTGAAATCTGTCAATATAGACCTAGATAAGGATATTTTTGGCTGGATGAATGGGGAATTTGGTTTTGGTGCGATTCCATCAAATCAAGGGGTATTAGCGAGTGTTGGTTTTGGAGGTGCTTTAGTATTTGATACTAGCGATCGCAAAACTGCCGAAGCTACCTTAACAAAATTGGATACCCTTGCCAAAACCCAACAAATCAACATCGCTAACAGAAATATCGGTGGTAAAAACGTAACTGAATGGCAAATTCCCCGACAAGGAGCTTTATTGGCACATGGTTGGCTGGATCAAGATACTGTATTTGTAGCTATTGGTGGTCCCATTGCTGACGCAGTTAGCGATCGCAAAAATCCATCTCTCGACACTAGCGACGCCTTCAAAGCTGTGACTGGTTCTTTGCAAAAGCCTAACGGCGGCTATTTCTACCTGGATATGGATAAAACTAAAACTGTGCCCCTGATCAATAGTTTTGTATCATCTAACGCCGATACTATCACCATCCTAAATTCCATTCGTGGTCTTGGTTTTACCGCTATTAGCCCAGATAAATCCACCAGTGAATTAGAGGTGTTGTTAGCTCTCAAGCCTACTGCAAAATAGGGAATGGGGCATGGGGATTAGGTGACAGGTTACAGGTGATAGGGAATAATCTTTTGGATGCGAGATGGGGAAACTGTTTTAGGTTACAGATGATAGAGAATAACCTTTACCCTCTACCCTATAACCTGTAACCTATTCCCTTCTTCACTCTCCATTCCCCAGAATGTTTTTCAATTTGCATCTAGACTGACCTCCAGCAACTATGTCATAAGTAGAAAAGGCTGTTAAATGCAAACTAATTTATGACTGCTGCTGTAAACACTAATCCTGGTTTAGCTTCCCGCTTGGTAAATGGCATACTGGCAATCCAGCCTTTAGCTAACCTAGCCAAGCATCAAGCTAGACAAATGATGATTAAACGTGCCGAGAGAATTGGTGTGCCTTGGACGCAAGAAGTCGAAACGTTACAAGCGCTTGATTGGAAAGACGATCTAGCTCAAGTACAAAATCCTCAGCTTTCCTACCCAGAATACTATTTGCGGTCATTCCATGCCTATGAAGGTGGAAACCTCAGTTGGAAAGCTGCTTGCGAGTTAGAAGTTGCTGCTCGTACTGTCCATGCTGGAATTTGGCAAGATGCTGGAGCAGAAGGAGATGCTAAACTGCGCCAAAGTTACCATGATATCCTCAAAGCGCAAATCCTCAATCAACCCCAAGACATCTTAGATTTGGCCTGTGGTGTGGGTTTGAGTACATTTACCATGCAAGAAATTTATCCTCATGCCAAAATTACAGGCTTAGACTTATCTCCCTATTTTTTAGCTGTTGCCAATTACCGCGCCCAACAACGTCAAGCTAAAATTAACTGGCTTCATGCCCCAGCTGAATCTACCGGGCTACCTGATGCCTCGTTTGATTTAGTTTCCATTTTCCTGATGTGCCACGAATTACCCCAATCAGCAACCCGACAGATTTTAGCTGAAGTGCGGCGCGTTTTGCGTCCGGGTGGCTACTTGGCAATCATGGATATGAATCCCAAATCTGAAGTTTACAAGAAAATGCCAGCCTACATTTTGACTTTGCTCAAAAGTACTGAACCGTATTTAGATGAATATTTTGCTTTGGACATTGAGCAAGCTATTGTTGAAGCGGGTTTCCAAACTCCCACTATTACCAACAATACCCACCGTCACCGCACAGTAATTGCTCAGGTGAGTGGTTGATTTATCTCTACTGTTGTGGGCAGCAATACCACCCTTGCTGCTGCTAGGCTACTACTACTGTCGGATGCCATTTGCCCCACCTCTGTTAAAGTTACTGATGTTCTTTATCATTGGGGCAATATCTGGTTTTTTAGCCCTTAAACTTGAATGGGATTTTGAAATTGTAGCGAACTCTTTCGTAGACTGGCATCAGATTAAGCGATGTCTGGCGACAAGCTGCTTCGCATCTACGCTTCTTGGTACAGCCTTACGGCAACTTGTGGAAATAGGCCCAATTGAAGAAGGCTGCAAGTTGGCTGCGGTTGTTATCCCAACTTACTATCTGCAACGCAAGTATCGATTACTTCACTCTAGCGTTTTCCTATTCGCGATCGCCGTTTCCCTTGGATTCACTGCTGAAGAGAACTGGATTTACTTTTTTCACGGTACAGCATCAGTTTTTGAACGTACTATCGGCACGCCAGTCCATGCTATGTTCTCTGCGCCTTGGGGATATGCATTAGGAACCTATATCTCCTCTAAAAATCGTTTAAATCGAGATAAAAAGTTTATTTTTAGGGCTTGGCTAAATTCTGTCATCTGTCATGCGCTAGTTAATGTCCTATCTAGTGCTTGGGGTTATTCATTACCCTTACTTTTTTTAAGTTACGGTTTATTTCCGTTTCTGTTGTGGATGTTTTGGCGGCTGGAACAATTACTGCGAAAAGTGCAAGGTAAACCTGTAATTACCTTGATTTCAGACCGTACAATCCAGCGCCGTTACTGGCAGAGGAGTTTAGTGCTGTTTGCCCTCGTGCTGGGTGGAAATGCTATTTTTGGGCTGTTTCTCTTAGTTAGGAAAATTAGTCCTTTGAGTCCGTCAAAGTTTTTTGACACTTATATTTTGTGGTTTATATTTAGTCGTTTTTTACTAAATCTCTTTTTTGGAGTTTTAGCGTGGGGCATTTATCGCTATTTGCGACATTCCGCCCATCGTCGGTATTTTTAAAATATGATTTAGGAAAAGGCTAGGGGGTTTCTATGCAAACAACTCCAGTGCGTTGGACCACTGCTGATCTAGAGCTATTTGCTAGCGATCGCAGAAATCGCTATGAGATTATTGATGGAGAACTATTTGTGACTAAATCACCTAGTTGGGATCATCAAACGAGCTGCGGCAGGATTGTTACAGTTCTTAACAATTGGTCAGATGAAACTGGTTTAGGTAAAGCTGCGATCGCACCTGGAATTATTTTCTCAGATTCTGACAATGTGATCCCTGATGTGGTATGGGCAAGTCATGAACGCTTAAAAAACTTACTAGATGAAGTTGGACATCTCACGGGCGCACCGGAATTAGTAGTAGAGGTTTTGTCACCTGGCGAAAAAAACGAGAAACGTGACAGGGAAACAAAGCTAAAGCTGTACTCGGTGCAAGGGGTTCAGGAATATTGGATTTGCGATTCTGTACAAAAGAAAGTTGAGGTTTATCGACGCGAACAGGCTGTATTAAAGTTAGCAGCTACTTTATTTAGTCAAGATGAATTGACAAGTCCTTTGCTACCTGGTTTTAACTGCTTAGTGAGTAAACTTTTTTAGTTGGGCATTGGGCATTGGGCATTGGGATGAGATAAATTCCCTATGTCCTATGCCTAAATTTACAATTACCTAAATCACTGCGAATACTGGCTGATTCACGGCTGCACTGGCTGAATCTGATTCAGACTCCGTACAGTAGATTTCACAGGAGTTATTGGGACTTTCAATCAGTTTCACTTTGTAAAGTTTAGCTCCCAATTCCTCAATAGGCGATCGCACTAAATTACTAATGTAAAGTGCGATATTTTCAGCAGTAGGTACAACTTCGGCAAAGTAGGGAATATCTTTGTTTAAAAATGTGTGATCGAATGGCTCCAACACATAATCTTCTACCACTTGATTCAGGGCACCTAAATCAATAATCATGCCAGTACGTGGGTCAATTTTACCTTTGACAGTGACTTCTAGATGGTAGTTGTGTCCGTGACCGTTAGGACGAGCGCACTTACCATAAATCTCAGTGTTTTCTTCGTTACTGAGGTTAGGATGAGCTAGCCGATGGGCGGCGCTAAAGTGAGTACTGATGGTGAGGTAGGCTTCCATTGCGTTTCCCATATAATCTGCCCAAAGTTCAGGATGTTCAAATAACTGCACACGGACTAGAGGCAAATGAGGTGCTAGGCGCTGCCAGATAATCCGTGCAATATTCTCAGTGGTAGGCAGAGTTTGTTCAAATTCTGCCCACACATCATTGAGATAAGAGAAGTCCAATTGACTGGTAACTTCCCGTTTAATTACGTGTTTCACATCAGACAAGTTCAACACCATGCCATATTCATCCAATTCCCCAGCTAGGGAGATAAATAAGACATAGTTATGTCCGTGCCCTGGAAATCTAGTACCAGCACCAAATTTCTCAATATTCTCGGCTTCACTCAGTTCTGGCAACCAATAACGATGACTTGCTGAAAACTGGGCGCGGCGATTAACAATACATGGCATGAGTACACTATGAGCAGAATTTAAAATTTCTTAACCTTTTTCTGTTTCCAGCATAAACTAATTTCTTAGTCATTAGTCATTCGTCCTTAGTCATCTAGCGCAATTTACCCATGCCCAATGCCCAATGCCCCATGCTCAATGCCAATAATTATGTAACAGAAGCTTGTGCTTCACAGTGCAATCTCGTAGCTATGCGGAATAGTTCATGACCTGTGTGTAAATAACGCTCATCGTAGTTCAAAGGAAAATAACCTAATTCATCGAGTCCATCTGCTACTTGATCGAGGCTGTAGTAAAGGTGAGCCGCTGTTCTTGCGAGACTAGGGGGATTTGGCAGAGAGCGAAAAGTAGTTTGTGCCTGCTTGAGGTCATCTCGACAGGTTTTTAAGTATTCTTGAAATTCATCTAACAACTCGTCATCAAAGGGATCGGCAGCTAATTGCTCCATTTGTTCTTCTAAAGAATAAAGAATCGTACAAAGCAAGTGATTTACTGGTTGGTAAACTTGACGCAGCCATTCTTCAACTTGCTCGTCAACATCCCGTCCAGTTTTTCGTCTTGCCTGGTAATGGTTTTGTGCTGATGCTGTACGCTGTTGGCGATCGCTATTTAATTTTTGGGAGTCATCTTGCAGTTCTTGGTCATAATTGCGGCGATTTTGGTTATCGCCTAAAACTTCATAAGCTGCATTGATGCGGATAATTTGCTCGCGATCGGCTGTTTCCTGATTACTGTCAGGATGAAACAACTTAACCAAGCGGCGATAAGCTTGCTTAATCTCCGCAAGGCTTGCACTTGGACTAACTTTGAGAGTTTCGTAATGGTTAGAAACGTGCTTAGAATTGACCATTAATTCAATGTATCGTTAACTGACGCTAGTGGCTAACCTTGCCTCCAGGTCTTGGAACAACGGTGTACTCAAATACCTTTCACCAAAGCTAGGCTGAATCATCACAATTAAACGTCCCTTATTTTCTTGACGTTGGGCAACGCGAATTGCTGCACATAAAGCTGCTCCACTGGAAATGCCAGATAGTAGTCCTTCTTCTTTTGCCAAACGCCGACTATAAGCGATCGCTTCTTCATCGGTGACGGTAATCACTTCATCAATCAATTTTATCTTGAGTACTTGAGGAATAAACCCAGCACCAATTCCCTGGATTTTGTGGGGCCCTGGTCGTCCCCCAGATAAAACTGGGCTATTGGCAGGTTCAACTGCGATCGCTTTAGAACTAGGCTTGCGTGCTTTAATTACTTCTGCTACACCAGTGATCGTACCACCTGTACCCACTCCCGCCACAATGATATCTACTTGTCCATCGGTATCTTCCCAGATTTCCAAGGCTGTAGTTTCCCGATGCATTTTTGCATTAGCTGGATTGCGGAACTGCTGCAACATATAGGTACTTGGTGTAGTATTAACTATTTGCTGCGCTCGTTGAATTGCCCCACTCATGCCTTCCATTCCTGGTGTTAGTTCCAGTTCTGCTCCGTATGCTCGCAACATTGCCCGACGCTCTCCACTCATCGTCTCTGGCATTGTCAAAATTAATCGATAACCCTTAGCTGCTGCTGCCATCGCTAGGGCAATGCCGGTGTTTCCAGAAGTGGGTTCTACCAATACTGTCTTCCCAGGAGTAATTAGCCCTTCCTCCTCTGCGGCATTAATCATACTTACCCCAATCCGGTCTTTGACTGATGCCGATGGGTTCATACTTTCCAGTTTCACCACAATTTCTGCAACACATCCTTCTGTTTGAGGAATGCGGTTCAACTGCACTAAAGGAGTACGACCAACCAGTTCTGTAATGTTACGAGCTATTCGCATAAATTAGTCCTTAATTATTAATTATTTGTTATTGGTCATTAGTCATCAACAAATGACAAATGACTCTTGACTAAATGTAGTACATGATATCTAATTGCCGCAGCGAATCTCGTTTTTCACAAAGATCCTGGAGCGTATATTTTTGCAAGACTGAATTTGCCGCGCGGCTTGCTTCTTGCCAAATTTCTTCTATAACTGAACTGTCTATACTTTTGGAATTAACGTTTTCTTCACCAGCCCGCGCCTCTAAGCCTTCTAAACATTCCAAAATCTCAAAAAGGATGATTTTTCGGGGTTCTCGCGTTAACAGATAGCCACCTTTTGACCCACGCTGACTTTTAACTATACCGCCACGCCTCAAAGTTGCTAGTAGCTGTTCCAGATAGCGATCGGGTATGTTTTGTTGTGCTGCAATTTGTCGAATTTGCAGTGGGTCGCCGCTTTCGTAATGAGCGGCCATCTCTAATAAGGCGAGAATTGCGTATTCCGATTTACAGGATAGTTCCACAAGCAGCAATAAGTTAGGGATTAGGTAATTAAGAGTTAAGAGTTAAGAGTTAGGAGTTAAGAGTTATTCAATTAACCTCTATTAGAAAAGTTCCCTCAGAAAAAGTTGCTCACGGCGTAAGTTACTTATAGAGTGGGTATTACAATGACCACCCTACTCTGAGCTATTCATATAAAACCCGCCATAACTCATAACTTCTAACTCACAACTCCTAACTTTTCTAGTATACTCCGGTTAATTACTGGGGATTATCCATTGCTGCTACTGAAAACAAAAAACCCCGCCTAATGGCGGGGAGAAATAGAGTTCAAAATTGTCACTGGATAATCAACACTCTAGAAGGTGAAAGTAGTTCTGAGTGTACCGATAATAGCATCATCGTTATCGCTGTTTTGACCAGGAGAGGTCAACCAGATTACACCAGGGGTTACAGAGATGTTATCCGACACACGATACTTGTAGAAACCTTCAAAGTGGTAGGGTATATCATTGTTGCCACCAAAACCTGGGCGGTTAAAGGAATAGGGTTCTGCACCAGCAAAAACACCTAAAACGTTACCCTTTTTACCGAAATCAGGTAAGGCTACGCCTACACCGTAGCTCCAAGCTTCATAATCATCACCTGCACCGACACCTGTTACGTCATGGTAAGAGACGAAGCCACTAATGGACAGTTTGTCGCTGGGTCTAAACGCAGCCGACACACCGTAGGAGTTGCTGCTAGATGGGGTTACACCTCCTGCATTACCTAAAAAGTTAGCTTGTCCAGTACCGACATCAAAACCTCCAGTATTTCCGTCTGTACCAGAGTCGAATAAAGCACCACTAGCGCTATATCCGTGGACGTAGGTAGCAGCTACAGCCACGCGATCGCCTACACTAAAGTTCAACTGTCCTAAAGCGGCATAGTCGCCGTTGGTCAGACCTGAACTAAGAGTAGGATCGTTAGCTTGTGATGCCAAGTAACCCGCAGTGATTGAGCTATTTCCTAAAAGACCGCCACCTTTACCAAGGGGCAGATTGAGCGCTATACCTGCACCGCCACCAATCCGATAGATGGGACTTTCAGTAGCAAAGGTAGATAAAGCGCCGTTACCGCCGTCAGTGTTGTCAAAAAAGTAAGGGTTATTGACAGCAGCATAATGGCTGTGTCGTCCACCACTAGCTGCGAGATAAACTTGGGCTGGACCTATAGGAGCTTCATAGGTCAAACGGTCTATCCTTACAGCATTGTTACCACTGCTACCAATTTCAAAGGTTTGTGTGCCTTCAGCAGTACCGATGGGATTATTAGCGTTGTCAAATTGTGTAAAGGCTGTTGCGTTACCAGCTGCCAGACGGGTATGTAAAACGTCTCTACCAGTGAAGCTGGTTTGCAAGTCCAAACGTACCCGATCTTGGAAGACAGTATTGTTGTTATCACCAGTGTTACCACCAAACACATCAGTAACTGCAAAAATTGCTTCACCGACTAGTTTTGTGGTGGTGGAGAACTGATTCGCTTCCAATTCAGCAGTCCGCGCTTCTAAGGAATCTACGCGACCGCGTAGGGTTGCCAATTCTGCGGAAAATTCTTCTTGTAACCGTTGTAACGTAGCTAAATCTTGTTTTGTCACCAAGTCAGCTGTTGCTGTGGCAATCAATTCGTTAACCCGATCCAAACAGGCATTTAAACCAGCGGCAAATTCATAACGGGTCAAAGCACGATTACCGCGATAAGTCGCATTTGGATAACCTGCAATACAACCATAGCGCTCAACCAAGGACTGCAATGCTTGGAATGCCCAGTCAGTAGGTTGTACATCGGAAAATTGAGAAACCGATGTTACTTGAGACTGAGAATTACCTTGGTTGCCTTCGTTGCTGTAGCGATTAACTTGATCTATGGTTGTTTGAGCCAATATTTCTGGCTGTTGGGCAACTTCGGTTACACCTAGTTGTTTGGCTGCTGATACTTGTGTGGTTGGGTTTGGGGCCGCCATTGCTGTTGCCGAAACTAACAATGTTGCTCCCAAAACTGCTGGGCTAACCACTAAGGATTTCCATAATAGATTAGACATCTTCACTTTACTCCTCACACCTTGTTTAGATAATTGGTTTCGTTACACCTAATTCTCGAAAATGCGACATCTCATTGAAACCTATGGATGAGGCATAGTTGGCACTACTACAATTTTAGTTTTTGCAAAGCTAAATAAACAATTAACTTGGGGTTAAAAACTTATGTGATTAACTTATGCAAAAACATATCTTTATATCATAACATTATAAAACATCTGATCTAGATGGCAAGATTGCAGCGATCGCCTTAATAACTGTCACACATACTTATCTAAATATCTAAGTAGGGAGTAGGGTTTGGGTCATTCGCTCTCTACGCAGGCTAAATTGCTGAAAGCTTTAGACACTTAGCCGTTTGCCATCAAAAATTGCTTCTTTCACTTACCCCTCGTATAAATCTCACGCCAGTTAGAACACACTGGTTCGGCTATACAAACTGTATATCGCAGTGACTTCCTGTAGTCTGGCACAAGATGTTAGAAGAAATCAGCTAGTTGATCTGGGAAATCACCCGTGCTACATCAAAGTCTAGCTGGGTCAATCCGCCTGCATCATGTGTTGTAAGTGTAATCTTCACTTTATTGTAGGAAATCTCTATATCTGGATGATGTCCGGCTGATTCAGCCGGCTCAACTAGTTTATTGACAAACTCAATTGCTTCAATAAAATCTTTAAATGTGCGGGTAATTTGCAACTTGGAGTCTTTAACAGTCCAATCTGACAAAACCTTTGCCTGTTTTTGAATTTCCGCTTCGGTGAGTAGTTGTGGCATATCAAGAAATTCCTACTTATATATTTGTTACAACATTTTGCATCTGACAAAGGCAAACCCCTTTTATTCTCCACACAGAAAGTATGGGAGGATAAATTTAAGCCACAATACGTATGTCTAGATTTAAATCAAACTTGGCAGATAGACGCTATTTCTCACGTTTGGTCATACCCCAAGGTTTAACGCAAGATATTTATGATGTTTTTTAAGAAAACTTAAATAGGTTGCCTTTCTTCGTGGCAGCCATCGCTATCTATCTTTATAAAAGTAAGCATTAATAAAACAAAAATTACCTATAAAAAACTATCCGCCCTGATTTAGATCGGATGATCTAAGTCAGAGCGGTCTAGCGGGTCTTCAGGTTGCAACCAGACTGCCGGAAGGAACTCCGAGCTTGCCTAGCTACTTGAGCTAACTTAGTATCTCAAAGATGACTAAGGCTAACTTTTAGAGAACAGCCCCGGCGCGCAGCCGGCTAACTGCAACCTGATGACCCATGCATTTACTACTTTCTATCATGGGCATCACCTCCTTATTGCCTAAGCGGTCTTAGTTTCAAAAGGGCAGAGGATTTACTCTGGGTTCATAACCTTTACCTAACATAACATATAAATTTAGAGATATTAACCATATATAGAAAAAATCTCCCACCTCTTTGATGGGAGACTACTGGATGATAGTGAAAATTGATACTTTATTGGCTGATTACAAGGAGATTATTTTGTCTGGGTGTGTCAATTTTCGCCAAGCACAACCCTAATTCAGGTCATGGTCAAATTTGAATTCTTAGAGAGCGTTACCGCGAGGTAGAACTTCTTCAGGGAATACAAATTGTTCGTGGGGTTGATCTTGAGGAGCCATCCAAGCGCGGATACCCTCGTTCAGCAAAATGTTTTTGGTATAGAAGGTTTCAAACTCAGGGTCTTCCGCCGCCCGCAATTCTTGGGAAACGAAATCATAAGCTCGTAGGTTGAGTGCTAAACCGACGATGCCGACGGCGCTCATCCACAAGCCTGTGACTGGCACGAACAACATAAAGAAGTGCAACCAGCGCTTGTTGGAGAAAGCAATCCCGAAAATCTGTGACCAGAAACGGTTTGCCGTCACCATTGAGTAGGTTTCTTCCGACTGAGTTGGATTGAAGGCGCGGAAGGTGTTAGCACCATCACCATCTTCAAACAAGGTGTTTTCTACTGTCGCACCATGAATGGCGCACAATAAAGCACCACCCAATACACCCGCAACACCCATCATGTGGAAGGGGTTGAGTGTCCAGTTATGGAAGCCTTGCAGGAATAGTAGGAATCGGAAAATTGCTGCGACGCCAAAGCTGGGTGCAAAGAACCAGCTTGATTGTCCCAAGGGGTACATCAGGAATACGCTGACGAATACTGCAATCGGAGCGGAGAAGGCGAGGGCGTTGTAAGGACGTATCCCTACTAGACGCGCAATTTCAAATTGCCGCAACATGAAGCCAATCAAACCGAAGGCTCCGTGTAGGGCAACGAATGGCCACAAACCACCCAGTTGGAACCAACGGGTGAGGTCGCCTTGGGCTTCTGGTCCCCACAACAGCAATAGGGAATGTCCCATGCTGTCGGCGGGGGTGGATACTGCCACTGTCAGGAAGTTAGCACCTTCTAAGTAGGAGGAGGCTAATCCGTGGGTGTACCAAGAGGTGACGAAGGTGGTGCCGGTCAGCCAACCGCCTAGTGCTAGGAAGGCGCAGGGGAATAATAGTATCCCTGACCAACCTACGAATACGAAGCGATCGCGCTTGAGCCAGTCGTCGAGAACGTCAAACCACCCTCTACTAGGGGCACGTCCAACTGCGATGGTCATTAGAGCAAATCTCCAAATGTTTATAAGTACAGGTTGTATCTGTATTATAGACGGCCATATAAAAGCCTTCCATAAGCAGAAAGTTAACCAGGTTGTTAACCAAGTTTACAATTTTTTACACACCTTTAATAATATTAGGTGTAAATCGCTAATTTTTCTAGGGGTTTTGTCATAAAAATTAATTTTTGATTCAGACGAGGTAGATAAAGCAGGGGAGCAAGAGGCGAAAGAGGTAATTTGAATTCTCCCCCTTGCTCCCTGCACCCTGCCCCTCTGCCTCTTCCAATACCCATTTCCCTAGAATCAGTCAGCTGACGCTAAAATGAGTCCACAGTTAAATTTGATTATTGCTAAATGTTTACCATCGATTTAAGCATCAGAAACACTGCTTTCCCAATCTCAGTACAACGTAAGTCAGCAGAGGATGCTGAGGCTGTCTATCAGCTAATTTTGGCAGCAATCCGTTCTGGGAACCCTGACATTGTAGAACTCAAGTGCGAAGGCAAGACAGAGAAAAAAATTGCTGTCCGCGCTAGTGAAATTTCTGGGGTGCAGATTGTTCAGAAAGATGGTACAACCCCTGGTGGCGGCAGACCACCTGGCTTTTTCGCTGTAGCTGCTGAGTAACCAAGGTTGACAAATGGCTCAAGTGGGCATTCAGGTCAAGGATTTAAATTTCAGTTGGCCTAATGGAGAGAAAGTTATCAAATCTTGCTCTTTAGAAGTACCCAAGGGTGAGTTTTGGATGCTCTTGGGTACAAATGGCAGTGGAAAATCTACTTTACTGAGACTGCTGGCGGGGTTATTAGCTCCTGAATCTGGCGAAATTCGGCTTTTGCAACCCGTTGGCTTTGTCTTCCAAAATCCAGATCATCAACTGGTGATGCCAACAGTTGGTGCTGATGTGGCTTTTGGATTGGTGGAAGAAAAGTTGCCACCTGCTGCTACCAGAGCTAGGGTTGAGGAGGCGCTTGGAGCGGTGAATTTGCTTACTTTGCAACGACGCCCTATCTATGCACTCTCTGGGGGACAAAAACAGCGAGTCGCGATCGCAGGTGCGATCGCCCGTCGCTGTGAAGTTCTATTATTAGATGAACCCACTGCCTTACTAGATCCAGATAGCCAGTTGGATTTAGTTGCTGGTGTCCGCCGCCTTGTCAAAAGTCGAGGTATTACAGCCCTTTGGGTGACACATCGATTAGATGAGCTAAATTACTGTGACGGCGCTTTCTTGCTAGAAAAAGGCTCTTTGGTTGATAGTGGTGAGGCCGAACGTCTCAAACAACGTCTAATGGAGGTACACAGCGAAGCCTCTTAATTCAGTGCTGTTAGTGATAGCGGGGCGTTGAGCCAGTGCTGAGTAATGAGTGCTGAGTGAATAAGTAAAATTCATTGTACTTAGCACTCCTGAATACTACTGAAAAAGAACTACAACGCGCCTTTTAAACAAAGGCGCGTTTTAAGTTGGTGCGTCTATCTGAGGTTTGAGTTTTATGAGGCTGCCGTATTTTTTATTCTGTGTAGCATAGTGTTACAGACTATGCATCAATTATTATAAAACTTATGAATGAATTTTGTTAACTCTAGAAAATTGTGATTAAAAACCATGCCCCGTTCCTTACTCCAAGCCGTTTTGTTAGTGGACGGCTACAATATCATAGGCGCTTGGCCTTGCCTTAAAAAAACGCGTGATAGCGTTGGACTAGAGGCTGCACGGGGCGAACTTGTGGAAGCGATGACTGGTTATAGTGCGTTTCAAGGTTACACAACTCAGATAGTTTTTGATGCTCAATATCAGAATAGCTCTAGTAATAAAGAAATTATTACTGAGCTTTTATCTGTTTATTACACTGATTTTGGGCAAACCGCAGATACTTATATTGAAAAATCCTGCGCTTCTTTTCGCCACCAAATAGCCCAATCTTTGATTTCGCGTGTGATTGTTGCTACATCAGATCGGGCACAGCAGTTGATGATCCAAGGATATGGGGCTGAATGGTTGTCAGCACAGCAACTCTGTGGGGAAGTGGAAACCACTGTTTGCCGAATGCGACAAAAATATCATACGCGCAAACAATCTAAGAGTCGGTTTTTAGCTAATGCCATTGATGCTAAAGCGCGGCAGCGTCTGGCTGAATTACGAATGGGATTACAGTAGATATTTAGTATCTCAGAGTCTCTGCTTAAGTTCTTGAATCAATTTTGGCTGCAAAAATTCTCTAAATTAAGTTTCTAAAAAAAATATTGGCGAAAGTACTTGCCAAATACTATTTTTAGCCCTAAGATTATAAATCGTGAGTGGTCCTCAGTAGCTCAGTGGTAGAGCGATCGACTGTTAATCGATTGGTCGCTGGTTCGAATCCAGCCTGGGGAGTTTATCAATTTTGGATTTTAAATTTTGGATTCTAGATTATCCATCAGAGACTTATGGTCGCTTGACTCGACTGTGACGTTTCTGAATCATGGGTCTTTTGGTGCTTGTCCTAAACAAGTGCTGGAATTTCAACAACGTTTGCGATCGCAGCTAGAACATGAACCTTTGCGCTTTTTTGGTAGAGAGTGGGAACCCCTGCTAGACGATGCCAGAAGTAAGTTGGCGGCGTTTGTAAGTGCTGATGTGCAGGATTTGGTATTTGTCCCCAATGCAACGACTGGCGTTAATTCGGTGTTAAGGTCGCTGACATTTTCACCAGAGGACGAAATACTTACAACTAACCACGAATATAATGCTTGCCGCAATGCACTTGATTTTATTGCCAGTCGCACTGGTGCGCGGGTGGTAGTAGCAAAAGTTCCTTTTCCTATTGACTCGCCACAGCAAATAGTAGCAGCAGTAATTGAGCGAGTTTCAGCAAAAACCCGATTAGCACTTTTGGATCATATTACCAGCCAGACAGGGTTAATCTTCCCGATTCAAGAGTTGGCGAAGGAGTTGCAACAACGGGGTGTAGATACATTGGTCGATGGGGCACATGCGCCTGGAATGATTTCTCTAGATTTGCGAGAGATTGGCGCAACTTATTACAGTGGAAATTGTCATAAATGGCTGTGTGCGCCCAAAGGAGCAGCATTTTTGTATGTGCGACGAGATAAACAGTCAGAAATTCGTCCTCTGACAATTAGCCACGGGACAAATTCGCCACGCACTGATAAAAGCCGCTTTCAGTTGGAATTTGACTGGACAGGTACAGACGATCCTACAGCTTATATGTGTGTACCGGAAGCGATCGCTTTTATGGGTTCGTTGCTACCTGGTGGATGGACAGAATTGAGACAGCAAAATCATCAGCTAGTGTTGCAGGGAAGACGGCTACTTTGTGAAGCGCTGGAGGTGCAGCCGCTTTGTCCAAAGGAGATGATTGGTTCAATGGCGGTTGTGCCAATGCCTACGACTTTGGAAAACCGTGATTTCATGTCTATACATGATGAGTTGTTTGATAAGTTTGGTATTCAAGTGCAGGTGATGCCGTGGCAGGAAAAACCTCGGCTGTTGGTAAGGATTTCGGCGCAGATTTACAATACTTTAGAGCAGTATGAGTATTTGGCAAAGGTGTTAAAGGGATTGTGCTGTTAATCTAGTTTAGGAAACTGGCGATCGCATCAAGGGTATGTTTTGCACTTGTAGCAGTAAATATTGGGTGATTTGCCAAATAAATATTTTTATTAGATGCCACGTTTAAGGCAAGAGACGCGATGAATCGCCGTCTCTACAAATCGGTCTTTCGTAGAGAGGGGGATTTATCGCGTCTTTGTGATCTGCAAAGAGATTATGGGGCTAGTGGTATTCTTTTAGGTGATTGCACTTAAAATTGCTGAAACTAGGATAACGCTTTACATGACTTCTGGAGCGCTGCCTTCTAATCCTTTTGTGGCTGCGGGGATGATTGAAGATCCCAGGCTGTTTGTCGGTCGTAAAGATGAATTACACGCGATCGCATCTCGGATGAAGGGCGATCAGCCTACAAGTATAAATATAGTTGGTGAGAAGCACATTGGTAAATCTTCGTTGCTGCATTATTTTGTTCGGACTTGGCAGCAGCGAGTATTAAACAGCAATAGTTATGTGGTAATTTACCTACCGTTACGGGGTGTAGATTGCCAAACTGAAACGGGTTTCTATGAGGCTGTAGCTGAAGGTTTGCTGAGTCACGTTCCGGGATGGCAACAACGCAGTCTGCAAAATCCTTGGAAGACTAAACCGCTTAATCGTCAAGCTTTTTCAGATGCGGTTAAGCAATGGAAACAGCAAGGAAAGCTACCCGTTCTCTGTTTGGATGATTTTGAAAGCCTTTTGAAATATCCCGATAAATTCGATAATGGATTTTATGACAATTTGCGATCGCTGATGGATAGCAACGCCTTGATGCTAGTGGTGGCTTCGCGTAAACAATTGGATGTTTATGCTAACGAGCATCGGTTTGTCTCTAGTTTTTTCAATATTGGTCACACGATTTCTTTGAAAGAACTAACTACAGATGAGGCTATTGAACTGTCGCGCTTACCAACTCGCTCTACAAATGGTGCAGCTTTGAGTGTAGACGAACAGAATCATGCCCAGCAATGGGGCGATCGTCATCCTTACAAGTTGCAATTGGCTGGTTCCTATTTGTGGGAAGCACGTCAACAAGGCAAGGCAATCAAGTGGGCAAAACAGCAGTTTGAACAACAGCTTGCAAATCCTAAATCGAAACCAAAAGGAAAATGGTGGCAATCATTGCTGGGTTGGTTATGGGATATACCGTTGCGTCTGGGTCGTTTAGCCACATTCATTGGCACGAGTTGGGATGATGTTCAAAACAGGATCATCGGAATGGTGATTCTGATTGTGATTGGTTTGGGTCTGGTGCGTGTGTTTACCTTGCCTCAAGTACAGGAGTGGTTGGGAAAAATTTTTAACTTTGTGAAATAGTGATGAGTAACAAGTCTCCAGCATCAGGCTTTTGGAATTATGTGGCTGAATGCGTGCGCCTCTTATATTGGATTTACTTTAAGCCTTTTACCTTTGAACGCTGGTTGCGCGATATCCATCCAGAACTGAAGCCGAAAGATAACCCCTTTGATAAACGGGCTGAGTTTCGTACTAACCCCCGTTTGCGTCGCTATGCTGGGCAAGTTTCGTGGCTATCTGCCGTAGTTCCAATGTTTGCCGTGTTGCTAGTGGCACCAGTTTACATGCTGTTTAGTGGGGAGTCATTTAATTGGTTTAGAAGCTGTGTATTTTTGGCGGGCTGGTTTATAGCAAGGGTTGGAGACAGTGGCAGTAATAAAAATGGGCTAGTTATTTACCTTGTTGCTGTCCTTAGCATTTTTCTTGGAGCTAGATTATCAGGCATGGTGATGATCGACGTGGCAGGAGGTGTGGCGGGAGGCGTGGTGTTAAGCGTTGTGTTCGGCGTGGCGTTCGGCTTGGCGTTCGGCTTGGCGGTAGCCGTGGCGTTCGGCGTAGTGGTAGCCGTGGCGGTAAGTGTGGCAGGAGGTGTGGCGCTAGGCGTAGCGTGGATTTGTGGTGTGCTACGGGTTTACTTCTGGTTGCCAGAATTTCTCTGGTTCACCCTGTTCTTTTTGTCTCCCAATGAAAAGCAGGTAATTTGTTTGCGATATCTGCCACTCTGCTTTGATGAATTGATTATTTTGCCTCTGCCTTTTATGGATGTGATGATTGTAAAGGCTTATCGAAAGAACCCAATGGTTGCCAGTAAAACTATCAATTATCTAATTACATCCACCAATCAGCAAAAAGTTGTAGCACAGGCAATTTATGATATCACTGTAGATATTCTCAATCGTTGTCAGAGGTTGAGCGATATTGTGGAGATTGCCAACCAACTAGCGTGGATTCCCTCACCACCACCAAAGGAACTTGGCATTGTACTGCCTCAAGTTTTAGATATCAGTCAGAATGTCCGGGCATCAGAGGAAGCAACTTCACCTTATCGTCAATATGAGTTACTCAATATTCCCATCAATGGATTACGCCAACTGGGGCAAAGTCTAGCTTTGACAAAAGATGCTCGCCTTGCTGTCTCTTTTGGCAACATTGCACAAAGCTGGCTGACTATATTAGAGACGGCGCAGCACACTTTAAACGAACAGGCACAGCAATCAAAAGAAATTCGCCAAGTTTATATTGCTGGTAACTCGCTAGACCCGGAAACAGCAAAGAATCGTTTCAAAGGGAGAATTGATATATTTCGGGAAATCGAAACTTTGGCGCTTTCTGAACAACTGCCAGTGTTGTTACTCTATGGTGGGCGGAGGACAGGGAAAACTTCAGCGCTGAAATATCTACCTTACAGAATACAAGCAAATATTGTACCTTTGCTGGTAGATTTACAAGGAGCAGCATCAGCCACAACGTTAAAAGGATTGGCTGAAAATTTAGCTCAACAAATTATCGAAGCTGCACGGCGATTACCCCGCAAAGTATACTTGCCTAATCCAGATGCCAATAAACTAGCTGAAGATCCATTTCCCGCGCTGCAAACTTGGTTCGCAGAAATAGAACGCAGCAACTCTGATAAGCAATTTCTCCTCTGTTTGGATGAATATGAACGCCTGGGTGAGGTAGTGAAAGCAACAAGCAGCCGTGCGCCGCTCAATTTTATTCGTAACCTGCTGCAACATCAACGCAAGTGGATTTTACTTTTTAGTGGTTCACAGGAGTTATCTGAACTTGATGATTACTGGAGTGACTATCTAATTAACACCCGTGCTTTGCGAATGACTTACCTGCACGAGTCAGAAGCCCGCGATTTGATTCAACAACCAGTAGAGAACTTTAGCGATATCTATGAACCAACTGCTATAGATGAAATTATCCAACTTACTCGATGTCAACCTTATCTCGTTCAGTTGGTGTGTTATGAAGTGGTGGAGTTGCTAAACCGCGATATCAGAAGAAACAGGCGAGAAGCTGATACAGCAAAAGCTACTGTACAGGATGTTCAAGAAGTTATACCTGTTGTGCTGGAGCGAGGCGATCAGTATTTTCGGGAATTATGGAAGAGTTTAGCAGATAGCGATCGCTCTCTCCTACGTCGGATAATCTACGGGGAAACTCCCACACAGCAAGACAAAGGTGTTATCCGCAAACTAACGCGAAAAGAAATCTTGACTCAAGAAGGCAATGCTTTTCAAGTGCCTTTGGTGCAAAAGTATATAGAACAGTTGCTAGAAGAAGAATAAGCGTAATTCCTAATTCGTAATTACCGCTTGTTAGTTTGTTGCGATCGCGATATTTGTTACAAACACTACGATTTTCGTTACAATCAATACGTTTTCATTACCAACGCTACAATTTTCGTTACAATCACTACGATTTCTGTTACAAACAATCTGATTTTTGTTACAAACACAATAATTTCGTTACAAACAATCTGATTTTCGTTACAATCAATACGTTTTTATTACCAACGCTACGATTTTCTTTACAAACATCACGATTTCGTGCTGTAGTAGCTGGCTAAATTCAACTTAACTATGAAATATCACAGACAGTAGAGGCAGGAACGCCAGCAAAAAGCCATGCCAGGATTGCAATTGAGCTTCTGGGGTTGGTTCTGGTGGTGCTAATAGAGCTTCTACTCTTTGTTCTAAGCGATCTGCACCAGAGGAACCTAATGCAGCACAGCAAATTTCCGATAAGACGGGGCCGCTACTAACCACTAATAAAAGTGATTCTGCTAGCACCAGAGGGTCTACCTGCAATGCAGCATAAGCGTCAGCACGGAGTTCGCGCAAAGCTAACAGTTCTTCCCACAAAGGCTCTGTATTCGGCAACCATGCAGTGCAAGAACGCACCCAACCCAGCCAGAAAAACCAAAACGTATCTCTATAATGGTGATGCCCTTGCTCATGGGCTAAGACGCTTTCTAAATGAGCTGGTGAGAGAGTTTGCACTAATCCTTGGCTAACTACTAGTTCTGGTTGCCAAAAACCAATTTGACCTGCAAACAACGCGCCCGTTTGCAGCAGTCTGGCTCGTCTATCGCCAACATTCACTAAAGGGCAGTTACGCGCAGATTCTACAGACTGCCAACCTTGGAAAGCAAGTTTAATACATGAAATGGCAAAAAATGCCAAATAAATTAATGCTAGTAAATAGCTAATTGAGCCAGTATACATCCCGCCCATTTGTCCTTGAGGCCCCATGAACAGCACAGCGATCGCAGTCATGAAAATTAGCAAGGGCGGGAAGAGAAACAAAAATAGCGATCGCTGCCATCGCAGATTCCAATTGCCTTGGGGTTGATTAGAAGCGGATCTTAACCACCAGGCAACTGCCAAAGCATTCAAAATCATTATCAGATGCATCATTGTTCCTCCCTGGCTTGGCGTGCAGATTGAATACGTTTGGCGATCGCTGCTATTTGCTCGCTAGCTGCTTCATCCAGACTATCAGCAAAGGCAGCAACAACATCGGGATTCCCCACCGCTAGAAATCGTTGTAACTGCTCGTGAGCTTTGATGACATCTGATTGCTGCTTACTCAGCATTGGCCGCCAATAGAATGCCCGCTCCTTCTTGTCGCAGGCCAGCCAACCTTTATCAGTGAGGCGACGTAAAACAGTGGTTACAGAAGTATACGCTAATTCGCGGTTGGGATCGGCGAGGATGCGATCGTGTACATCCTTAACTGTGGCTGAACCAAGTTCCCAGATGATATTTAAAATTTCCGCTTCTAACGGGCCTAAAGATAGCTGTTTAGGACGGTAGTCGGGTAAAGGTGCCATAGCAATTTCAAGGGGGAGTGGGGAGTGGGAGAGACACGATTAATTGCGTCTGTACTGGGGAGTAGGGAATGAGTTAATATTTGTCCCTTTGGACTGTAACCTTACAACTGTAACTTTTTCCCCATTTAGAAGGTCTGTTCTTGTTTTAGATTACAAGATAGTGCAGCAAGTCTGAAAGTCTAACACCATAAAATGCGCTTTTTGAGTATTTATTAGGGATTGAAAATTGGGCATCGGGCATTGGGAATTGGGCATTGAGCATGGAGAAGAGACAAGCTAGACAAGGAAGAGACTTGTCCCCTTGTCCCCTACTCCATCTATGTATTGAATGAGATACATTTTGTATTTTGATGATAAAAAATTTTCCTGGAGCAATTGTGACTATAGTTAGTGACACCAACTAGGTAGAATGTTATTTTCGGCAGTAGTATTAAAACAGGTGTATCCAGCCCGTGAAGTTATTCGTATACCACACTCCTGAATTGACTCCAACGGATAAAGCGCCAGAATGTGCGATCGCAGTCGATGTCTTGCGAGCGACTAGCACAATAGCGACTGTCTTGGCATCTGGAGGCGAAGCTGTACAAGTATTCAGCGATTTAGATCAATTAATTGAAGTTAGCGAAAAATGGCCCTCTGAAAAACGGCTGCGGGCTGGAGAACGCGGCGGCGCGAAAGTAGCTGGCTTTGAGTTGGGTAACTCTCCCCTCGACTGCACACCAGAATTAGTGCAAGGGCGGCGTTTGTTTATCAGTACCACAAATGGCACTCGTGCTTTACAAAGGGTACAAGACTCCCCAAATGTATTAGCAGCAGCTTTAATTAACCGGGCGGCGGTGGTGCAATTTCTCCTGGAAAAGCAACCAGAGACAGTATGGATTGTCGGTTCCGGTTGGGAAGGCAGTTATTCCTTAGAGGATACAGTTTGTGCAGGTGCGATCGCTCATAGTATTTTGCAGCAAAGCAAGTTGTCAGCAGAAGAACTCGCTGGTAATGATGAAGTAATAAGTGCGATCGCTCTTTACTCTCAGTGGCAAGATAACTTATTAGGATTACTTCACCAAGCTAGTCACGGTCAACGATTGTTACGTCTTGACTGCCATGAAGATTTAAAATATTGTTCCCAAACTGATATTTTAGATGTCTTGCCAATACAACATGAAACGGGAGTATTAAAAAGTCAAAAGAAATAGGAAATAGGGAGCAGAGGAGCAGAGGAGCAGGGGAGAATTAATCAATGCCCCATGCCCAATGCCCAATGCCCAATGCCCAATGCCCAATGCCCAATGCCCAATGACCTATGCCCCATGCTCAATTTTCAAATCTATGAGCATTTGCCGGAGTCTTTGTCGCCAATGGGGGGGATAAGTCCCTAGAATTGACGCAATTTTTCCACAAGCAAGAACGGAATAAGCAGGGCGACGGGCTGGTGTCGGATATTCAGCAGTTGTAATCGGGACAATACGTTCAACTTTCAAAGGGAAGCCTATTTGTTGTGCTTCTTCAAAAATAGCGATCGCAAAATCATACCAGCTAGCAACGCCGCTATTAGTGTAGTGATAAGTGCCGCGAATTTCTGGGGTTAACTGGGGAATCATCTCGGCTATAACTGCCGCTATATCTTGTGCCCAAGTTGGGCTACCAATTTGATCGGCGACAACACGGAGTTCTTGGCGTTCTGCACCTAGTCGCAGCATGGTTTTGACAAAGTTACTTTTGCCAAAGGTTCCATAAACCCAAGCTGTGCGGAGAATGAGATGATGGGCGCAAGTTTCCCGAATAGCTTCTTCTCCTGCGAGTTTGGTTTTACCATAAACACTCAAAGGATTAGTTGTGTAGGTTTCTTGGTAAGGGCTACAGCCATTGCCATCAAAAACGTAATCAGTCGAAATATGAATTAGAAAAGATCCTAACTTTTGGCTTTCTTGGGCAAGAATTAGAGGTGCAGTAGCATTAATAGCAGTAGCAAGTTCGGGTTCGCTTTCGGCTTTGTCTACAGCAGTATAAGCGGCGGCATTAATTATAATTTGTGGCTGCTTGGATCTGATAACGTTGCGGAGGGTATCGGGTTGGGCAAGGTCTACTGTTGGGCGTGCTACTGACATAACATTGCCGTAGGATGGGAGGATTTGTTGCAGTTCCTTGCCCACTTGACCGTTGCTACCAATCAGCAAAATTGATTTAGTCATTTATCATTTGTCCAAGAGAAGCCACGCCCACTCTTTAACGTAGTTTGAATTAGTCCGATGAAAGACAAAGTTTTTCCGCCCACCATACAAGTAAGCTTAGGGTATCACAAGAGACGGGGTATGTACTAATGACCAATGACCAATGATCAATGACCAATGACTACTTAATCAAATACTTCAGCAGTTCTGAAAGATTTACCAGCTTCGTCTTTAGCTGATAAAATCGGTGGTCCACTAAGTGGCCAATCTATCGCTAAATCTGGATCGTTCCATAGAATTGTGCGATCGCTTTGGGGCGCGTAGTAATCTGTAGTTTTGTAGAGAACTTCCGCTATTTCTGAAAGCACGAGGAAGCCATGAGCAAAGCCTAATGGTATCCACAATATGCGTTTGTTCTCAGCGCTGAGTTCTGAACCTACCCATTTACCAAAGGTAGGAGAGCTTTTTCTAATATCTACAGCTACGTCAAAAATAGTACCGACAACAGCACGGATGAGTTTACCTTGAGGTTGTTGGATTTGATAGTGCAATCCACGTAGGACGTTTTGTTTAGAGCAAGAGTGGTTATCTTGGACGAAGTTCGTAACAATCCCTATCTCTTGAGCAAGTTTTTGGTGGTTGTAAGCTTCAAAAAAGAAACCGCGATCGTCTGCAAATACTTGGGGTTCAATTTGCAGAACTTCAGGAATCTTGGTATTTACAATGCTCATTAATATTATTTATCGGATGTGACGCAGTGTTGTGATTGTTAGATGAATTTCGCATTCATATTTTACAGGCACTGTGTTCCAACTTTGACTATGGCTTGTCCTATTTTTAACAAGTAAATCACGTTAATTCAATTTGACAGTCATCACCAATCATAAATCGCAAGGCTTTAGGGCGACGGGGTGCAAGACTCAATTGTGCCCTTTGTCCAATCACACTATCAATAATGCGCTGATGGATGCCGACAATTTTAGCACCTTCTAAAATTACACTGTGTTCTAAATCGGTATCAATTAATGTGACATTGTTAGCGATGCTACTATAAGGACCAATAAAGCAGTTTTCTAAATGACAATTGCTACCAATGACCACTGGTCCCCGAATTGTGCAGTTAATTACTTTAGATTTTGCACCAATTTGCACTCGTCCAATAATCTGACTTTGAGAATCGATTTCGCCCACAACTGATGCTGTCAAATAAGTATCGAGAATTAATCTATTAGCTTCTAATAAATCATCTTTTTTACCAGTATCTAGCCACCAACCTTGAAGATTGTGGGCTACAACCTGCTTTTTCTGATTAATCAGGTATTGAATAGCATCAGTGATTTCCAACTCGCCTCTGGTGGAAGGTTGGATATTGGCGATCGCATCAAAGATGAGGTGAGAAAAGAAATAAACCCCTACCAATGCCAGATTTGAAGGAGGAACTTTGGGTTTTTCAATTAACTGTAATACCCGTCCTGTTTCATCCACCTGAGCCACACCAAAGGCGCTAGGGTTGGCAACCGAACGTAAGAGAATCAGAGCATCTGGCTGTTGTTGGCTAAATTGTTGCAGAAAGTAACTTAACTCACCTAGTTGAATCAGGTTATCGCCCAAGTACATGACAAAGGAAGAATCTCCTAAAAAAGGACGAGCCACTTGGACGGCGTGAGCAAGTCCAAGTGGCTGATCTTGTACGATGTAGGTGATGTTTGCTCCAAAGTTTTCTCCATTTCCGGTTTTCCCTTGGACTTCTGCCCCGGTTTCTGGACTGATAATGATGCCAATATCAGTAATACCAGCCGCAACCATTTCTTCAATGCCATACCATAAAACAGGTTTGTTAGCAACTGGAACAAGTTGTTTTGCCCCGCTGTAGGTGAGGGGACGTAAGCGTGTACCTTTACCGCCAGAAAGAATGAGTGCTTTCATAAAGATTAGGATTCATTACAAGTCATTAGTCAAGATAATCTGAAATATTGACAAAATCCCAAATCATTGCATTTAAATTCTGGCGTTAGTTTATAGGTAACGGGATAAGACTTCGGCGGTTGCTTTTCCTGTTTTTTCCCAACTGAATTGTTGAGAGTGAGTGATACCTTGACTAGAAAGGCGCGATCGCAATTCCGAATTAGTTGCAACAGCCTGCATCGCCTCTGTAATTTCTCCAGTGTTGTAGGGATCGATCAGAATCGCCGCATCGCCAGCCACTTCAGGTAAAGAAGAGAGATTGGAGGTAATGACGGGAGTGCCACAAGCCATTGCTTCCAGGACAGGTAAACCAAAACCTTCCCATAGACTGGGGAAAACCAGAGCGATCGCTTGATTGATGATTTTTGGCAATTCGCTGTAAGGAACATAGTTCAGAAACTTGACTTGATTAGTTATTCCTAGTTCTGCAACTTGCGCTTCTAAAGTCGGGGTGTAACGCGAATCAATTGGCCCTACTAACCATAGTTCATAGTCTTTGCAGTTAGGTAACGCCGCAAAAGCACTGATAAGTCGCTGGATGTTTTTGTAAGGATCTTGGCGACCAATGTAGAGAAAGTAGTTGCTAGTGGGGAGGTTGAGAGGAAGGAAGTGAGTGCGATCGTGTGCCAAAGGAATCGCAGTAATTTTGCTGGCGGGAATTTGATAAAAATCAGTGATATCTTTAGCCGTAGTTTGAGAAATACAAATAATATGTTGAGCTTGCTTAAAAACTTGGGGAGTATAGTAGCGGTGGTAGGCTATGAGTGGTGAGAAGCCTTTGGCAAAGCGCAACGGTATCATGTCAAAAGATGTGACAACAAAACGACAGTCAGTATAAAGGGGTGCTTCTGGGAGCGGGGAGAATAAGAGACTCGATTTGAGTTTTTTATAGATTTTTGGTAATTGAAATTGTGTCCAGATAAGGCGGTTTAAATGACCTTTTGTGCCGTGGTCTGGGGTTAAGTCTGACGGGATTGAATAGCAGTCAAAATCTGAATATTTTTGCGCTACTAATAAAGTAGGTTGGAAAGGTTTTAAATAAGGAAAAAGGTTTTGAGCATAGTTGCCTATACCCGTTGGTTTAGACAATAGAATAGATAAGTTAATAATTAATTGTTTGGCAGAGATATTATCTACTATTTTCATTAAATAACGGTTCTGTAAGCGTTTAATGTTTCTTTAGCCGTTCTTTCCCAAGAAAATAATTTTGCTCTGGCTTTCCCTTTATTAATTAATTCTTGTCGCAACTGGGAATCACTGATTACTTTCAGGATAGCTTCGGCTAGTTGAACAGGATCACTAGGGTCAATTAATATAGCAGCATCTCCTGAAACTTCTGGTATTGACGAAGTATTAGAAGTAACGACTGGAGCGCCTAGCGTCATTGCTTCCAATACGGGTAAACCAAACCCTTCGTAATGAGATGGATAAACAAAGACATCAGCTTTAGAGTAAAATAATGCAACTAATTCATTAGATAGGTAATTAAGATGATGAATTTGGTTTGCCCAAGGGGAATTTTCAATAGCTGCGAATATCGGTTCATAATTCCATCCTTTCCTACCAATCAATATTAATTGATGTTCAATTTTGTACTTTTCTTTTAAATAATTAAATGCTGTAATTATATTATTAATATTTTTTCTTGGCTCTATTGTGCTGACAAAAAGTAGATATGGCTTGGAAAAATCATAATTAGCTTGTTTTTCTAGAATTTGGGCAACTTCCTCAGACAAGTAATTAGGATAGTAGCGACTAGCTAAAGGTGTGACATAGACTTTTTCTGGATCTAATTGCAAATATTCAATAATATCTTTTTTAGAGCTTTCTGAAATAGTTAAAACTAAATCTGTCCACTGTAAACATCGCTTTACCCTTTTTGTATATGTTTTTACGACTGAATCTGTATAGTTAGGATATTTAATAAAAGTCAGATCGTATATATTCATTACATTTAAACTATTTTGACAGGGATAAACTGAGTAATTTGTACCATGTAATATATCCGGAGAACCAAAATATTTTTCAAAGTAAGATAAACTAGGCTTAAAAGCTAAAGCTAATAATAAATCTGAGACTCTTACAGGTAAAGGCAAGAGATACTGTTGAGAAGAATTTTTAAAGCATTCAGGAAAAATGAAGTCACCCCGAAGCCAATTTTTTAACCCTGGTTGATAGACTACTCCTAACTGAAAATTTTCCTCTTTTTGTAATACATCAAGAGCGCATATTAAATTAGCAATATAAAAGCCAACCCCACTGGGTTTTGAATCCACTGGGGTGGCATCAACTACAACTTTTAGCATCAGAATATTTAAGCTCCGCCGTTACTCAATTTTTTTAGATCATAATCAACCATAATCTCAACCAATTGCTCAAATGAGTACTGAGGCTGCCAACCTAACTCTATCTTAATTTTATTAATGGAACCAACTAACTGGACTGATTCATCAGGACGATAAAAAGCAAGATCAACTAAGACATAATCTTGCCAGTTTAAACCAACGCAGTTAAAAGCACACTCAACGAGTTCTTTGACAGAGTGAGTTTCACCACTGGCGATGATATAGTCATCAGGATGTTCTTGCTGCAACATCAGCCACATAGCGTAAACAGCATCCTTGGCGTAGCACCAATCACGACGGGCATCTAGGTTGCCTAATTTTAATTCATTTGCTAAACCTAATTTAATTTGGGCAGCTGTGTGCGTGATTTTGCGAAATACAAATTCTGTCCCACGTCGAGGCGATTCATGAGTATAAGTAATACCACAGCAGTTATAAAGGTTGTATTTCTGCCGATAGTTGACAGTCATCCAGTGAGCGTATGCTTTGGCAACACCGTAAGGGTTGCGAGGACGAAAAGCAGTACGTTCGGTTTGGGGTGATTCGTCAGGCTGACCGAAGACTTCACTACTGGATGCTTGATAAAATCTGGCATCTGGTTTGCAACGACGAATAGATTCTAAGAGACGAGAGACGCCGAGGGCAGTATATTCAGCAGTGAGAGCAGGTTGTGTCCAAGAAAGAGGAACGTAGCTTTGCGAGGCTAGATTATAAATTTCGTCAGGTTGAGCTTCCGTAATCACATCCATTAAAGATGACTGATCCAAAAGATCACCAGAAAGGATTTGGATATCGCCAGAAAGGTGATTGACGCGCTCAAGATTACTGGAACTTGAGCGGCGGACTAAGCCGAAGACTTGATAGCCTTTGGTTAATAGTAGTTCAGCAAGATAAGAACCGTCTTGTCCTGTTAAACCTGTAATTAGAGCTTTTTTAGTCATGTGGTCATGTGCTACAACAAAATTATCAAGACTGTGGAGATGTTAGTTATAAGGTATGAAAATTAGTAGGGTAGCAATTAACATCTCTGGTTAAAAGTATCATGTTTATAATGGCTATATAAGCGCTGAGAGCTTTTTATTATTGATTTTTTAATGAGATTTATTAGATGCAACTGGGTTTTACTTTTGCCAAATTACCAAGATAACTCCACACACAATAAAACTCAAGCCGATAAGACGGGTTACGGGAATAGCTTCTCTAAATATAAAATAACCCAACAGAACTGAGAAAACATAAACTAAGGATATAGATGGACCAGCAATACTTAGATTGACTCTGGTTAAAAGCATGATGTATGCTAGCGCACCCAGACCGTAGCACCCTAGTCCTAATACAAGTTCAGGTGTTATGAGAATGCTAAGAATGTGGCTAACAACATTTTCAATATGAACTCTACCTAACTTTAGCGCACCTGTTTTTAAGAAAAACTGTCCGCCTACACTTGTAGCAACAGACATTAGTAGTAAAGCAAATTCTTGTATGTTCATATTATTTTCCTCATACTCATTTAACTGAAGGAACAATTAATAATCAATCTGAAGTAACTGTCACATCAATTTTAGGGTATGGAGATTGCTTATCACTAAACCAAGCAACTGTTTCCTGCACCATTGTTAAAATGAGAGTATATTTTCCTGGTTTAGTAGGTGGTCTGATAACTGCGTTAATTGCTAGCGACTCTCCAGGAGATACATCAAAAGGCAGAATCGTGCGATCGCCATCTGCAACTACCAATTTGCCACTAGCATTTAGCCAACGATAGGAAAAATTTGTTGGGTTAAGCCCTTTATTATACCAAATAAAACTGCTTTTATTCTTAAGAAAAATGGGAATTCTCAGTGTTGAGCCAACTTTAATAGTTTCTATATTATTAATAATTTTTATTTCTTGTAAGAAAATTGGTTGGAAAATTAGTTGCAAATTTGTGACTTTTTGTTTTCCTACATTAATATCTAGTTCGTAAAGCGGCTTGCCAGTAGAATTAGGAAATTCACCAATTCCTTCACTCACTAAGTCAAAAACAAGCTTATATCTTCCTGGTTCTTTAGGGAAAGTAATAGAAGCGATCGCCTCACTTACGTCATTTTGTCTTGGATTACCAGAAATATAAAGTCGAAGATCACTAACTTCTTTATTAAGTTCATCATAAAAGCGACATCTTACGCGTATTTCTCCCCTTTCCAGCGCAGACTGATAACCAAACCACGTTGATTTACCCTTGTTTTCAAGCTTGGCTTTCAGAACTTTTTCAGCCCCTGGTTCGACTGAAATCAAATAATTAAGAGGTTGGTTATTCTTATCCGTAATTTTTGTTATTTTTCCACTTAAACCTTGGAGATATACTTGTTTATCTATGGGAGGTTTAATAAGTTTGTGAATGACAGCTTGAGCATGTCTCTCTATTTGACTATCTCTTAAACTCCAAAGCCTATATTGATATTCATACTTATCAATATTTAGAGGAATTGGATTCCACATCATACCAGGATTAGCACCAAAAGCTCCAAGCAACTGAGTTAATGTGGAAAATGCTATTAATGCTGCAAACATCAAAAAATTGATAACGGATATTTTTCTAGAATTTAGTTTTTTGCTGACTTGATTAGTAAAATAATAACTAATTAAATAACAAATTATTGGCATGATATCGACTAGAAATCTTGGACCATAAGAATGTCCGGCCCACCACACTTTATAAAAACCATAAGTACTCAATAAAATTATAGAAGCAATGGTCATGCTTCCTATTAGCTTCTCATCTTTAGCAAACCTTAATTTTAAAACTTGATAGACTCCAGGAAAGGAATATAAAACTATTGGAGAGTAAACAAGAAGACCTCGGCTAGGACTAATTAGCGTTCCCAAAGATGCGGTTATGAAATTATTTAACGTGAACAAATAGGGAGAAACAGGAAACAACTTTAAATAAGCACCACTGAGGTTACTAAAGTAGTATAAATTCCATAAAATACTTGGTACTGCCGAAACCAAACCAAAAAATAAGAAAATTGATTGAAAGCGATAGATAAAAACTGAGTAGACAATAGTAGCAATTACATATACTATACTTGTAGGACGAATACCAGGGAGAAATCCACAAGTAACTCCTGCTAATAACAACCATATTTTTTGACTTTTTTCTGAAGTACGGTTAGCCTTGAATAGGCAATATATAGTACTTGTAAGCATTAAATTGGATGTTCCATGTTGCCATAATCCCTGCGAACTCGTCATCCACGTATTAGTAGCAAAAGCAAATATAAATGTAGAAACTAAAGATATAGTTAAACTAAACTTTAATCTAACAGATAGATAAAATATACTAACTGTGATAGATGTGATTATCGTAGCAGCAAGTTTTTCAAAAAAGATTCTATGTACATCGAAACTTACAGATGTTAAGTCAAGAGGGAGCTGCCCAGCATAATAAGATGCTACCTTTAGATAAGCATAAAAAATTACATACAAAGGGAAGGTAATAATTGCAGTTCCTATAGGATATGTAGAACTCAAATGCCCATTATTTGCCTCAGCAAAAAAATAACAATTTCCATAGCTTGTCGAACAAAAATGACTTGTCCTGAAAGCATCTAAATTTAAAGTATGGTTTTCAAGTAGGTTGAAACCTAATAACGTATTTGGAACAGTATCGCCAGCACCAATTGTTACTCCATTAGCAAGATAGATTACAGTAGAAACTAGAAGAATTAATATAGGTAGTAGAAGCTCATATATATTATTAATTTTTCTGTGATTAAGTTTACCTATCATTGTATTTTATGGATAAATTAATAATTGTATGAGTTGTAAAAGAATTCAACTTTAGTAAAAAGTCAGACGAGAATCATAATAATCACGGCATAATTCTGGCTTACCTTATTTAATAATTAAATTACTTTTTGCTTGGATGAATAATTTATATAAGGCGGTTTATATGTTTTAGTATTAACCAGAAGATTGTATTTCAAAATGCATATAATTGCTCTAACTCCATCTTTCCAACTTATTTTTTTGCCTTCCTTATAAGTTCGTCCATAATAAGATATACCTACCTCATAAATGCGACATTGCATTTTCGCAACTTTAGCTGTGATTTCAGGTTCAAATCCAAAGCGATTTTCTTGTATTGTGATAGATTGAATAACTTCTCGCCGAAAAGCCTTATAACAAGTTTCCATATCTGTCAGGTTAATATTAGTGAACATATTAGATAACATTGTTAAAAAACTATTTCCTAACATATGCCAATAGTAGACTACTCTATGAGGTTTGCCACCCTGAAAACGCGAACCAAAAACTACATCAGCTTTATCATCTAAAATAGGTTGAATCATTAACGTATATTCTTGTGGATCGTACTCCAAATCTGCATCTTGAACGATGACAATATCTCCAGTAGCACTAGCAATGCCAGTTCTTAAAGCTCCACCTTTACCTATGTTTTTGTGATGGTAAATTACTTGGTCTACCTGTGACTGTATCTTTGATTGAAGTAGCTCTCTCGTTCCATCTATTGAACAATCATCCACTATAATAATTTCACAATTTTTTACAGGCGATGCTTTGACAGCTTCTACAACTTTACTGATAGTTCGCAATTCGTTATAACAAGGAATCACAACAGATAGCTTCATATAATAATTAACCCCTCTTAGTGACTATACAAAAATTGTTCATCCAAACCTGAAAATATTGGTGTTCAAATCCCTGAAATCCAGCTAAATCTACCAAAACTTTTCTAAGATTTTCACGCTTATAATATCTTTTATGATCTCGAATTTCTGCTTCACTCACTATTTTTAATCTGTAAGCTAAAAATTCTAGTATTGACTGTGACCAAACTGATGGAACTGTCAGTATCAGTTTACCTTGAGGAACAAGAACTCTATAAATCTCTTTTAAAATGTCTTTTTCATGTTCTATGTGTTCTAAAACTGCCAGCATGGTTACAACATCAAAGCTTTCATCCTTAAATGGCAAATGATTTTCAAACATTAGCTGCTTAGTTTGTATATTGCCTAAGTGGAAATCTTTTACTTTAAAATCAACACCAAATCCCTGTTTAATATGAGGAGAAATGCTTTTGAGGAAAGTTGCTGAACTGCCACAACCTACATCCAAAACAACAGAGTTTTTAGGAATGTGGGATATTACTCTTTTAAGCCGGAGGTATCGTAAGATGGGTTCTAAAAACGGTTCTTTCATGATCATATTTATTTCTCATAGCTAAATGAGATTAGTTGATAACTTTTTATAAAGTTGCTGGTGAAGCATATACATACAAATTATGTACCGCGTCGAAGCAATTCGTGAGTATAAATAATATTACAGTAGCTGTAAAATTTTTCATAAAAATGTTGCTTATATTAATAAATTATATAGACATATTGTTAATATTATATTTATTCTATAAATATTACTTATCGCAACAGGAATTAATTATTTCCACCAACTTATTTTTAATGCTAGTCAAAGCATAGTTGGAGACTACGTAATTTCTAGCTAGATTTCCCATTGCTGCCAATTGGTGTTGATTCGCCATCATTTCTTGTATTACTGTAGAAAATTCATCATAGTTATGATAAATCTTGCCACCACCGCTACGCTCAACGTGTTCTACTAATACCTGACAAGAGCCATTAACTAATACTGGTGTGCATTGAGCCATTGCTTCTAAAGTTACTATACTAAAACTTTCATAAGGCGATGGCATAACAAAAATAGATGCTCCAGCCATGAGTTTAAATTTTTCTTCTGACGAAACAAAACCTCTAAAATCAATGTCTGGATGATTTGGTATTTCTATTTCATTTTTTCCAGTTAAAATTAATCTTAAATTAGAAGAAATATCTTTTTTAAACTTAATAAAGAAATTGATTAAGTCATTACACCCCTTAATTGAATCAATACGACCACAGTAGAGAATATATTGGTATTTAGCTTTAAAAGGACTATAAGGAGTTGTCTCCACACCCATTGACACAACCCTGCCAGGTAGTTCTCCCCATAACTTCTCTCCCAAAATTTTTTCCATATTAGTCAACCAGACTAAGAAACGTGCCTTACGAGCCATATACTTATACGCTGACAAATACGCAGCCGGTTCTTCATGGAGAGTTGGTACTAGCAAAATTTTAGAAGAAGGAACTCGATCTATTCCAAAGTAAGTAGTTGGATATAAATAAGTTGTAAAAATAATAGATTGATAGTCACTCCATCGCTGTTTTAGAAAAGATAGCAAAGGCAGTGAGTAAGGGCCTTGAGTGCGAATAAATTCTTCCTGAAGTGCGATACTCCAAGATATAATTTGGCTATTTTCCGTTTGCCTAAACTTGGTTTTGTCAAACTCTCTTAGAAGTCTTTTATGCAAGTTATGCCAGTAGTCACTTCGGCCTATAGTAACTGGGAAGCGATGAATATTTATACCTTGCTTGGTTTCACAACCAGGAGGTAATTCATTAGCCCATGTAGTATAATTTAATGCAGTTGTAGTAATTATATCGACCTTAAATTCATCACTGAGCAAATTAGCATACTGCCACGCTAAAGTTTCTGAGCCTCCTACTATACTTTCATGACTTCTTTGAACAACGATAGCAATCTGTTTCATTCTATGCTCTTGATCGCCCTCATAAATTTAGATTCGATTTGTTCATTCGTAAAAGTTTCTTGGTAGCGCCGCCATCCCATATCACCTAAAGTGACGCTAATGGATTCCTTACTAGCTATACAGTCTATTGACCCAGCCATAAGATAAGGATCTGGTTGCTCCCAAACCAAACCTGCTTTTCCGACTGTATAAGGGATAGCAGTTGAACCATAAGCTACAATTGGCACTTTCATAGCCATAGATTCAACGAGTGGCACGCAAAAACCTTCATGTTCACTGGTAATCATAAAGGTATTAGCAACAAGATAGTAAGCTTTGAGACTTGCAGTAGAAACGCCTCCTGTAAATATTACCGATTCTTGCAAACCTAAATACTTAACTTTTTCATAAAGACGTGTAGTGTAAATATTTAGACGATCATCTTGTTTCCCAACAACGATTAGGCGACTATTTCTATTGTAATTTTTGTGGTAAACATCAAAAGCATCAATTAGAGCAGAGTGTCCTTTATTAGGAGCAAGACGACCTACCATTAAAATGTTGACTTTTTCATCTAGATATTTATCTAAAATACTAGTGTCAGAATCAACATATTGCAAATCATCAATATGATGAAATGGTGGAATTACTAAACTATTTTCTTGAGAAACTCCCATTGAATGTAATTCATCTGCATTATATTCAGAGTCAGACAAATATAAAGCACCAGGCACATCAGCAATAAGCTTTAGTTGTTTTCTTCCTGCTTGACATACGCTAGCATAATCTGCATTAATACCCTGGAAAAATTCAGGCGGAGTGACGTTATGGTATTTAATAACCTTAATGCAATTAATATGATTAATGATATCAAGAGCAATATCCCAACCAACGGAATAATGATAAACTAATATATCTTTTTTTTTTGTGATAAAAGATTTAACTTGATTTACATGTTTAATATTATTTATAGAAGACTCCCAATAATCTGCGAATAACTGGGCGTTATAACCGTATTTTTTTAAACAATGATACATTCCAATTACATCATTGCTAACCGCATCACCTTCTATAATACAAGGGGTTAAAAGAGCAATATTTATCATCGTTGACTCCTGATAACAAAGCTAATTTTAAATACATTTATAAATTCAATTGAATTGAATTTATATTCTTTTATATCCAACTACAGCATAATCTTGATAATTCATTTTTTGAATTTTGAAAATCCGAACTGATTCAGGAATAAGAGAAGAATAAATTATTTTGACTGACTTAAATCCATGCCACTCTAATATAAACTTTAACATTTCAGGAGGAATGGGTTTAATATGAGTAGGATCTTGATAAAAATTTGACAGCCCATATAAACTATGAGGGTTTACTGTTTCTATTATGATTACTCCGTTATTAACTAACTTTTCAAATGAAATACTCAGAAACTTGTGGATGTATTGAAAATTTAAATGTTCGACTACTTGAAATGCAGATATGCCACAATATTGTTCATCATGACTTTCAAGATAAGCTAGTATGTCTGATTCATATACATCAAATCCACTCTTCCTTAAGTTATCTATTTCCAATTTATTTAAATCAACACCTATATATTTGATGTTATTTTCAGTCAGATTTTGAATAAATTCACCTCTGCCACATCCTGCATCAAAAAAACGATATAATTGACTAATATCAGGGTCAATAAATTTTAGATAAATCTTCTGTTTTTCTTTAACAGTTTCAGAATTATAAAATACATTTTCAAATAAATAGTAAAACAAATCTTTTTTATCATGTTGACAATGTTCTTCAATTGGTATTTTAGACAAAGAGATCGCTGTATTAATGTAAGATTCTTCAGCAACTTCTAGACAAGCTGGTAAGTTTTCTATAACTGTAGTACTGAGTAGTTTATCTACAGAACTTAAATGTTCATCTATTCCTTGTACTCGCATATTTAAGGTATCTAAACCTTCTTGAATACCAGTTAGCCAACTGTTAATTAAAGTATCAATGGCATTTAAGCTGTCATCTATTCCTTGAATACTGTTATCTATAGTAACAGTACTTTCATCTAAACCTTGAATGCGATTATCTACTTGGGTTTTTAAAGTAGCAATTTGCGCTATTAGCTGGTAGTTAATTGCTAAAGACTCTTTCAGAGAATTAATTACATTAAAATTGACTTCTCGTTGATCTTTGAAGATAAAGTTGATGACTTTTATAATAATTTTTTGGAACTTAGTACTAAAGTTAAAAGGAAAGAAATTAAGTTTATCTGGCCACTTTGTACGTATGCTTGAACGAGATTCTGCATTGTTAAGAAAGGTTTCCATATAACTAATACTTAACTGAAGCTTTGATACATCGAGATTAGAATCTAAATTTATTTTTATTTTTTGAGAATAAGCTTGACGTTTAACTACCTCTTCACGAATTGTATGCATTAATTCATCAACATTAATTTCAGGATTATTTGCTTCCATCATTTTCAACCAATTTTATTATTTACTATATTTCTGGAAGATTGATTATATTCTTAAAATTTCGGCTCTATGACATTGTATTCTTGGTTATCTAATTTTACGTTAGACTGTAAGTCTACTAAGCCCTCACAGAAAATTCTGTTATTTACTTCAAGAACGACCAATTCATCGATCCAATCATAACTAAAACCTTCTTCAGAATGTATTCCTACGGTTACTGTATACACTCCCCTATTCAGATAGCATGGAACCTGAAATCTAACTGTCAATTGTTGCTTGTTTTCTAAGTTTGGTAGTTTAATATTAAGTAAATGACTATTAGTTCCATAAATTACTAATCCTATCAAATTTCTAATTGAAATACCTACAATTAAGTCTGATAGTTCAGCTTGTGCTTCTAGTAAGATGTTAATCTGAAAAGTTTTCCCTGTTTCTAACTGTATAATTTCTTTACCTTCTAAATTGCTAATTTTAACGTCTTTAATAAGAGCCAATTTATTTCCATGCCGATGTATAGAATTATTTTCTTTATTTTTGATGAAATCATTATCATTATTTAAATTTTCTATTTCTTCTAGAGTTTCCTCTTCAAGCTCCGCTTGATTTGGTGTTGAGCTTAGTAAAGCAATGTAATGATTTACAACTTCTTTGGGATTACCTATTTCTAACATTCTTCCATAATTTAAGAGTGCTGCACTCTTACACAACATCTTGACACTTCCAGAATCATGAGAAACGAATAAGATAGTTACGCCTTGTTCTTTAAGCTGACGAATTCTCTTCATACAGCGAGCTTGGAATTTTGCATCTCCTACAGCTAAAGCTTCATCTACAATTAAGATACTTGGTTCCGTATTAGCAACGACTGCAAATGCTAGTCTTAATACCATACCACTGGAATAAGTTTTAACGGGATGTTCTATAAAATCTCCTATCTCTGCGAATGCGGCAATATCATCAAATTTAGCTTGTATTTCGTCTCGACTTAACCCCAAAATTTGCCCATTAAAAAATACATTTTGCCTTCCAGTAAATTCAGGATTAAAGCCGCTACCTAGTTCAAGTAAAGCTGAAACTCTGCCGTTAACCCATATATCTCCTGTAGTTGGTGTCAAGGTTCCAGCAATAATTTGTAGTAATGTACTTTTACCAGAACCATTTTGACCAATAATTCCTAATGTTTCTCCTTTAAGAATTTCCAAGTTAATATCTCGTAACGCCCAAAACTCTTGAGCGTGGCTCTTAGTAGGTAATAAAATTTCTTTGAGCCTATCTACTGGACGAGCATATCGCTTGTAGCACTTTGAGATATTCTTCAGTGAAATTGCAATCTCCTCACCCATAACACCACATACTTAAATTACTAAAAAAATTAATATGTAAAATTTTATCAAATAACAATTAATTAAATCGTTAAAATCTTGGCTTTTTGTCGAATCATATCGCTATCTACTATCTAATTAAAATTAGCATTTGCTTGTTTTAAAAGCAGTTTAATAATGAAATCTGGTCTGGCTACAATACATCTGCAAAAGATGGGCGCAAACGCTTGTACACTGTAAAACCAAAACAAAATATAATAGTTGCGATCGCAGAAGCAACTCCCCATTCACCCCAGTGCTTCATCTCTCCAACTAAAACTATGTCACGATAAACTTCTGCGATCGCTGCCATTGGATTTAACCAGAATACCAAATTCCGCCATTGCTCTGGAATTGCTAATGCTGGATAGACAAGCGGTGTTGCATAAAACCAAATATTTAAAATCACTCCTAAAGTCTGAGGGATATCTCGCAAAAACACCGTTAGTCCGGCTGTTAAATAGCCCAAGCCTGCTGTTAGCAATAGCTGCGTTAGCCAGACCAAGGGTAATAGCGCCAAAGTACTATGTAAAGTATGAGTACTTACCGCCACGAAAAAAATCAATGCCATTAAACCAAAGGAACTCTCAATAAAGGTTGATAAAACTGGCACTAAAGGTAACAAAGCTAAAGGAAACACCACCTTCTTGACTAAATTCGGTTGTCCTAGTACCGAATTAGCAGACTGCATTAGACCACCCGTAAAAGCAATCCAAGGAAGTAACCCTGCAAATAACCACAAACCAAAGGTAAAATCATTTGCTGGTAAACCTTTGAGAGTAGTCAGCTTCACCTTCAGTACGGTAGAAAAAACATAAGTATAAATCAGTAATTGTGATAACTGATTTAGCAAAGGCCACAAGTTACCCAAAACAGAACCCTTGTAACGTGCCTCTAAATCCCGGCGTACTAGAGTTCTTAGTAAGTCGAACTTTACCCATAACTGTTCATCTATGGGCAAGATGCGCCTGCATCTCCCTACCTTACGTACAACTCCCCGCATTGTCGGCAACAATTTCTGCTTCCTCGCTTACTACTCACTATCCGCTCACCTAATTGCTCTCACTGAAGCCTATTATATTTATGAAAGTTCCTTTTTCAGGGACTTAAAAATATAAAAAATATCCAACAACTTATTGTGAGGCGGGTGAGACACCCACCTTTGGCTAGCCCTGGGCAGGATGCCCACCTCATATATATTGGATAATTTATTTGTTGGAAATCTCTTCCGTGCTTTTAGAATATATCATCACGAGAAAATTGTATCCAAATTATCTTGGTGATCATACAATAAATAGGATATTGAACCTCAGAAGTCATTAGTCATTTACTATTTTCCTTCATCTTCCCCAGTTCCCTCATCTCTACTGAATTTATGAAAGCAGAGTCACGGATTCCGTTACACTGAGACTTGGTTTATCTGAATTGTAATCAGGCATGGAAATCGGACAAAAGGTTAAAGTCTTTCGTTTACGCGATCGCGTTTCTCCCCCAGTTGTAAAAAAACTCGGACAAGTGGGTATCATCCAAGGCTACAAAGTCACCGATGGTGGTGGAATCGGTGTAGTGGTGCTGTTTGACGATAATTATTCCACTTGGTTTTTTGAAGATGAAATCAAACCTGTGTAGTAGTAAAGAACTCAGATCGGAGTTTTTCTTGGCATCTGAAATTGAAAGCACAGGTTGAGAATCTTTATTGAGTGCTAAGTTGGAGTTGAAAAGCTCGGCGGTGAAAATAGGAATCAAGTAATGGCTCTAATATTGACATTTTTGGGCAAAGGCGGCACCGCTCGTACCAAAATTGCGATCGCCGCCGCCAAATTATTGGCAAGTCAAGGCAAGCGCGTACTCCTAGCAGGACAAGCAGAACCAACATTATCAATCCTTTTGGGTACTCCCATTGCTGCCGATCCTCAAGAGATCGCTCCCAAGTTACAGGCGGTACAGTTTCAAGCATCTGTACTACTTGAGCGCAACTGGGACGAAGTGAAGAAACTTGAGGCGCAATATCTCCGCACGCCCATCTTCAAAGACGTTTTTGGTCAAGAACTGGTAGTATTGCCGGGGATGGACAACGCCCTAGCTCTCAATGCTATCCGCGAATATGATGCCAGTGGCAAATATGATGCGATCGTCTATGATGGCACGGGTGACTCTTTAACGTTGCGAATGTTGGGTTTGCCAGAATCCCTCAGTTGGTATGTCCGGCGATTTCGGCAATTATTTGTCAACTCCGATTTGGGGAAGACGATTACTGAATCACCCTTGATTCAACCCCTGATTAGCAGTTTTTTCAATATCAACTGGACAGCAGATAATTTTGCAGGGCCTACCAACCAAGTCAATAATTTCTTGGAAAAAGGGAGAGCCGCTCTTGCCGATCCGAAGCGTCTTGCTGCTTTCTTAGTGACCACAGGAGATCCAATTGACGTAGCAAATGCTCGTTATTTATGGGGTAGCGCTCAACAAATTGGTTTAACTGTCGGTGGTGTTCTGCTTGTGTCTCCTGAGACAAACGTCAATCTGCCAGAGGAATTTATACCCCTACCTGTGAGCGTTGTTCCCGACTCGCCAACAGGTGACTGGCAACCACTGATAGACGCACTACCCAACTTTGAAGCACAAGCTTTACAGGCTCCTAAACCAATTGAAATAGACATCCACAATCGTCAAGTACGCTTATTCTTGCCAGGATTTGACAAAAAGCAAGTCAAACTCACCCAATATGGGCCAGAAGTCACGGTAGAAGCAGGAGACCAGCGGCGGAATATTCCCCTACCCCCGGCTCTCAGTGGCAGACCCGTTGCTGGAGCAAAGTTTCAGAATAATTATTTGATAATTTCGTTTTAAGTTATGGGAATGGGGCATGGGGAATGGGGAATGGGGCATGGGGAATAGGGAATAGGGAAGAAACTTAATCCTAATGCCCAATGCCCAGTACCCAATGCCCAATGCCCAATGCCTAATTAATCAGTAAAAATTATGTCAGAATCAACTCCCATTACCCCAGACCCTAACCCATCTGAGGCATTAGACTCAGTGGTAAATAATCCCAATGATCAAGCAATAGCATCCGCCGATCGCAATGCGAAAACTAGGCAGTTGCTGGGGATGAAAGGTGCATCTGCTGGGGAAACTTCAATTTGGAAAATTCGTTTGCAGCTAATGAAGCCGATTACCTGGATTCCCCTAATTTGGGGCGTAATCTGTGGTGCGGCTTCTTCGGGTAACTATACTTGGACACTGGAAAATGTGTTGAAAGTATTAACCTGTATGCTGCTGGCTGGGCCATTGATGACAGGTTACACCCAAATCCTCAATGATTACTACGATCGCGAAATCGATGCCATCAATGAACCCTATCGCCCGATTCCCTCTGGGGCAATTCCCCTACCCCAGGTAATTATTCAGATTTGGGTACTACTGATTGCTGGTATTGGTTTGGCGTTTGTGTTAGATGTGTGGTCTGGTCATGAATTCCCGACTATTACAGCGATCGCAATTATCGGTTCCTTCATCGCCTATATTTATTCTGCACCTCCCCTGAAACTCAAGCAAAACGGCTGGCTAGGTAGTTACGCCTTGGGTGCAAGTTACATTACCCTACCTTGGTCTACAGGACACGCTTTGTTTGGCGAACTCAATTCCACAATTGTGGTTTTGACAATGTTCTACAGTTTGGCTGGATTAGGTATTGCCATTGTCAATGACTTTAAGAGTGTAGAGGGCGATCGCCAGTTAGGATTAAATTCACTACCTGTAATGTTTGGCATTACCACTGCGGCATGGATTTGTGTAGTGACGATTGATGTCTTTCAAGGATTGATCGCAGCTTATCTTGTCAGCATCCATGAGAATTTGTATGCAACAATACTAGTACTGTTAATCATCCCGCAAATCACCTTGCAGGATATGTATTTCCTGCGCGACCCTGTGAAGAATGATGTTAAGTACCAAGCCAGCGCCCAACCTTTTCTTGTGCTAGGAATGCTAGTAACAGGTTTAGCTCTTGGTCATGCTGGTATTTAAATACTTCTATAGTCGGAATTTAGGAATTAGGAGTTAATATACTTCTAATTCCTAATTTGTATCAGGATATACTGTGTTAAAAGTCATATTTTTCCTCCTTCATGAGATTCAACCTTTGTTAATCCCAATATGCTTTATCACTGCTTGGACTGTAACTATTCTCGTTGTTTTGAGTCTCTGGACGGCGGCGCGAGATAGCGTGGCTACAGCCAAGCAAATGCATCAAATCCCCTGTACTGGTTGCCAATTTTTTACTGACAATTACCGTCTTAAATGTACTGTACGCCCATCTATTGCCAATACAGAAGAAGCGATCGATTGTCTTGACTATCAACCGAAGACTAATCCTTATCTGTATTAGGGATTGGGGACTGGGAAAGAGTTTGCCCAATGTTCAATAACTATTGACCAATTTCCAGCAATATTTTTAAAACACCGCGACTCTGGGCGTGTTCAAAAGCTGCAAGCCCTTCAATGAGGGGGTAAGTGGCATGAATCAGGGGTTGCACGTCAACTTTTCCTGTGGCTAGTAGCTGGAGGGCTGGGCTAAAGGGGCCACAACGGGAACCGATGAGAGTGATTTCATCTACTACTAAAGAAGAAGCATCTAGGCTGAGGTTACCAGCATAAGTACTTTTCAGTACAAGAGTACCACGGGGACGTAGAGCGCGGCGGGCGATCGCAAATCCTTCTGGGTTGCCAGTGCATTCTACTGAGATATCGAAATATCCATCTGTAACAGCGTCAGCTAGACTCGTTTTTATCCCCCGTGCTTCTAAGTTAGCCAGTTTGTCTCGATGACGCCCCACAGCTAAGAGTTCACAGCCAGTTAGAGCTAGTGTCTGCGCTACCAACTGCCCTAGTTTGCCATCTCCAACCACTAGCACCCGATGGTTTGGATGCAATAGCACTTGCTGCTGGATTTCCAAAGCTGCTGCTAAAGGTTCAGAAAATGTTGCTACTTCTGTCGGCACATTATCAGGTACGGGATGCAGGTTCTCTACCGGCAAACAAAGATATTCACTAAATGCTCCGTTGCGGTTGACAATACCCAGAACTGTACGGTTTTCACAGTGAGTTGGTTGTCCACTACGACAAAATCGACAATGCCCACACACAGCGTTGATTTCTCCAACTACGCGTTGGTTAACTAAGTGTTCTGGCCCTTGTTCGACAATGCCGACAAATTCATGCCCCAAAATACCGATGTAGGGATAGTAGCCTCTAAGTAGTTCCAAATCAGTGTTACAGATACCCGCACGCAAGACGCGTATCAAAGCTTCTCCTGGTGGTGGTTCAGGAATGGGAATATCTGTACGTAGCTGCAACTGGTTATTTTCGAGCCAAAGTCCTTGCATTTTTCTTCACACTTATGTCTCTGTACTAGGTATTTCTTTAATTTTGGTTACATCAATTTTGCTTAACCAAGTAACCAAGTCTTCTGAATCAAGCGCGATCTCGCTTCCTAAAGTTTTGATATAAACAAGTCCATCACTAATAATTAAATCTCGGATTGGATACCATGAATCCCGCCTCCTGATTAGAAGTTCCAAGGGAATCCCTAGTTTTGAACTATACTTGCGATATTTCCACCAAGCTCGCCATAGAAGTACAGATTTAGTACAGTGCATCTCATAGCCTTTGGGAACTTCGCAGTATTGATACTGATAGAAACCCCGACTATCTACTTCTCCTTTGAGGATATAACTAGATTCTGCTAATGCCTGATTTATCAATTCCCACTGGGTTGATTTTGGAGAAATCGAGAATTCCGATAGGGTGTTAGATAGTTGAGCAGTGGCAATTACGCCTTCAGATTTTGCTGTTAATTGGTTGGTTTTATAAACTGTTTGCGCTGTCAAAACATGATTTGACAACAAAACGTCTTTTTTCTGGATAGAGTTTTGCACAAACTCTCGAATTAAATCTAGATTAGACAACATAAAATTTTTTATACTAAATTAACCAGTGTGATGAAAGCCACAACACTACTTAAATTAATAACTACACTGGTTTTGCACTGAAATCAGGATTATTACTAGCTTTATTTATACTCAATTCTTTGTTTAACTAGGGTTTTGTTAAGTTTAATGTCGAGTATGCAATTCTCCACTAGGCTAGTTGACAAAATCACTGTTTTCAGGACGAGGAGCTGCAAATTAAATTTTTACGCCTTCGAGAAAAGGTTGAAATACTGGAACTAATTCGGGACGACTAACCACAAGGGTGGGAAAAGAGCGATCGCTATAATCTTCTCCCGGTGACAACGGAAACGGTTCTGACTTCAGCGATGACCATACCCCACCAGCAGCCTGGACAATTACCCAAGCCCCGGCTAAGTCCCAAACTTTTGGTGTTGCCTCAATACCACCGAGAGTAGCCCCAGTAGCAACTGTCAAAAAATTATAGCTAGCTACACCCAACATCCTAATTTTGCAAGGAAAGCCGTTTTTGATAGCTGCGGTGCTACGAGAACAGAGGTTAAAAAAGTGATTATTGCTGGGACTATCAATACTAGTGTGGATGGGATGGTGGTTGAGAAATGCTCCTGTTGGTGTTGCTAAACCAGATGAACCTGCCCAGAAACCATGAAAAGCTTGATTCAAGGTTGGTGCGTAAACATAACCGAAAATAGGTGTACCTCGATACAGTAAACCCAGAGATATTGTCCAGATGGGAATGCCGCGTGTAAAGTTGGTTGTACCATCAAGAGGATCAATTACCCAACACCACTCAGTACCGGGAAATGACTGATCGCTCTCTTCGCTCAAAATGCCGTAACCAGAGAAATTAGAAGCGATCGCATCCCGAATTTCCTGATCTGCCCATTTATCTGCTTGCGTCACCAAACTTCCATCAGCTTTTTGGGAAGCCTGTACTTGCCCAAAATCTTGCATTAGCTGCTTACCCACCCTGGTAGTAGTAGTTTGGGCAAAATCTAGAATTGTTGTCCAAAAATCATTCATTGGTTATTAGTCATTTGTCATTTGTCATTGGTCATTGGTCATTGGTCATTGGTCATTTGTCTCATGCCCAATGCCCCATGCCCTATACAGTTTAGTTTAAATCGCTTTCTAAAACTGAAGCGATCGCTTGCTTGGTACTTGTTTGAAATTCTGTGATGTTCACCCGATTCAGAAACCAAATCGACAGCACCATTCCCACGGCTTCTAGGGCAAATACCAGTCCATAAGCTAACTCTAAACTTGGTAACACCTTGCGTCCAATATCCAAAACTGTACCTCCGATGACTACCGCCACACCTCTAGAAAGGGACTGCGCTAATCCCCATGCCCCAATAAACGTACCTGCGGCTTCTGCTGCGGTAAGATCCAACATCAAGCTAATTGCTGCTGTAGTTAAGAAACCTGTGGCTAAACCGAACAAGACCAAACTTAGTTTGAGAACTGCTGCATTAGCTGTGAATCCTGAGATACCTAGCAAGATTGCACAGAATGCTACCAACATACAACCTAGACGTGCAGTTCTGCGCTTACCCAAACGCGGGACAATGTAAAAGCCCGTAACCCCGTAGGCAATCAGTAGACCCGTTCCATAAAAAATATTTAATTTGGTACTTTCCGCTAGGGGCATTTTAAACACTTGACCCGCATAAGGTTCTAAAACCGGGTCTTGCATAAACAAACTGATAGTCATCACCAGTAAAAAGGTGAAAAATATACCTGTTTGTGGGCTAGCTGTCAATATTTTCCAAGCATTGCCCAGAGTAATACTGTCTTCCCGGTTCACTAGTGTGGAACGGGTTGAGTATTGAGAGTATTTTTTTTCTACGCCGAATGTTGCTGCGATCGCTAAACCAAATACAATTGCTGGGACGATAGTAAACAATCGGTTGATGGCTGGCTGCAAGGTTTCTACAGTTGCTTCTGGTGTTAACTGTTTCAGTAAGCTAGCACTGATAATTGCGCCAACAATAATCCCCACCATTAGCATCGACCAAACCACACCGACTACTTTAGAACGGTTATCTTCTTCAGATATATCCACCAACAAAGCAGCAAAGGCAGTACCGCTAGCACAAATTCCTAGACCGTATATAGCGAAAACTAAAGCCAAAAGTGCTGTCCAGCCGATTGTTTGGGTTGTCCATACCCAAGTACCTGCACTATTTCCAGCAAGATTCATCTGCCACATTACTTGTACAGCTAAAAATGCTGCGATCGCAAATATTGCTGCGCCCACCCAAACATAAGCTGTGCGGTGGTATCCCCATAACGGCTTGGCATCGGAAATCTGACCAAACCAGATACGGGAAGGAGCAACAAATAAAGGGAGTGCTAGAACAACTGATACCAGCGTCGCCGGAATTGCTATTTCTTGAATCATGACTCTGTTGAGTACGCCCAGAGTCAAGATAGACATCATGCTCAATCCCATCTGAAATAAACCCAGCCGGAACATGGTCAGCAGGTTTACCCTTGGCACAGATAGGGATTTTGTTTTGGTATCAAATACTTCACCGCTTGCCATAGCTACTTTTTCGTATAGTTTATAGGATTTAATCTCTCTCTCTTTAAATAAAGATAAACCCTACCCGCTCAAAATCAGCGAATGAAAAGTGGAAGTTGCGATGGCTTCGCCTGCCACAGACATCGCAATCATTTGGCAAGCAGTTATACCAACACCTCGATTAGTGTATGCTTCAGTCAAGTTAGGATTAATTTTGATGGCTTGTGAGAAATCAGGTTTTTAGGATGAAGTAGTGAAACGAGACTCCATTTACTATCTATCAAATTTTTAAGCGCTTTCCTGGGTTACTCTTTGAACTGGTTGATAATCCTCCTCTGCAAGGGCAAAATTATCGATTTGAATCAGTTGAAGTCAAAGAAACCGCATTTCGCATGGATGGTGTATTTTTACCTCCAGAGGGTGCAACATCCAGAGTTATCTTTTTTGCTGAAGTTCAATTCCAAAGAGATGAAGCCCTCTACCATAGGTTCTTTACCGAGTCGCTGATGTACCTGAACCGTAATCGTTCTCAGTACGATGACTGGTTCTGTGTGGTAATTTTTTCATCACGCTCTGTAGAATCAAGGGATCAAAAAACTCATCGAATATTTCTCAACAGCGACCAAGTGCAGCGAATCTATTTAGATGAGTTAGGCGCGACTAATCAGCAGCCAATAGGCATCAACTTGATGCAGTTGACTCTAGCATCGGATGAAGTGATGGCAGAGCAAGCAAAGCAATTGATTGAGCGGGTAAAATTAGAGCAAACAGACACACTGCCGCAAAACGAAATACTAGACATCATCACCACAATCGCTGTTTATAAGTTTTCGACCTTGAGTAGAGAGGAAGTTGAAGCTATGTTAGGACTGACTTTGGAGCAAACAAGGGTTTATCAGGAAGCGAAAGCCGAGGGTCGAGAAGAAGGTCGAGAACAAGGTCGAGAAGAACGGGAAGCTGAAATGTTGAAACTTACCGTCCCTCTGTTACTAAAAACAGGGATGAGTATGGAGGAGATTGCTCAACATCTCAATGTTGATATAGAAGCTGTCCAGCTTGGCACACAACAAAATACATACAATGGGCATTTTATGTCTGTTGTCATATTTTTGCAAAATGAGCAGAGCTTGATAAGAATCCTCGATTGTCCTTTTATGGTTTCCAGAGCGATCACGCCAAAATATGACAGATTAAGATATGCCTATTTGAGATTCAGAAGTTGAAGCAAATTTTGAAGCTTAAAATTATTCCAACTCAAAGCTACTGAAGTTTCAATAGTTAATTCCCCTTGTTGAAGCTTAGTTATCAAAGCAGAACCATTTTCAAGACTAGGGAAAAGAGAATCTAAAAGCTGCAATTCATTTCGAGGAAGAGTATAATAGACCTTATTATTTTCAATTCTAACCTCTTTTGGTAAAGTTCCATTGGGGAATTTACCTCCCAAAAATCTTGTCCAACCTGCAATAAGGTGACGGTAAACTATCGCTTCAGTCTCAAATTGAGGAGTGTTCAATAAGCGAAGTTCACCTTTAATGCAATCTTTATTAAGAGTTATTTTTTCAGGAGTAAAATGTAATTTTACTTGAATTTTATTGTACTCTATTGTCGCAATCAGTCCCTCCTCAGAGTGTGGTTCTAAGCTTTTTAATTGTTCAACTCTAGATTCGGCTTGTTGACAGAGAAGTAAAACCATTTTTTTGGTCAAAGTCAACTGTTTAGCTTCTGAACTAAACATTATGTATTCTTCTAGACTTCTTTTGAGAAATTGTCTAGACTCCTCAAACGTTGCTGCAAATTTGTTAAAAAAGCCCATATTTACTTATTTAGAGAAGATAGAACTATTTATAAGTATTCCCATAAAATTCGGTTGAATTCTCACGATCAGAATAAAAGTCAAAAAGCTTAAACAAAGACTGACCCCAACATTGAGCAGGAACTAGCTAAAAATAGCGATCGCACTCCAGCAACTACAATAAGAGTACAACTAGTGTTGTACCTCCAGATGCTGAAAAAATGAAACGCACACTATATATTCCTGATGAGTTGTGGACACAACTTGACCAATACTTAAAAGATCACCCAGAGCAAAACCCATCAAGTGTTATACAGGAAGCACTGGCGGAAAAGTTACGCCCCAAAAATGCTTCAAGGCTACTATCGCTAGCAGGAATCGTAGAAAATGCTCCTACAGACGCTTCAGTTAATGAAGATTATTTGATACAAGGATGAAGCGTCTCGTTTTGGATGCAGGCCCCCTGATTGCCTTAGTTTCTGTCCAAGATGACTACCATCAGGAATGCAAAGCGGGTTTTAGTAAGTTACCAGCCTTGTTTGGTGAGGTTCTAACCCCTCTACCTGTGTTGTTTGAAGTTTACAAGTTTGTGCTATGAGAACAATCGAGCCGTGCTGCAATGACTGCATTAGGCGTTATTAGTGAGAACACAGTGACTGTACCAGTGAACATGGAAATGTTTCAGGAAATTTACAGCATGGTTCGCCAGATACCAGACTGGCAAGGAACTTTAGAAGATATGTCTGTTGTAGCGGTAGCTCAACTTTATGACACTAGTGTTTGGATATTGGATTACAGAGATTTGAGTTGGTTCAAGAGTCTGGAATTGTAGTCTCCGTAATCATTACACAGGTAAGTTTAAACATTATGAAAATGTGGTTTTAACTACGCTATTCCATTGAATTAGTAAGATAAACTTGCCGTATGTATGTCATCAAACTACTTAGCTTCATCCAGTAACCAAAAAGGCATAAGTAATGAGTAAAGAACCAGTCAAAGTAATATTATGGGAAGAAAATCAAAAAGATTTTCTCAAAAAATTCTACGACCTTCAATTTACTCCCAGAGTAGGAGAGGAAGTTTACCTAAAAAAGGAAAGATGGAAAGTAACCAGAGTTGAGCATGATGTAGAAATTAGTGAGATTAATGTCTACATGGAATTAATCAAAAAAGCCAAGCAGGATAAATCATCTAATTCATAAATACAAGTAAATACACTCAACTATAGCAATCCTATTTGATTTGTGAGAATTGCGACCCACAGATCCCCGACTTCTCGAAGAAGTCGGGGATCTTGTTTATGCGCCTTTGATTCAGGTTTTAAATTGTTATGCAAGGCGCAATGTCTACGACGGGCGTAGCTGCGACACCACAAGATTTGCAGTCAAGTGGTGACGATCGCACCCAATCTTGTCTGTAACGATACACTATAAAAGTAAAGAAATGTAAATAAACTAAATTTTGCAACCGTGGAAAACATCACATTGGGGCAAAATGGCCCATCTGTTACACCCTTGTGCATCGGTACTTGGGCTTGGGGTGATAAACTATTTTGGAATTATGGCGATCGCTACGGCCCAGAACAGTTACAAGAAGCCTTTACCGCAGCTCTAGAAGCTGGGATTACATTCTTTGATACTGCCGAAATCTACGGAATGGGAAAGAGCGAGGAATTTTTAGGGCAATTTCTGCAACAGACACAACAACCTGTACAAATCGCCACAAAATTTGGCCCCGTACCGTGGCGATTTACAGCCCAATCCGTCTCTGATGCTTTAACAGCCAGCCTCAAACGGCTACAACTTGAGCGGATCGCCCTGTACCAAGTGCATTGGCCTTTTGCCTTCTTTTTAAGCCAAAAAACTTTGATGAATGCCCTAGCTGATGAAGTGAAGCGGGGCAGAATTGCGGCAGTCGGTGTAAGTAATTACTCAGCAGAGCAAATGCGAGACGCGCATCAAATATTGGCAGCCCGTGGAGTGCCTTTGGCTGTAAACCAAGTGCGTTATTCTTTACTCAGTCGCCAAATTGAAAGCAAAGGTATTTTGGCAACTGCGCGTGAGTTGGGTGTGACTATCTTGGCATATAGTCCTTTAGCACAGGGATTACTCACAGGTAAGTACAGTATTGATAGTGCTGAAACTCCCACTGGTGCGAGAAAAATAGACCCGCGATTTAAGAAAGAAGGTCTGCAAAAAATTGCCCCAGTCATATCTTTGCTACGCAACTTCGGGGAAAAATACGATCGCACCCCTGCTCAAGTTGCTCTCAACTGGTTAATTGCTCAGGGTAACGTTATTCCCATTGCTGGGGTAAAGACAGCCGAACAAGTACGGCAGAATGCTGGTGCTTTAGGCTGGAAATTGAGCGAGGATGAAATTGGAGAATTAGAACTAGTTAGTCGTCCTTGGCTGTAGTAGTTTTGAACTACTCAAACACAGGAGGCCAAATTTCTGACACTACTAGCTCTCAATCTGGTAGTAAGTCTGGTAGTGTCAGTTTGTCGTTATCTTGCAAAACCAAAAAGTCAAGAGCCAAAGCCAAAATCTTGACTCTTAACTCTCAACTCTCCAATTTTATATTTGGATTTTGGATTGCAGAAAAATCTAAAAATCTAAAATCCAAAATTGATTAACTTCTAAATGTTGACTAAGAAGCTGATTCTCTAGCTGTAGGTGAACCTATCTTTTTACTAGGAGATACAGAAGAATCCTGTCCACTTGTCCGCAGTTTTGGCTTGGGAGAAGAATGTCTTTCTTCACCATTGTTACTATCTGATTTCCATGCAGAACGGGGGCGATCGCTGGAAGATTCACGACGTTTGCCGAGTCTTGGTTTGGGAGCAGAAGATTCCTCTTGGGGAATTTCTACGTCTGAGTTCAACCAAGCAGGGCGAGTTTGATCGTAAGCGATTTGTAATGCGGCGGCGGCGATCGCTTGAGCATCGTATTCTTCAATCAGTTCGCTGACAATTGGCAAGAATGAAGCCAAACGCTCACCTGTCAAAGCTTCTCGCACCAGTTCTTGCAATTTCAGGATGTGCCGTGCTTCAATTTGTGCGCGTGTAGGAATCGTCAGCAATTGCCAACTTTGGCGATTATGACGTTCAAATGTTTGCTGCTTGCGCCGCTCAAATGGTTGTACTAAAGAAATTGCTGTTCCTTCTTTACCAGCACGACCAGTACGACCAATGCGATGGACGTAGGTTTCTACGCTATCGGGTAAGTCGAAGTTGATTACATGGGAGAGTTGATCGACATCTAACCCTCGTGCTGCAATATCAGTTGCTACTACCCAACGGACTTGACGGTTACGGAATCTGACTAATAACCGTTCCCGTGCTTGTTGAGACAAGTCACCGTGGTATTCATCGACACTGTGACCAGCGCCTTGTAACTGACTGGTGAGTTCGGCGGCTGTGCGTCTGGTGCGGACAAAGATTAAAGCTGTTTCTGGATCTTCCATTTCCAGAATCGGCTGTAAAGCTTTGGCTTTTGTCCAATGGCGGGGGATCAAGTAAGCTACTTGATTAATCTTGTTGGGGGCGGCTTTTGGCTGCTCGACGGTGACAGTTGCAGGCGATCGCAAGAACTTGTTCACCAACATCCGAATCGATGGTGGCATTGTTGCCGAGAATAAAGCTGTTTGGCGGTCTACGGGCGCTTGTGAGAGGATTTTTATCACATCGTCGATAAAGCCCATGCTCAACATTTCATCAGCTTCATCCAACACAAACCACTTGACTTGATCGAGCTTTAAACAGCCGCGATCGAGTAAATCGATCACCCGTCCTGGAGTGCCCACAACCATGTGAACGCCACGTCTGAGTTGTAGCATTTGGCGGTCAATTGATTGACCACCATAGATTGCTAACACCCGCAATCCTTCATCGCCGATGAATTGGGCGATCGCATCGTGAACTTGCATCGCTAATTCACGAGTTGGTGTTAAAACGATGGCTTGCACGGCTCTTTGATTAATATCTAGCCGTTCTAAAATTGGCAGAGAAAATGCTGCCGTTTTGCCTGTTCCAGTTTGAGATTGACCTACCACATCACGACCAGCTAGCAATTGGGGAATTGCTTGCACTTGAATGTTAGTTGGTTCAGTAAAACCAATTTTTTCTAGTTGTTCGACACGTTCTTGGGAAATGCCTAATTCTTGGAATGAAAGAGTCATTAAATCTCCTAAATTTTTTGTAAGGATTTTGGATTAGTCATTTAGTCATTATTTATTAGTCATTAGTCATTAGTCATTAGTCATTTAGTTATTGGCTAGTTAGTCAGCCAAGGGCGATAGCAAAGCCTCAACGTTTTGGAGAAGCTATGCCCACGAGTGAGTCCCCGAACTTCAGGTAAACCCTCATGAAAACTGCCATTAATGCAGCGTTGATCTTGGGATAAGGGTGAATCTGTAAGGGTCATTTAACAAAAGACAAAGGACAAAAGACAAAGGACAATTTAGTTATTGACTACTTGACCATAGAGGTCGTATGTATCAGCGTGGTGAATCGCTATTGGCACGATGGTTCCTAACTTTGCCTGGCCTTTGACATACACCAGACCATCAACCTCTGGGGAAAATCTACCTGAACGACCTATTAATTCACCACTTTCAGGATTTTCTTGCTCAATCAGGACATCAACGATTTTGCCTACTTCCTGTTGATTTTTCTTTTGGGAAATCGGTTGCTGGATTTCCATCAGTTGGTATCGGCGATTGTCCATCACTTCTTGGGCCAACTGATTTGGTAGCTTGTAAGCTGGGGTTCCTTCCTCAGAGGAAAAGGTGAAGACACCAACATGGTCAAATTCATGCCGTTGAACAAACTCTAGTAGATGCTCAAAATGCTCTTGTGTTTCTCCTGGGAAACCAACAATAAATGTTGTCCGCAATACGGCTGTTGGTAGTGCCGTTTTGATGCGATCTATAATCCCATCATTTACGCGCCCTTGCCAAGGGCGGTTCATGGCACGGAGAATCTCTGGATGAGAATGCTGCAAGGGCAAATCCAGGTAAGGCAGGACGTTCGGTGTTTCTTGGATGGCCGCTATCACATCTGGGGTCAGTCCCGTGGGATAAGCGTAATGCATTCTGATCCACGGTATATCTACTTTCCCCAAAGCGCGAAGTAATTCGGCTAATTTTGGCTGACCGTAAATATCTAGACCATAATTAGTGGTGATTTGGGAAATTAAAATAATTTCCTTTACCCCTTGACTAACTAACTGCTCCGCTTCAGCGACGATAGATTCAATAGTACGCGATCGCTGGTTTCCTCGAAGATGAGGAATTATACAAAATGCACAACGATAATCACATCCTTCCGCAACCCGGAGGTAAGCAACGCCCTCCGTTGTAGTGCGATAGCGCGGTGTAGTTTCGTCGGCAATATAGGTTGGCTCTATACTAACCTGTTTGACCCGCTCGCCAAGTTCAACACGCTCAATTACATTTACAATTTTGTGATAATCGCCTGTACCCACAACAGCTACTGCTTCAGGCAACTCCTCCAAAAGTTGTTCTTGGAAGTGTTGCGCCATACACCCAGTGATTACGATCTTTTTATTTGCCTCTGCCAGTTCTACTAAAGTTCTGACAGATTCTTGCCGGGCCGCTTCAATAAAACTACAAGTATTAACAATAACGTAATCTGCTAACTCTTCATTTGTATCTACACCGTAGCCTGCTTCTACGAGCATTCCCAGCATGTGTTCTGTATCAATTCGATTTTTCTCGCAGCCCAGGTGAGAAATTGCAATCGTTGGCTTGTCACCCATATTTTGAAAATATCTTCATTTTTTTTCTTGTAGTCAGCATTTTGGCGCTAGTTTCGCTTTTTTCTGATCGCTATCCTTCTAATAACAGTACGATGGCAGATTTTCACTGTCAGCAACTGCCCGTAGACCTATGACCCTATCAATAATAAAAATAGAGGTCATGTTATGATATTTTTATCAATCTGTTCCCCAGGGTAAATTGAAGTGTCTTTGGGTACATTTGACACTTGTAATGTTTTTTAACAATTCGCCTATTGGTATTTTACATTACCACAGCGTGTGCGTTGTTAACCTACCCATCGGGAAGCCGCCCAAAGGGCCTGTTGTGAGAAGTCGCTACCCTCCGGGAAATCGACGAAAGCGACTACGCCTATAAAGCAGTAATGCTACCCTGGCGATTGGCAAGTCCTACGACAGTGCGCGGACAAGACGCCTAAACCACGGAAAGCTGCCTTGCGTCTAGTGAGTGGCAAACTCCTCTTGTAGCCAGGTTTTATCTTAACATATCTTATGGGAGGTTTCACGCCAATTTCCATCTGAGGAAAGAGGCAATAAACCGACTATCATAAAACACATTTGACTAGTTAATGAAAAGTCAAGAGTCAAGGGTCAAAAGGAGCCAGTCACGTGCGGGGTTTTCCCCGTTGAAGAGCCACCCTTATGAGGTTCCCGACCTTCAGGGGAGTGGTGTTGAATTGGTGTTCAATAGTCAAAAAATTCTGGACTCTGGACTCCGCGAGGCGGATTAAAGACGTGGACTTATATCAGATATTTAAAACTCGCTCACCAATTATTGGCGTGGTTCACCTGCTACCACTGCCTACCTCACCCCGTTGGGGAGGTAGCCTCAAAGCGGTGATTGACCGTGCCGAACAAGAAGCCGCAGCCTTGGCAAGTGGAGGGGTTGACGGTCTGATTGTCGAGAATTTTTTCGACGCGCCGTTTACCAAAAACCAAGTCGATCCAGTGGTTGTGAGTGCCATGACCATTGTGGTGCAGCGGATACAGAATTTGGTGACTTTGCCTATAGGCTTAAATGTATTGCGAAATGATGCCAAAAGTGCAATAGCGATCGCTAGCTGTGTACAGGCGCAATTTATCCGCGTCAACGTCCTCACAGGCGTGATGGCAACTGACCAAGGATTAATTGAGGGAGAAGCCCATCAACTACTCCGCTATCGACGAGAGTTGGGCTGTGATGTTAAAATCCTGGCCGATGTTTTGGTAAAACACGCCCGTCCTTTGAGTTCTCCAAATCTCACAGTCGCCGTGAAAGACACCATTGAAAGGGGTTTAGCAGACGGAGTGATTTTATCTGGTTGGGCTACTGGTAGTCCTCCTAACTTAGAAGATTTGGAACTAGCTTGTGGCGCAGCAAATGGCACGCCAGTGTTCATCGGGAGTGGGGCTAATTGGGAAAATATTGATACATTGATGCAGGCAGCAGATGGTGTAATAGTTTCCAGTTCCCTGAAACGTCATGGACGCATAGAGCAACCAATTGACCCAATTCGCGTCAGTCAATTCGTAGAAGCTGCCCGTCGCAATTGGAACTCCAAAGGTGAAAGCAAATCAGCAGAACAAGTGAAGTTACATTCTTAATTGGGGCATGGGGCATGGGGACTGGGGCATGGGAAGAAATAATTAATGCCCAATGCCCAATGCCCAATGCCCATTAACCAATAACCAATAACAATTTATGATTCGCCGTCGTTCTACTCCTTGGATTCATAAATGGTCACGTCCATTGATTGCCGCGATCGCTGGATGTGGTGCCCTGATAACAGGTTATCTCACTATAGAAAAGTTAACCGGAGGCAGTGCCGCTTGTGTGGTACAGGCTGGTGCTAAGGGCTGTAATGATGTGCTTTCCAGTCCTTGGGCAACGGTTTTTGGTCAGCCATTAGCTTTGTTTGGGTTTTTGGCATACACCAGTATGGTGATATTGGCTTTGGCTCCCTTGGTATTTAACTCAGGGGAAAACAATAACCGCAAACAATTGGAAAATTTGACGTGGTGGCTGTTGCTGGTAGGCGCGATCGCTATGTCTGTCTTTAGCGGCTACTTAATGTATGTGCTGACATCTCAAATCAAAGCTATTTGTCCTTACTGTATCGGTTCAGCTTTGTTCTCTGTGAGTCTTTTAGTACTAACGATTATCGGTCGGACTTGGGAGGATATTGGACAAATCTTGTTTACCGCCCTGATTGTCGGGATGGTAACGCTGATTGGTACTTTAGGCGTCTATGCTGGCGTAAATCAATCAGATGTTACACCTGGAACTCCTGGACAACCCACAAAAATTACCTTTACTCCCAAGGAAAACCCCAACCCAGCGTTCGGTTGGGAAGTTACCACTACTTCTGGTGAGGCAGAAATAGCCTTAGCACGGCATCTGGCGAAGGTAGGTGCAAAAGAATACAGCGCTTACTGGTGTCCTCACTGTCACGAACAAAAGCTGCTTTTTGGTAAAGAAGCTGAGGAAATAATCAATAATGATATTAAGGTAGAGTGCGCTCCTGATGGACTCAAAGCTCAACCAGAACTGTGTAAAGCCGCAAAAATTGAAGGTTTCCCCACTTGGCTCGTCAATGGTAAAAGCTATAGCGGAGTCCAAAACTTAGAGGAACTAGCAAAAGTTTCTGGTTACACAGGGTCTCGGAACTTTAAGTATTTCAAGTAAAATACCTACACTGGCCTTCAGTAGTTCACACCCCATAGTCAACTGGATGAGTACAGTAAAATCTGTTTCCAGTTGGCTTTTTTGTTTTTGATAACAGATAATAGGTCTTATCCAATGCCCAATTATTAATTTTCCTGCGGCATTTCGTTCTGCAAACACTTAAGCTAAAGGAAATTAAGTAAATACATTTACTTTAAAAGATGTATATTTTAATTTATTTTTATAACACTTGAGAGCCACCTTGGGATGTAATTTAGTCCGATAGTTAATCGCTATAGGAATATAGAGAATATTTCTGCCTACTAGGTAATGGCAATGAATCAGCAGCTAGGCAAGCGTTTTGTGAAGTTAATCTTTGGACTGAAACAATCGCTTAGTCGAGGACACAGAGAATTGATTACTGCGGCCAGCGTTGCAGTCTGCGTCCTGCTTTTGCACTCCATCGGATTATTGCAATCTTTGGAGTTGGCGGCTTTGGATCAATTTTTTCGGTTACGTCCAAATGAACCGTCAGAAGACCGGATTACGATCGTAGTGATTGATGAGACTTATTTAAACGAAGTACGTTCGTGGCCAATTCCAGATGCGAAGATTGCCCTGTTATTGCAAAAATTAAATGCCCACAAACCCCGTGCGATTGGCTTAGATATCTACAGAAATTTACCAGTAGAGCCTGGTAATCAAGAACTGCGTAATGTTTATCAGTCAATGCCCAACTTAATTGGTATTGAACTATTAGCAAATGACAAAAACAAAAACGTTAGTGTTTCGCCTCCATTGGGGCTAAATCGGGATCAAGTGGGCTTTAATAACGTGCTGTACGATCTTGATGGTAAAGTACGTCGTAGTTTGTTGTATTGGCACGTTAAAACTGAAGCACACGAAAGTTTTGCCCTGAAGTTGGCTTTATTGTATTTAAAGTCAAAGGGAATTACTCCCACCAAAGCGAAAAGCAACTCTGAGTATTTGCAATTGGGTAAGGCAGCATTTACTCGTTTTGAGGCTAATGATGGTGCTTATGTGGGAGCTGATGCTAGAGGCTACCAAATTTTGAGCAATTTTCCCAAACCCAAATGTCAAAGTTCGTCTGGAGAATTTTGTAGTTTTCGCCAAGTCTCGATGAGAGATGTACTGGCAGATAAAGTCAAAGCAAACTTAATCAAAGATCGGATTATACTTATTGGCTCCACTGCACCCAGTCTCCAAGATTTTGTATTTATTCCCTACTCCAGCAGTGTCATGAGTACGGCAAAGCCTGTACCTGGTATTCAATTGCAGGCTTATTTTATTAGTGAGTTAATCTCTGCTGCTGTTGATGGAAGACCATTACTCAAAGTTTGGCCTGACTTGGTGGAATACTTGTGGGTTTTTGTTTGGTCTTATTTGGGAGCCGTGACGATATGGCGGATACGACACGCAACTAGGAGTCTCTTCTGTATCTTAGTTTCTTGCTTTGTATTGACCGTGAGTGCATACCTTGCTTTCTTGTACGGTTGGTGGATACCACTCATTCCCTCACTGGTTTGCTTTGGTACTTCAGCTATTTGGATGACTAGTCATATTGCTCACATACAGGAAGAGTGGAAACGTTCCAAAGAATTTTTGCATCACGTTATCAACACGATCCCCGATCCAATTTTTGTGAAAAATGAACAACACCAGTGGATTGTTTTAAATGAGGCGTATTGTCGATTTATCGGTTATCCGAATAAGTTATTAATTGAAAAGTCAGACTATGACTTTTTCCCAAAACATGAAGCTGATGTGTTTCGACAACAGGACGATCTGGTTTTTCGGACTCAGCAAGCCCAAGAACATGAAGAAGAATTTACAAATGCCAATGGACAGACTCACCAAATTGCCACTAAGCGATCGCTTCACAAAGACTCAGCTGGCAATTTCTTTTTAGTTGGTGTCATCCGAGATATTACTCAGCGCAAGCTGATGGAAGAACAGTTGAAGCGTACTGCTGCTGAACTATTCCGCTCTAACAATGAACTAAAACTCAAAGAAGACCACTTACGTTATTTAGCGTATCACGACCCTCTCACCGGTTTATCCAATCGCAAATTTTTTGCCGAGCAACTTTACGAGTCCTTACATTGGGCACAACACAACAACTTGTTGCTGGGGCTGCTGTTTATTGATCTAGATGGCTTTAAGCAAGTCAATGATACTTTGGGACACGAGACGGGCGATCGCTTGCTAATGACTATCGCTGAAAGACTCAGCAACTCTTTACGCGCTAGTGATACAGTTTCTCGTTTGGGTGGCGATGAATTTACTGTGATTTTACGGGCAATTCCTAATGTTCAAATAGCTGCTAAAGTCGCCGAAAAAATTTTAAGCAGTATTACCAAGCCAATTGTTTTGGACGGCTATACAATTCGAGTCTCTGCCAGTATTGGCATTAGTGTTTACCCATATAACAGTCAAGACAGTGAAACTTTGATGAAACAAGCTGATACAGCAATGTATCGTGCCAAGCGCCTGGGTAAAAATCGCTACGAGTTTGCTTAATTAGTTAAGAGTCAAGTCTTCAGATTTTTTCACTTTAGTCACAATTTTTACCTTCAAATTAGGATTTTAGACTGGAGACACGTCTAAGACACTGTTTTGAAAAAATATCGCGTATATACTGCGAGGTAAATTTTTAGCTAAGATGTATATCCATCAAGGCTTTTTGCCTTTAATACTAAACCTCATAATTGATGCCAGAAAGCAATTAGTCATCAGAGATAATTAAGAAAATAAATTTTTAATGTAAGTAAATTTACATTAAAAATTATACTTGTACTTATTCGCTTATTACGCTGTTTGATAGCTTAAAAAATCCTTTTAATACGATCAATATGTTGTTTTATCTTTATATATCTTTACTCATTAAATTTAAACTATACAATCAAATAAGTATTCTTTCATGTTTTTCTGAACTCTTAATTCAGTAAACATAGTATTTACACTTAAGAGTATTAAGATATTATTAATAAATAGTGAATTAAGCAAAATACTTGCAGTAAACCATTGACATATCTAACCTGAGACTGATGTAAAAACCGCTTATTAAGAATACCACTTAAGTATAAAGACTATTTAATATCGGCAGCTTAAGCTTACTCGACAAGCGAATACCACAATAATTTGTACATTACCAGCAATAATTTCATAAAGTTAAAACACTTTTTTCAAAAAGCACAGTAAATATACGTAAGCAAACAAAAAATACTCTTTAAGATAAAAAACTAGTAAATTTACTGAAAGATATGAAGACTAACTTCCGAATCACAAAGTTTATGATATTCTGCATAGGTGCTTATATACTGATCCCAAAAATTGCCGCTTGCACAGGTATATTCAGTACTGCAAGTGCTAATTCTTTTGGACCTACTAGCAGTAACACCTTAATCGCCCGCAAGGTCAATTCTCAAAATTTACAAGACATATACATTCCACCAAATTATGGTGGTCCCGACAGTCATAATGGTAGCGGTACCCGGTGATGGCAATTTTGAATTTTAGATTGTGGTAGAGCAGCAAAATGAGGTAGTTACCGTCTTGGACACCACGTCTTTTACTTGGCAGCTCATTTCAAGATGTTGTGCTTAGGGTTGCGAAAACCGTCAGGCTGTTTAAGGTCGTTGATTCAAGACAATAGTGGAGATTTCCACCAGTGATTTGTTTGTATAAGTGTGTGGACTTGCCAATTTGAGTCTGGTTGAGGATAATCTAAACGGAAGTGTCCGCCTCGGCTTTCGGTTCTAAAAGCAGCACTTTTGAGAATTAAATCAGCTACATCTAATAAATTTCGGGTTTCTGCCCAAAGTCCCAATTGCCGTTCAACATCTGGTAGGTGAAAACTAGCGGGTTCTACTGGACGTAAAGCGAGCAAGAATTGACTTAAAGGCAAGGCAGCGAAATCTTGCTGCCAAGATTCAATAGTAGCGATCGCACTTTCCAGCCTTGATTGCTCCCGACAAATACCAGCACTTTCCCATACTAGACGCGGTAACTTCTCCCTGAGTGCTTCTAGCTGTGTTTGTTGGATGTGCCACTCACTAGGATCGGGATTAAATTTCCGTAATGGTAGCACTGGTATTTCTGAGGACAGCCCAATATTTTCTAACTTAATATTAGCCATCTGGGCCCCAAACACAATACATTCCAACAGAGAATTACTAGCAAGGCGATTTGCCCCATGCACACCAGTACTAGCGGTTTCACCCACTGCGTACAAACCGGGGATATTTGTGCGATTCATCAGATCCGCAACAATTCCACCCATCCAGTAATGGGCGGCTGGCGCTACAGGAATTGGTTCGTGGAAGACATCAACACCCCAATGCTGACAAACTTTGATGATATTGGGAAAGCGGTGACGAATCTTGTCTGCGGGGATGGGGCGCATATCCAACCACACATGGGCAGTAGCCAAATCAATAGCGGTACGTTGTAAATGGCTGAAAATTGCTCTACTGACAATATCTCTAGGTGCAAGTTCACCCGCAGGGTGGTAATCAAAGGCAAAACGTCGCCCTTCATTATCGATGAGATGTGCCCCCTCGCCGCGTACAGCTTCGCTGATTAGGAAGCGATCGGCACCAGGTTTAGTGAGGGCGGTGGGGTGAAATTGGACAAATTCTAAATCGCGGAGGATAGCCCCAGCACGAGCTGCGATCGCTACCCCATCACCGGTACTCACAGCCGGATTAGTGGTTTGGGCAAATACCTGACCGCCACCGCCGGTTGCCAGTACCACAGCACCAGCTCTTACCCAGGTGATTTTACCTTGATAAAACAGGCTAATTCCTTGACAGCAACCAGTTTCGGCTTCAATCCACAAACTCAAAGCCAAAGCTTGCTGAATGACTTGAATATTTTGGCGACGTAATACTTGGGCGGTGAGGGTGGTAGTAACTTCCCTCCCTGTAGTGTCCGCAGCATGGAGAACACGGCGGCGAGAATGGGCGGCTTCCAAAGTTAAAGCTAAGGCTTGACCATGACGGTCAAAAGCTACCCCCAAGTTAACTAGGGATTGAATACAGCTAGGGGCGTGTTGGGCGAGAAATTCGACAGCAGTGCGATCGCATAAACCGGCACCCGCCTGGATCGTATCTTCAATGTGCAGCGTGGGAGAATCTTCTGGGGCGATCGCTGCGGCAATGCCACCTTGTGCCCAATCACTGGCGGATAAAGCAACGGTTTCTTTGGTAATCAAACCGACTCGCAAGGATTCTGGCAGACACAGCGCTGTGTATAGTCCAGCGGCACCAGCGCCGACTACTAAGACATCAAATTGGCTGGGAATATCTATCTGAGACAAGGTAATGGGTATGGGGAGCAGGGGGGCAGGGGAGCAGGGGAGCAGGGGGGCAGGGGGGCAGGGGAAGATTTTACTTTGTCTCCCTTGTCTCCTCATCTCCCTCATTCCCCTTATCTCTAATATAAATAGTCCCACTCCCTAGAATCAGGAGTGGGCTGCTATTTGCTAAATTAACTGCAATTCAGTTATCTGTAGATACCGTTGTTAAAGCGATCGTCTCCTTCATTGAAGGCAGGCTCTAATTCTGTCACGGTGAATTTATCGAGGTTGGCTTGCAGGGTTTCTTTCTGGCGATCGCTCAATCCGGCAAGATCCAATACATCCTCTACCTTTTGGTAAGGAGCATTGGTGATGATTTTCTTAGCCAGGGTGGGATAAAGCCCTGGAAACTGTTGAAAAGCTCGGACGTTGGTATTATTCAAATCAATTTTTTTACCAAATTCCGTTCCTAGTTTAGCGTCTGCCCGATTCTGCCGCTCAATTGCCAGAACTGGGACTTGGGGAAAAGCAAAACTGTTGAAACTAGCAGCTTGGGCTATCTGAGTTGTTCCCAACCATCCCCAGCAACTAAGTAACAAACTAAACACTGTTAATAAACGCGCCAATCCTTTCACGATTTTTCTACCTCTTTCCATCAAACAGAAATAAAAGTTTTAAGCTAACAACAGTTATTAGTCATTAGTCATTAGTCATTAGTCATTAGTCATTAGTCATACCCTGCGGGAAGCCGCTAATGCCTCTACGTGAGAGCGCCAAGGACGAAGGACGAAGGACAAAGGACAAAGGACAAAAGCTGATAGCTTAGTCAACACAGCAGTCATCAGAAACTAATATACAGCGTATTAATATCCACAATATTTACCGTTACTGGGTTTGACTATACTTTTGCCAAAAATTTTCATCGTGGAAAGAGTACCTACATCGCTGCAATCGCTTTGCATTGACGATCCCCGCAGCATTCCCAGCTAGACGAAATCTTTTCGGGGTGGCTGATTCTACCTCCTAAGCAGACACCAAACTGTACGATTTCTAAGATCGAAAACCTTACCAAAAAAGACTTGATGCTGATGGATTTTTATGTAATATTTCTTAACTAATTAATCATCTATAGCATCATTTTTGATGTGCCGTAGATTGGGCTGGGAAAAGTCTCAGTAAGAGAAGCCTACACGCTTATTGGAATATTAAGTGTTACCTGCCTTCTTCACGCTGCGATCGCAGCTAACAAAAATAGGCTGTCTACTAAAATTGTGCTTAAAACTGCGCCACCAAAGGCATACCAGTGTTTTTGATTTCGACCTAAAGCTGAAATTCCTACTGTTAATAGCACTACGGCGAGAAGTATCGCCCAAGTTTGCCCCCAAGGTGCTTGTACTTGCATGAGAGCATTTTGTAAGATTTGCGGTACTAAATCTGCATCTACTCTCATGATTTGCCGCCAATAGGGCATTAAATCTACTATATAAAAATATACATCTGTTAAAACTGTACCGAGTAAAGAACCTAAATAAAACCAGTTACCTACCTTGCCCCAATTCTTCGCCAGACACCAGCAAGCAAACGGTAAGCCGATAAATTCCACCGGCAGATGCCATAAAGGTTCCCAACGTAACCAACCCCAGTAAATCGCTCCTGCTAACCAACTCCAGCTAAACCCCAAGAGCAAATCCCCCCAGACATAAGTTGCAGGGCGTGACATTAAGGCAAAACTTAGACACACCCAAAATCCTGTCAGGGCTAAACTCAGAATTGGTAGCGATCGCACTATTGGCGCTTCTATAAATACTGGGACTGTTACCAAAAACACTGCCGCCGCAAACACTAACCAAGTTTGTCGGGCAGAAGTAGATAAGGGTAGAGAGGGAGAAAAGGAAAGTGTAGATTCCAATTGTCTGATACCATTCTGTCCAGTATCAGCTAAATCCAATTCGGTATCAATAGAAGGGGTAGAAGCGCTGTAGGAGGACAGTGTATTATTAATCAAAGTTTTTAATATTTGTTACTAAACTTTATCTTCTTTAAGATATCACATTTTCAAATCCCCCCCTGGGGCATTGTAATTATACTGAAAATTCCACTAGGACTGGCGCAAACCAAACAAAACATTCTGCACCTGACGAATCCATTCAAGTTGGACTATTTACACAACTGTTCTGTAGTTCCTTGTAAATGGGGGACTACACAGAGGCGAGGGTAAAATCTAATAGTTAAAAAGTGAGCTGGTATTAGTCCCCTAAATATTAAAGTTTGATGAATTTCTTAAATTGCGTTGACTTATTGAGGTGGGTGTAAGAACATAGTCAGCGTCTTCGATGATGTTATCGATCGGTAAAATTGAATTTTCTACAAGATTGGGTGCAATAGAAAGTATATAAAGCAACATCATCAACTAAAAAATGTTCATCACGATCTCTAGAATAGGAAAAAGGTATTAATTGTATATGGAGTTTATTCAAGCTTTTATTTTAGGTATTGTTCAAGGTATTACAGAGTTTTTGCCAATCAGTAGCACCGCACATCTTCTAATTGTGACAAAGGTATTTGGTTGGAAAGAACTAGGTTCTAAAGATTTTGTTGATGCAATTCAATTTGGCAGTGTTATAGCAATTGTGGGGTATTTTTGGTCACTGATTTATAGTATTGTCAAAGGTGGGATCGAAGCATTAAAAACTAAAGACTGGCAACGTGAAGAATGGAAGATTCTTGTCGGTATTGCAGTCGGAACACTACCCGCTTTAATTTTTGGCTTCCTTTTGAAAGATGTTTTACCTGAGAGTGCATTAATTATTGGCATCATGTCAATCATCATGGCACTTCTACTAGCTTTGGCAGAAAAAATTGGTACTCGGAAGCGAGGTTTTGATTCATTGCAGATTCGGGATGGTATTTTAGTTGGATTGGGACAAACACTTGCTTTGATTCCAGGCGTTTCTCGTTCTGGTTCGACGTTAACGACTGCCTTATTTTTAGGATTAGAACGCGATACAGCAGCGAAATTCTCATTTTTGCTAGGGTTTCCAACTCTTACCATTGCGACGCTGTATAAAAGCTTGAAAATATTCAAGTTGTTTCAAGAACACCAGTTGCCAGATAACATTGTTGGACTGTTAATTGTAGGAATTATTTCAACCTTTATTTTTTCTTACCTATCAATTGCATTTTTGATCAAATACTTAGCAACCAAAAACACTTTGATTTTCGTATGGTATAGATTAGCCTTCGGTAGTGTTATCTTACTAGCGATCGCAGCAGGTTGGAAAGGATGATAGTCATTAGTCATTAGTCATTTGTCCTTTGTGCAAAGCAAATGACTATAGCGACTGCTCGTTTGTATGTAATACAATCTAACCTCACTCCAAACCTCTCTCCTACAAGGAGAGAGGCTTTGAATTTTACTCCCCAACACTAGTATGGAAAGGGCTGGGGGTTAGGTCTGTATTAGACTCAACTGAGAAACGCTATAATGCCCAATGCCCAATGCCCAATGCCCCATTCCCCATGACTACCATTCATCCTGCCCGAATTACCAAGGTTCTTCCAGACTCAATAGCCGCAGAGATTGGTTTTGAAGTTGGAGATGCGATCGTTGCAATCAATGGTACACGTCCCCGCGATTTAATTGATTATCAGTTTTTGTGTGCTGATGAAGTCTTAGAATTAGAAGTTTTAGACGCTACTGGTAAAACTCATAGCCTGGAAATCGAAAAAGATTACGACCAAGACTTGGGGCTAGAATTTGAAACTGCCCTATTTGATGGCTTAATTCAGTGCAATAACCGCTGTCCATTTTGCTTTATCGACCAACAGCCACCAGGTAAGCGCACCAGCTTGTACTTTAAAGACGACGATTACCGCCTAAGCTTTTTGTACGGCTCTTATCTTACCCTGACCAATTTGCCAGAAAGAGAATGGCAGCGGATTGAACAAATGCGCTTGTCTCCGTTGTATGTTTCTGTTCATGCCACGGAGCCGGAAGTTAGAATTAGACTGCTGAAAAATCCCCGTGCGGGGCAAATCTTGCAACAACTCAAGTGGTTTCAACAAAGACGGCTACAAATTCATGCTCAAGTGGTTGTTTGTCCGGGTATAAATGATGGTGAACACCTGGAGCAAACCCTAAAAGATTTAGCATCCTTTCATACTGGTGAAGTACCTACGGTGGCGTCGGTGGCAGTTGTGCCAGTGGGATTGACAAGGTTTCGGCCTCCAGAAGACGAACTCATACCCGTAACCAGAGAAAAAGCGAAAGAAGTGATTTCTCAAGTGCGAATACTCTCGCAACAATTTCGCAAAAAGTTTTCCTCTAACGTCGCTTGGTTAGCTGATGAGTGGTTTTTAATTGCTGGTGAAGAATTACCGAGCGAATCTGAATATGAAGAGTATCCCCAAATTGATAATGGTGTTGGTTCAATTCAGTTGTTTATCAAGCAATTTGCAGTCGCTGCAACAGAATTACTACCGCCAAAAGTTTATCCTCAGAGGACATTAACTTGGGTAGTAGGCAACGCAGTAGAAAACGCCTTTAAACCTATCTTGGAACGGTTAAATTCTGTTGAGGGATTAAAAGTAAATATGCGTGCTTTATGTAGTGATTATTGGGGACAGAGAATCACTGTTACGGGATTATTAACGGGTCATGATTTGCTATTGAACTTACAAGGGCAAGATTTGGGGGACGGAATTTTACTGCCAAATGTAATGCTCAAACATGGGGAATTGGTATTTTTAGATGATATGAGTATTGAAGAACTAGCCTGCAAACTGGAGACAAAAATCTTACCAGTAGGAGGAGTTGAAGATTTAATCAACACTTGTATTATTTAAGCTGTTTTTGTTAGCTCTTTAATCTTTAGTAGTTCCCAGGTGGATGAAGTGCATATCAAAATTTCCCTCCTAACTCCTATTATTACCAAGGAAAGTTTTGGGGGTGGGGTTATGTGTCGTAAACATTTTTTCAATTGATATAACTTCAAGCCTTTAAATTCAAACTATTTTTTTGTATCCAAACATTTGGATGCTAAATCCAAAATTGATAAACTTTAATTGAATATAAAAATATTGCTTACTTTTACATCAATATGATTCATGCAAGGGTTATTGGTGTAGAGAATTGGTCTTTATAGATCAATACGGTTCAGTTAAGGCTAAAACTCTGTTATCCAAGTCAGTTTTTTAACGAACCGCCTTCGCGTAGCGTCTCGTAGAGAAGGCGCAGAGGACGCAGAGAGAAGAAAGAGAAGGAAATAAATTGCTTAACTGAACTGTATTGCTTTATAGATGCGATAAATCGCGTCTCTACATCAATGTGGGTTTATATAAACTTGATTGACTTTTACAGTTAATAAATTTTGGTGATTGTAATTGCAACTGTTGAAATTATTGTCTGATCCTATCTAAAATTTTCTAGAAAAGCTCGTGAGAAATTATTATTAGTTTAACTCTGGCGAGCGTCAAGAGTACTAATTAGACTTATTGCACAAATACTAAATCTGCCTTCATCCGCCAACCCGTTCTCCCAAAATTGTGAGAACGGAAGCCGAGCCAATTTCAAAGTCCCTCTCCCAAGCTTGGGAGAGGGATTTAGGGTGAGGGCTTTAAGATGCACTAGTATTACTTTTTTAACTCACAAAACCCTGAAAAACAGATAATTAGAATAAGAGTGGCATTTTTTATTTTAGGTTTAAGTGAAAACTCTCTGCAATTACCCAAAAGCCTATTGGAATTGGTAAACACGAAATTTTCTAAAAAGCTAGTCACCAATGGAATGAAATTCGCAATGTAATAGCTAACAATTTCTATAGAATTTCCTGGGCAATTTGAGTATCCATCTTGGCATTTTTTACTGGTTTTGATAGGCTAGATTGATGAAGGTCATTCACTAAGTACTTCTACGAAAAGCTTATAGGAATTCTATTTGGTTTTTGAAAAGCCAAATATTAGCTTTACTTAATCCGGGTGAGAATCTCAGTAAACTTACTAGGAATCAAGCTAGAGTCCTATATTCTGTACTAATGAATTCTGAGTAATAACTAAATTAATTAATAATGAAGTAAGGAGTCACTGGTGAAGTATCAGGAAAACCAAAAAGATATAAGTTTAAAAATTAAAAAAGCTAGAAGATTATTTATTTTAAGTTGTGAAATTGTCGTTTTAAATTTTTTGAGTATTTTGCCAGTAACGGCGGCGACTGAAGAACCCGTATTGAGCGTAGTGTATGGCCAAGAAAATGCAAATCAATGGACAGGGATAAGCGATCGCTTACAGACAATAGGGGTGAAATATTGTGTAATTTCCCTAAATGATGTCAAGAGTGGGGCAGATTGGGGCGATCGCCGGGTATTATTTTTGCCAAACGTCGAGACATTAACACCAACTCAAGCGATCGCCCTAGAAGACTGGATGAGTAAGGGAGGGCGTTTGATTGCTAGTGGGCCTGTAGGTAGTTTGTCATCGCCAGGAGTGCGGCAATTATTGCGATCGCTCTTGGGAGGTTATTGGGGATTCAGCTTTAGTGACACAGAACAGATTCAAGCTGCAAAAACCAAGATCCCACAATGGACAAATCAAACTGGACTCTTTGGTAAAGTGCGCGGTGGCGTTGTGATTCCTAATGATATGGGCAGTGAATCTCCTGCTGTTTGGAATTCTAAAGATAATCCGGCCGCAGTAGTGACAACTGAGCGTTCTACCTTTTTGGGCTGGCGCTGGGGAACAGATACAGCCTCAACAGCCGAGTTGGATAATGCCTGGTTAAAAACTACTATCAATCACTATTTGACAGCACTAGCACCATCAAATCGCACCAAAAAAATAGCAGGAGGTTCCCAAAGCTGCTCTACAAGTGTGGCGGCTGTGTCCTCAGTGCAGGGGGGCAGAGGGGCAGGGGAGCAGAGGGGCAGGAGAGCAGAGGGGCAGGGGGGCGGTTCATCTCTCTCATCTCCTCCTAAAACTGCCACTGCTCCCATACCTAGACCGCTGCCTATGGTCAAACCTCCAAGTTCTCAGGAGGCTATTGACCAATTAGAACAAGCGGTGCGTTTGGATGTTGCACCCAACTCCAACGAGCCGATTGATAACAGGCAAGCGATCGCTCTCCAACAAGAGCTAGAAAATCTGATTGGTCGGGTGGAAAGCGCTCATTTAGCGGTGTTAGCTGATGCAGCTAATGTTGGCGAAACAATATCTGAGGAGAAGCAGTTTTCTAGGGATTTGAATACCCCCCAGTCTGTCAAAGAACAGCCAACACAATTGGCCTCAACCAAACTGGGGACGCTAGCCATAAGTAAAGACCAAGCATTAGCACAAGCAAGGCTAATTGCCAAAAATTTACCCCAGTTGATTGCTCAAAAAAACTACGCTTTGGCTCGTCAGCAATGGCTGGCCGCTAAAACAATTTTGTGGCAACAGTTTCCTGTCGATCGGAAGCTAGCTCAACCAGAAATTCGCGCAGTTTGGTTAGATCGAGGGACAATTGTTCGTGCTGGTAGTAAGGCGGGACTGGCACAGATTTTTGATCGCCTCGCCCAAGCTGGGATTAATACCGTCTTTTTTGAAACTGTTAACGCTGGCTATACAATTTATCCGAGCCAAGTCGCAAAAGAGCAAAACCCATTAATTCGTGGGTGGAATCCACTGGAAGAAGCGGTGAAACTAGCCCATGAGCGAGACATGGAATTACACGCTTGGGTTTGGACTTTTGCTGCTGGCAATCAACGCCATAATGAAATTCTCAACCTTAATCCTAATTATCCAGGGCCAGTACTGGCGGCTCATCCCGATTGGGCAAACTACGATAATTTAGGCAATATGATTCCCATTGGTCAGAGCAAGCCATTCTTCGATCCAGCCAACCCCGAAGTGCGGCAATACTTGCTCAAGCTGTATGAGGAAATTGTGACTAAATATAAGGTGGATGGTCTACAGCTAGACTACATTCGCTACCCTTTTCAAGACCCATCAGCAGGTCGAACCTATGGCTATGGGAAAGCTGCAAGAGCGCAATTTCAGCAACTTACTGGTGTAGATCCAGTGAATATTTCTCCTAGCCAAACAGACTTGTGGCAAAAGTGGACAACATTTCGCACCGAGCAAGTTGATAGCTTTGTCGCCCAAGTATCACAGCAGTTACGACAAAAGCAACCTAATTTGATTTTGTCGGTTGCAGTATTTCCTTTGCCGGAACAAGAACGGATTCAAAAAATTCAACAAAATTGGGAAACTTGGGCAAGGCGGGGGGATGTAGATTTAATTGTTCCCATGACTTATGCTCTCGATACTTCTCGGTTTCAACGACTAGCCCAACCCTGGATTGCCTCTAAACAATTAGGAGCTACGTTGTTGGTGCCGGGAATTCGCTTACTTTCTTTGCCAACCATCGGGGCATTCGATCAACTCCAGTTGGTAAGGGACTTGCCAGTTAGTGGTTATGCACTATTTGCCGCAGAAAATTTTAGCAACGATCTCCAAAAAATCTTTAGTAGCACCCAAGGTAGGATTCAATCTACAACAAGTGAACCGATTCCTCACCGCCAGCCTTTTCAAACTGCCGCCATCCGTTACACCGCGCTACAACGGGAATGGAAATTTGTTTTCCAAAATGACCAACGACAAAGACCATCTCAGAAAATTTCAGATTTTAACAACCAGGCAGAAGTTTTACGCAGTGCTTTAAATCAACTTGCCGCTTCCCCTTCTGCTAGTAAGTTACTCGTAGCGAGAGCCTCTCTAACTCGCTTCCAGTCTCAATTTCGGGTATTGATGAGCCAAGAAATTAAGTCGAATTCTTATCAAGTCAAAGTTTGGGAAAATCGGCTCGTAACTATAGAAAGGCTATTACGTTATGGCGAACGACGGTTGCAGTTACGTCCTTTGTGAAGAGGCAGAGGGGCGGGAAGCAGGGGAGACAATGTGACAAAAGAAAACTCCTAACTCTAGCCCTTTCAAGGTGGTGAAATTTGGAACGAAGATTGGTTATTTCAACTTTCAGAAAGCCCGCTGGATATAAACTAGTTTGTAATTCTTAACACACTTTTTGTAGTGTTTGTATCTCAGTATTACTACTTTTTTATTGTCAAAATATTGGAAAATACTGAGACAACCGACTTTAAATAACTATTATTTGATGATAGCTATCGTTAAAATCTATGCAAGCCTTAACTCAGATCATCGGGCTACAAAGCTTAGAGTTAAGAATTGGCTGTTTGCCACTGAAGGTTGTGTTAAAAACATCACGATTAGAGTAGATGCTATTTCTACAACAGGCTACGCTTACGCACTGATGTAGCACGGGGTAAAAGTATCTTGTTTTTTCATCTTCGCAGCTAGTAGGGTATTTCACAAAGCATGATATGGTACTGTTTGTAGCTTCTGGAACTAGCTTGAAAACAGCCCATACTTTTGAAGTTATGCATACCTTAGTCATGACATTGAATATGTCAAAATTTTCGGATATCATCTCAGTGTTATCACGGTTGTTCCAACAGCAGTTGGAACTACTGCTGGTTGTAGATAAGCAAGGTAATATGACTCCTGAAAGTATCTGTATCTGTCAAGCAGTGGCACAAAAAACAGAGAAAGCTAAAGGTAATGCTAGTATTGATTGCTTTGAGGTAGAACATCAGATTTTCATTCAGAGACAATTACCCAAGTCCCAATGGTTACTAGCACGCGCTATAGTACGTAAAGCTACGACAGGCAAATACACTCACTTCATTGAAGTTTATGAGGAAGATTGGGACTTCTATCGTAAGTCTAATAGGATAAGGCAGACCAATACCGCCCAAATATCACATAATCATGACTGAAATGTTTAATGATGTGTTGATTATCGGCCAGTTAAAAGTGGAAAAATTAGAGTATAGAGCAACATCCTGCAATTTAGTTGAACATAACCGACAATCGCCAGAAAAAATACAGATGAATCTGGGTTATCGGCGCTTAATTTTTTTCACCAGTCAATATAAATTTGTAACCTGCTGTATCAATGAAAAACTGCTGGCATACATTTTGACTAACTTGTTTTCAAATACGATTAAATATTTCTCAGATGATGGCATTTTCAAGTTTAATTTCCTTAGTCAAGATAGACAAACTGTATTTGAAATTAAAGCTTTTCAGATTAGTATTTTTCAAGAATATATAGTAGATATTCTTGAATCATTTTATCACACTATGAATGGTGTTAATATACTAGGTACTGCATTAAAAATGACAATTTTAAAAAAGTGTGTAGATATCTACAGAGGTAAAATATTTATTACAAGTATAAAATCACATTTATAAGAAATACTACTGTATGGTGCCATTAAATAAAAAAATATAAATAAGAGGTAATTTATGCCCAAAATCTTAATAATAGAAGATGAAGAAGCAGTCCGTGAAAACCTTTTAGATTTGCTAGAAGCTGAGGATTTTGAAACTATTGCTGCGGCTAATGGCAGAATCGGGGTACATTTGGCTATCTCCGAAGTTCCTGATTTAATTCTTTGTGATATAATGATGCCAGAAATTGACGGTTATGGTGTCCTAACAGCATTACGTCAAGAGCCATCAACGGCAACAATTCCCTTCATCTTTCTCACTGCCAAATCCGCCAAATCTGACTTCCGTCAAGGTATGGATATGGGTGCAGATGACTATATAACTAAGCCATTCACTCGAGCTGAGTTATTGAGTGCCATCATGAACAGGTTGGAAAAATACGCTACTTTAAAACGGTATTTATCTCCTCAGATTGTAAATAATAACTTGTCTCCAAAAATGCAGTTGTTAGAAATTAGCTTACACCGAGCTATAAAACAACATAATTTTCAAGAATTTGAAATTTATTATCAACCAATAGTCGATATTGCATCTGGAAAGATAGTAGGTGCTGAAAGTTTATTGCGTTGGCAAAGTCCAGAATTAGGAATGATTTATCCAACAGAATTTATTCCGTTAGCAGAGTCTACAGGTTTAATTATTCCGATTGGGAAATGGGTATTAAAAAGGGTATGCCAACAAATTAAAAGCTGGCGGGATGCTGGAATTCATTCATTGATTGTTGCTGTAAATCTGTCAGCAATTGAATTTAATCAGCCAGATTTCATTCATAATTTAGTCAATTTTACATCTGTCAATAATTTAGAACCACATGACCTAGAAATAGAACTCACTGAAAGTATGATTATGCAGGATGTAAATAGTGCGATCGCTACTATGAGCAAATTGCAATCTTTGGGTGTAAAAATTGCGATCGATGATTTTGGTACTGGTTACTCTTCTTTGATTTATTTGAAAAACTTACCAATTAATACATTAAAAATAGACCGTTATTTTATCCATAATGTTGCTAAAGATTCGCAAAAGTCAGCCATCACTAAAGCATTAATTCAAATGGCTCATAATCTCAATCTAGATGTAGTAGCTGAAGGTGTAGAGACAGAAGCAGAACTAGTTTTTTTACGCCAACACAACTGTAATTCTATGCAAGGTTTTCTATTTAGTCGTCCCTTACCAGCAGCAGAATTTGAAAATTGCTTGTTTACTAACAAATGCTTGTATGTGTAAATATTAGGCATTGGGCATCGGGAATAGAATCTAGTTAGTAGTACAACACGGTGGAAATAAACCAATCATTTCAAATCAACGAAACCCTTATGCTGTATTAATTTTTAATTTTTAATTTTTAATTCCGCCTTGCGGTACTAGTGCTTTATTTTTGAATTGTTAATAGATTGACTAACTAAGAAAAATCAAACTTTTGACTGGCGACAATTATTAAGCCTCAAGTCTAGAGTAGGAACATTGTGTATAGTGTCTACCACCATGAAAGTTCCTGCGCGTTTTTTGCTGTCAATTTTTTTAATGATTTTGGCAGCAGCCTGTAACCAGACTCGCGCTAACTCAGATAATCCCACACCTCAAAAATCTGTACCTTCTACCCAACTGACACAGAATCCTACACAGCCAAAAAATATTGTCCGTACTGAAGCACTTTCACCTACACCCATCCGCATCAATCTGAAGAATTTACCAGCACCCTTCGCAACAGAAAGCGCCTCCAAGCGGCCTGAAGTTGTGTCCATTCCACAAAATCCGGTGCTGCGCGTAGCACCAGGCTTTACAGTAAACGTCTTTGCTGAAGGTTTAGATGCCCCACGCTGGCTAGCTTTAACCCCCAATGGTGATGTTTTAGTGACTGAAACCGGGCAAAACCGCATTCGTTTGTTGCGTGACAGCAATGCTGATGGTGTAGCTGACGTTCGAGAAACATTTGCTAGTAGTGACAACGGACTCAATAGACCCTTTGGAATGGCTTTTGTAAATAATTCCTTTTTTCTGGGGAATACAGATGCTGTGGTGCGTTTTCCCTATACTCAAGATCAAAACAAGATTACAGGTAAGGGGGAAAAAATTGCCGACTTGCCCGCTCAAGGTTATAACAATCATTGGACACGCAATGTCGTTGTCTCACCCGATCGCAATAAATTATATATTTCAGTTGGTTCAGGAACCAATGTGGATGAAGAACCCCTACCACGGGCTTCGATACAGGTGATGAATTTGGATGGTTCCCAGCAGCAAACTTTCGCTTCTGGTTTGCGTAACCCTGTTGGTTTAGACTTTCATCCTGTAACTAAGGAACTTTATGCCACTGTTAACGAACGGGATGGAATTGGCGATGATTTGGTTCCAGACTATCTGACACGTGTTAAACAGGGGGCATTTTACGGCTGGCCCTATGCTTATCTAACACCAAACAACCTCGATCCGCGGCAAAAGACGGATGACAAAAGTAAACGTCCTGATTTAGTAGCCCGTACTCAAACGCCAGACGTACTGTTCCAGGCGCACTCCGCAGCATTGGGTTTACAGTTTTATGATGGTAAAACGTTTCCAAAAAAATACCAGAACGGTGCTTTTGCGGCTTTTCGTGGTTCTTGGAATCGCGATCGCGGCACTGGTTATAAAATTGTATTTGTTCCCTTCGATGCTAAAGGGCGATCGCTTGGCTACTACGAAGACTTTCTCACAGGATTTTTGCTAAATCCTTCTGTACCCAGCACTTGGGGACGGCCTGTAGGTTTACTCGTGTTGCCAGATGGCAGTTTACTACTAACAGAAGAAGCCAATAATCGGATTTATCGGATTCAGTATACGGGGGAGTGAACAATTCACGCCTTCAAACATTTAGAAATTTACGGATAGGATCTGTTGCCTCAAGTAAAGTTAGAGCAGTTGTCATCAATAGAGACGTTGTGACTGCATCTTCCTACCCAGGTTTATCTCCTTTACGGTAAATTACTGATAAATACTAATACTTATCTGGTTGAGAAATGAATTATGACTCCCAATGAAAATAATACTCAGTCAAATATCAACGAATTATCTCCACATTCAGGTACACGATATTGGGGTGAGGTAGAGGTAATCGAAGAGGGAGAAACCTATAGAATTAGTCGTGTGGAAATCAAGCCCAGGCATGGCATTAAACCACAAATTCACTATCACCGGAATGAACATTGGGTTGTAGTTTCCGGTGTGGCAAAGGTGACTTGTGGCGATGCAGAAATATTACTGAATCGAAACGAATCAACTTATGTCCCCGCAGCAACACTACATAAGGTAGAAAATCCTGGACATATTCCGCTAATTATTCTGGAAATTCAAAATGGTGAATATTTGGGTGAAGATGATACTGAGCGCCCTTATGACTTAAATTTGGTCAAACCTGTAGCTGAAGGACAGTAAGAGGCAGGGGGCAGGGGACAGGGGGGCAAGGGGACAAAAGAAAACTCCTAACTCTAGCCCTTTCAAGGTGGTGAAATTTGGAACGAAGATTGGTTATTTCAACTTTCAGAAAGCCCAAAATCTGAGTGGAGGATTCAAGATAGTAGCGCTGAAACAACGTATGTTCATTTGTCACCGGGCTACTCCTAACTCAGCACTCAGTACTGTTTTGCCCAATGCCCAATCAAAACCACCCTTCTTGTTCTAGGGTTTCAATCAGCTGCAAGCCACGGGGATCGCCCACTCCTAACAGTGAGGCTTTGGCGTCTTCCCGGACTCCCAAATCTTGATCTTCGGCAAAGGCTTGAATTAGGGCATCGATCGCTGTGGCATAAACTACATTAGAAGGCAATTCGCGGCACAGTTGACCAATTGCCCAAGCACTGTTACTCCGCACCGCTGCTACGGGATCTTGGACTAAGGCTTCGATTAATGGTGGTATTGCGCCTATAACTGCTTCATAACCGACTTCTGCCATCTGTGCTAAGGCGCTAGCAGCCCACAAACGCACTGCGGAAATGTCGGTTCTGAGGGCGTTTGCTAAAGGTGCTAAAGAACGGCGATCGCGACAGTTTCCTAAAGCCCAAACTACACCTTTACGCACATAGCCATTCCAATCACTGTTTAGTTGAGCAATTAATGGACTCACTGCTTCTAAACTGGGATTGCGTCCGATGCCATAGGCTGCACTTACCCGCACTAGGGGACAGGTATCAGTTAACAGGCGAATCAGATGGGGGGTAGCACGCGCATCTTCAATATCACAAAAAGCACGCGCCGCTAACATTCTTTGCTGGGCCTGGGGATTTTCCAGCAAGGCTAGCATCAGTTCTGGATCGGGCTTTGCCACAACTGATTCGGCAGTTAGCGGCTCTATTTTATCTAAGGGGCTTTCTAGCTCCTCCTCAATATCGAGTAGGCTTAGATCGTCTTCGTCATACATAATTTGATTTCAATCCCGAAAAGGGATTAACACATAATCCCCCGCGCTAATAAGTTAAAGCTTTATATATATTAGTTGGGTTCTTATACATTTTCCTTTCTTCCTCGTTGAGTTTTATCCAAACGAGAACCTCTATAACTCAGACGCTACAGTATGTTATCGCTATTCTTGAGTTTATTTTTCTGCACTCAGGAATTTTACCATCCAGATGGATTGGCTTTGATAACCTAATTGATTATAAAGATTCAATGCGGGTTTGTTTGATTGAAACACTTGCAGTCCAATTTGGCGATCGCCTCTTTGAATAGCCCAATTTTCCACATATTGCATTAAAGCTGTACCAATCCCCCGCCGCCGATGTTCTGGTACAACATAGAGGATAAAGATGTGAGCATGACGGTTCCCATGTAATTGATCTATAGCATTGCCCACCCAAAGGCAGGCTATGGGTGAATGGGCATTAGTCATTGGGAATGAGACATGGAGAGGAATTTCCCCTTGCCCCCTGCTCCCTGCTCCCTGCTTCCCCTCCTCTTCTACCCACCACAAGGGCGTATCGCTAGAAAAGTATTGCTTAACTGTTTGCTCTAGGTGGGAAAAATCCTCATTGGGAAATAGATCCTGGTAAGTTCGCTGCATGAATTTAAGCAGCAGCGATCGCTCCAAAAGTGAGCCACGGCGAATAATATATCCAGGTAATAATTGCTCAGACACTTAAATACGTTTATTAACTTAGCTAGCTCGCGTTATGTGCTGCTGGTGGTAAATCACTTGGAGTAGATTGAGAACTTACCCCCACCTCTTCAATGGGTGCGGGTGCTGCCATATCGGAGGGTAAAAAGATGCGGGCGCTGACTGCCACTAGGGCAAAGAAAAATACTAATACTGCAAGCAGTGGGGCGATGTATTGACGAAAAATAGCCATATTTTAATTGCAAGAAGCTAGGAACTTTTATGAGAACCTAGCTGAAGATTTGTGAAGTATTCTTGATTTATTTTAGCAATTTTCTGTGCATGGGAATTGGAAATGGGGCATTGGGCATTGGGCAATACTTCTCTCCCCCTGCCTCCCCTGCTTCCCTACTCCCTCTGGCGATCGCTCTCCAAGTCGTCAAGTACTCTTTCGCAATACCAATTCTCCGGCATCCCAGGATAAGTCTCTTTTGCCTGTTGAATTAACCGTTCGGCAGCGGCAGTATCACCGGATAATTTAGCGATTAGCCTGTTTTTGAGATAACTATCAGATGAACCCTCCTCTACCTGGGTTGGTATCCCTTGATTTATGCTTGATGGAGTTGATGGTCGGGATTGCTCTCTCCGCAACTGCCAAAATAAAACGTAATAAAGTGTACCAAAAATTAAAATTAGGCTGAGTGTTCCGAAAAAAGTTAAAAGGTTAAATGCTAGAAATCCTAGAACTAACTGTGAGAGAACATAGCCAAGCAATAAACCAGTAAGTAAGAGGATGAATGTACCGACAGCAATAACTACTTGATTCCCCATATATCCTCTTCTTCGTCCTCAAGTCCTGGTCTGGATACTGCCACTGGCTGAGGGTTCCAGGGGGCAAATACTGGTAATAGGAGTAGTCCTGGTACGGCGGCGGCGATGGTAATTAAGAAAAATACAGGCCAACCCGTACTTTGGGCGATCGCGCCTCCAGGGGCCGACAGAATATCGCGGCTGACAGCCATTAAGCTGGATAACAAAGCATATTGGGTTGCGGAAAACCGCTGGTTACAAAGACTCATCAAAAAGGCAACAAAGGCTGCTGTCCCCAATCCACCACAAAATTGTTCTACGTTGATGGCAAGTACCATAGCTTGGTAGTTTTTACCGATGTATGCTAAAAAAAAGTAAGCTAAATTACTTACTGCTTGTAGAATACCAAAAACCCAAAGCGATCGATTGATGCCAATAGCACTCAAAATTGAACCACCTGCTAAAGCACCGACAATCGTCGCAATTAACCCCATCCCCACTTGAATTGCCCCAATGTCGGTTTTGGTAAAACCTGTTTGCAGCAAAAAAGGTGTGGTCATATTGCTCAACAAAGCATCACCTAGCTTGTATAGGGTAATGAATGCAAGCATGAGAATAGCTTTGATAATCCCTTGACGCTGAAAAAATTCCCCAAAGGGCAAGATGACAGCATCAACGAGAGAAGCTGGAGGGCTAATTTCCTTGGGTTCCGGTGCGAACAAGGTGGCAAAAATACCAATTACCATCGTCCCTGCCATAAACAAGTAAACCGATGACCAAGGCAGTTTGTCGGCAAGTATCAAGGCTAAAGCACCTGCGACTAACAGGGCAATTCGATAACCTAAGATAAAAACTGCTGCACCAGCCCCCATTTCTAGCTTTTCTAAAACGTCGGTACGGTAGGCATCAACGGCAATATCTTGAGTCGCACTAATAAAGGCAATGACTATGGCGTTGATTGCTAGTAGCTGTAATGCTTGTTTGGGTTGTTGGAAAGCCATGAATGCGATCGCTACAATCAAAGCAATCTGCGTCAAAATTAACCAACCCCGTCGTCGTCCCAAAATTGGTAAGGTGAACCTGTCTACCAACGGCGACCACAAAAATTTTAAGGAATAAGGCAAACTGGCAAGGCTAAACCAACCAATAGCGGCTAAATCTACCTTCTCTACGGTCATCCAAGCCTTTAATGTATTACCAATTAACAATAATGGTAAACCCGATGAAAAACCTAAAAATAATAAAGCCGCCATCTTGCGACTACCGAAAACTCCCAGCAGCGATTTAATTTTCCTCATATTCTCAACTTTTTGCCTCTTTTGAGGAAATATCAATAAAATACAACGAGGAAATGCAAAAGTATATCATGTAACTAGTACCTATAAAGGTTTGAATTATCGGAGCGGTAGCAGTTCTTTATTAATCCCGATCGGGTATTGAAACCTGCCATAGCTGCTGTATGATTTCCTGCAAACATGACAAACTACCAAGATTTACTTGGGTTAAATACAAATTCAGGATAACCTTATACTGTCAGCGTTTTATTAACTTTCTTGAATTGGATAAACCTGATGCCCCCTGATTTCTACTCTGTGTGTGGCAAGGCATTTTTCCCAACCTTCACGCGTACCAATGTCGCTTTTTTGGTTAAGCAGCCCTAATTCCTGTTCTTGTTGGGTGAGTTTAGCAAATTCCTCGTAGTGTGGGTAGTTGCTGGTAACAAATGTTTCCTTACGGTGCAAAATCGGTGGATTTTCCCTAGTTGCATAGTCTCGATGAGTGACGACTAGGGTTTTTAAATCAATACCTATGCTGGCTTTTAACGTTGGATGAGGATCAGTGTCGAATTCGGGGTAAGACAGATAGGATATTTGCGGCTTATCAGTGTGATATTTGATCAACGTGGCTTCGTCGATACGGCCAATGGTGCGGCTAGCGCAACCTTCACAAATTCGCAGCACGGGGTCAAGTGCTGCTAATGCGGAAACATGGACGTAAATAGCACCGCGTGTATGTTTACCAATTTTGCTTTTTTCGCAAGCAGTTTGAATCACCCCAGGTTTACCTAAACTGAAAAGCTTTTGGTCGGCTACTTGACAAGCTTCTTCATAACTACTAAAAAAGGCTTTGATATCGTGACGCATTTCTGGGGCTAGTTTCTGCCATGCAGGACGTTTATCAAAGTGGGTCAGGGCGAGATACACTTGGATATCCAGAGAACGACGATAAGCGATCGCATCCCATTCAGCCTCATCAGTAGCTTGTAAAATTACACCGAAGGCGCGGCGAAAGTTACCAAATTCATTCAGTAATTCCTGTTCATTTTCCAATTCTCCTTTGACAGGTAATCTACCGCGTTTGGTAAAGAAAGCCATGAGTGGTTCCAGCTGTTCTTGATAATCTTCAAACCGCTTAACGGGGATGCGGACTCGCGGTGTAGAAGTCGCAGAAAAGAAGCGGATAGCTTTGTAGCTTTCTTTTTCAGCTTCATCTCGAAAAACAAAGTAAACGCCTAGTGCGATCGGTACTGCATCAACATTTAAAACTTCATCAATATAAGTTTTGAGTTCTTGTTGTTCGTAATATTTCTGAAAAGTATTGCGGCGCGTCACAATGCCATCATTGTAAGCAAGTTGGGTTTTACTGGGAGCGTTAATCAGTATTTGAGCCGCGACAATTAAAACTTTCCCGGTGAGTTCCCAAGCTTGGATCAGGCTTTGACGGCGTTCTTCTGAGTCTTCAATGACGTTGAGGACATAACCCAAGTTGACCACATCGGCGGCGGTGCGTGGTACATCTGGATAGTAGTAAGGGTCCCAACCTGCACTGGTGTAACCTAAATTTTTTACTCGCTGCACATCACCACCGTAACCGCAGCCGTAGTCAAAAAAAGTGGTGTCTTGATTGAGGATTGACCCTTCTATAGCCAATCGTACAGGGCGAGATATATCAATGCGAGCGATCGCAGCTCTATGACGCTCAATTTCTAGCGCTTCAGGCATAATATTAGTTTCAGTTAACAGTGAACAGTTAACAGTCAACTAATATCCTTTCAATTTTTAACCGCTAGTTCAATTAAATCTTCAATTTTCTTGATATTTGGATCGCCTGCTAAGTAACCAATACCGCGATGTAAATGTAAGCGGAATTGAGTAGCAAGGGTTTCTTTGTCGGTGGGATAACCGTCATTGTGACAGCGTTGCTTAAGGACGAGGAGGAGTATATCAGACATTTCGCCGCCAAAAACGCGCCAACTCATTTCGACGTTGCTATCTTGGGGAATTGGGACGGGGGAGGGTGTGGTTGATTCTGCGAGGGAACGACAAAATGCCCAACGGCATAAGATATTCCATTGGTCGATTTTTGTGCTGCGCTTAAGTTTGGTAAGTTGGTCTTTGGCTGTTTGAGAGAGTTTAATTCTTTCGATTGGTGATTCCATAACTAAAAGTAAAAGGGAAAGAGTGAGTCTGTCTACGCACTCTAATATCAACATTTAAAGTGGTATATATAGTAGTTAGTAATATACAATTCAATAGTTGTCTATATTTTCGTAGTCAATATCTCATACATATTTTGAATCTAGTGTCAGGAAAATATATTTAATTAAACTTCGCATTTAGAAAATATATTATGGTTAAATTGCAATTGCATTTTAATGGCTCTTTTTCCTTTAAAAAAGACGAAATTAATAGACTGCTTCATACTGCTGCCCAAGAAAAAGGTTTAAATGATAGCTTGCCTAATTTGATGGAGAAAACAAGTTTAGGCAATGGCAAAGTAGGACGAGTAAAAAGTTGGGCAGTACGTGCAGGGTTAATTAAGAATAATCGCCCCAGTCGGGAAGGGGGAATTGTCTTGCGACTAGACTCAGGCTTAGAGTCAAATATTACAGACTGGTTAATGCATTTTTATTTAAGTTTTGGTGATAAAGGACTACAAAAAACACCAGGAAATCCTGTTGATTGGGGTGGATGGCCTTACTTTGTATATACGTTCTTACCTCGTTATAGTAAATTTACTAGCGATGAATTATTGTATCATATTGCTTCAGAATTTGAAGAAGAAAGCAAAGTGATTGCTGACAGAATCAAATTTATCTTGCGGGCATACACTGAGTTTCAAGCTTTAGCATCCTGCAAGTTTATCATTCAAAAAGAGGATAAATATGTTGCTGGAAATGCCCACTTACCTAACTCTTACCTAGTGGGATATTTCCTAGCCAAGCTGTGGGAACGTGACTTTAAAGGCGAAGGTTCTGTTCTTACCGAGTCCATCTTGAACCAGAAAATGGGAATTGCTGCTGTACTGGGAATCAAAGCAGACGCACTACAGGAACAGCTAAATGCACTAGAAGCTTACGGCATCATCGAACAGCGACGGGCAGTGGTTGAGTCGATGGGGGATATTATTCCCCGCACCTCTCAGTTAAATCTGGGCGTG